>JADMJT010000090.1:5258-18486 GCA_018781585.1 Burkholderiales bacterium
CAAGTGTCGTCCATCGAACTGAATGAAGTCCGGGCAAAAATATTTGCCCTCATTGGTACAGCGCGGTGACGGGTGCCATTTGCCAACCTTCAGCAAACGCTTCACGAATTACTTTCCAGCTATCGCTATTTCGTTCTTCACACTCAGTGGGCGTCCGGACAGATCAGTCGCACCGTCGGAAATTAGCTGCGGTAGCGCGTGGCGTCGCGGGTTAATAGCCACAGGCTATCCACAGCCGCGTGCGCGCCACCAGCCTTGGCGACGAAAACGAGCTTGGGCGATTGGCCCGATCATTTGGGATCAAAATCTAGCTGACTGGATACCCAAGTAGCGCAAGCATCCTTGCTTGCATGCCGGCTGGAAGCCGGCGCTACAGAACTCGAATTCGCCGCGAATCGATCTTCGCTTTTCACCTTTGGGTGCGCTGTAGAAGCGGGCTTGCCCGCGATGGACCGTTATGCTCAGCGGGGCAGCGAGTAGAAGGTAAAGCCCTGCCCCAATTTCCTCGAACAGCTTATGGGTGGGGCCGAACGATTCCCCGCAGCCAGGGTTCAAGATGCCCGAAATCGAAGCTGTCAGCCTCGAACATTCCGATCATGTCGGCGTAAATATCCAATGGTGCGCGGTGTATCCGATAGCCATTGATGCGCAAAAACACATCCACTGCCGCGAAAGCCACCCGCTTGTTCCCGTCCACGAAAGGGTGATTGATCGCCAGGCTCTCCAGCAGCGCCGCCGCTTCGGCGATGATGTCCTCGTAGTACCCGCTTTGCGGCCGAAACAGCGCCGACTCCAGCGCGCCCGCATCGCGCATGCCGTCTGCGCCGCCGTAGCGCTTAAGCAGCACGGCGTGCATGGCGACGACATCCGCTGCGGTGAGGTAATCCCGCTGGGTCATTTCGCGAGTTCGCGGTAGAGCGCGTCGAACTCATCAAGGCTGCTGGCAAGCGCGGCCAGCACGTGCCGGCGCGGCTGCCCTTTTGCCTTCCTCTCGATGTATTCCCGCAGAGCCTCGTCCAGCACGGACTGAAACTGCCGCCCCTCGCTGTCAGCGATGGCACGTAGGGCGTGTAGCACTTCGGGGGTGGCTTGGGACGAGAACTTCTCGCGAACGGGTGCGGTCATCGGTAGCTCCTGGACCTGATGCTTCATGATTTATCAAGATATGTCATGACATTCAAAAATGCAAGCCATCGAATTATTGTTGCGAAAACACAACAACCATTTCCGTCATGTTGCAAAAATCCCATAAATAACTTGTCATGCATCTATAGGCCTAGGCAAAATGGCTCCAACTTCTCTGCAGAGAGGTTTTACCAGGTGTAGGTGCAGATAAGGATTTAAAAATTCCCGATTTGCAACTCGTTAACTCAAATAGGAGAGATGAATGAACAAGAAATTACTAGCCGTAGCAGTAGCTAGCGCATTCGGCGCCTTCGCAGCCCCAGTAGCAATGGCCGACACCAGCAACGTCACGATCTACGGCGTGATCAACATGTCGGTTGACAGCGTTGATGGCGGTTCCGGCAATGCAGCGGGTACTTGTACTGCTGTCGGTAATACTTGCCCGGCTACCGCAGAGCGCCGCACCCGCATTTCCAGCAACAACAGCAACATCGGCTTCAAGGGCACTGAAGATTTGGGCAACGGCCTGTCCGCCATTTGGCAGTACGAGTCCGCGATTTCGTTCGATACCCAAGCCCGTAACGACCAAGGCTCTGGCGACGGCACCGGCACGACTGGCTCCCGCAATACTTTCGCCGGCTTTAGCAGCAAGACGATGGGTAACCTGACTTTCGGTAACCAGGAAAGCCCGATGAAGACCTCCATCAGCAAACTGGACATGTTCGGCAACACCATTGCTGACTATCGCACCCTGATCGGCACGCAAGTCCGCATGGCGAGCTCGGCACTTTACGCCTCCCCAAGCTTCAATGGCTTCGATGCAAAAATCGGCTACAGCGCTCGTAACGAAGCCGGTAACGACTCGACCACTGGTTCGGTTTCGGATCCTTCGTACTGGTCCGGCAGCGTAACCTACGCCAATGGCCCGATCCTGGCTGCGGTCGCTCATGAAGTTGAAAAGGCTGTAACTGACACAGCTACTGGCACGAAGCAAAAAACCACCCGTGCTGGTTTCGGCTACAACTTTGGCGTGGCTAAAGTGGGTATTGGTTACAACACCACCAAGCTTGACACCACCGCTTTATCCGTCACTTCCAACGTTAAAGTGAACAGCTGGATGGTGAGCGGCGCCTACACGATGGGCAAAACCACCTTGAAGGCGCAATACGTCAAGTCGAGTGATACTTCGGGCAGTGGCGCAACTGCTACTTCCACCTCCCAAGGCGCGAAGCAGTGGACCATTGGCGCGGATTACACCTTGTCCAAGCGTACCAACTTGTATGCGCTGTATACCGTGTTGAAGAATGACACCAACAGCACCCGTACCCTCGGCGGCAACGCCACCGTTCTCGGTGCTTCCACCGGTGTCGCTACGGTGTCCGCAGCCTCTGCTGGTTCGGATCCGAAAGCGATTTCGGTTGGCTTCGTTCACAGCTTCTAATTTGGCGTAAGCTGAGTTAGCTGTTTGTAGCCTTGAAACGGGCGCCTTCGGGCGCCCGTTTTTTTGTGCGCCCGGCAGGGTGCACTCACTTGGAGATGAAAGTTTTCTACGTGGCCCTAGACAAGCGGCTGCTAGTTATGTACATTATCGCGTACATATAAGGAGTCTCGTTATGGATGCGATTACCTACACCACCGTTCGTGCAAATCTTGCCAGCGCCATGGACCGCGTTTGCGACGATCATGAAGCCCTGATTATTACGCGCAACGGAGAACAATCCGTCGTTATGCTCTCGCTCGAAGATTACAAGGCGCTGGAGGAAACGGCCTACCTCTTGCGCACGCCCGCCAACGCCAAGCGCATTCTCGCGGCCGCAGCACAACTGAATGCAGGAAAGGGCGTTGCGCGGAAGCTGGCTAAGTGAAGCTGATCTTCGCTGACGAGGCATGGGAAGACTATCTCTATTGGCAGAAGCAAGACAAACGCATGGTCGAGCGAATCAACAAGCTGATTCGTGAGACGCAGCGCGAGCCCTTCGCTGGCGTAGGCAAACCTGAGCCATTGAAACATGCGCTTTCGGGGTTTTGGTCCCGTCGCATAACAGATGAGCACCGCATGGTGTATCGCGTCGAGAATGATGCGCTGATGATTGCCCAGTTGCGATTCCATTACTGAAGTGCTCAATGGCCGGACGATTTGGTGCAATGTGATTTTCGCCTTATTGCACCGAATGAACTTTGCAAATTGAATATGAAGACCGGAAGAAACGCCCCGTGCCCTTGCGGCAGCGGAAAAAAACACAAGCATTGCTGTGCTGGTAAAACGGCGCCGCAGGCTCCGACAGCCGCCGACTTAAACCAACTTGCTGTCTTGTTCAAGAGCGGGCGCTATGTTGAACTCGAACGCCACGCCCGGATGTTGCTTGAGCAATATCCAGAGGCCGGGTTGGTGTGGAAGCTATTGAGCATATCGCTTCAGATGCAAGGTAAGAATGCGCTAGATGCTTCGAAAAAGGCGGCGAAATTATTGCCAGATGATGCCGAAGCGCACAACAACTTAGGCAGCGCCTTGCAAGATGTCGGCCAACTCGACGGCGCTGTGGCGAGCTATCGTCGGGCATTGGAGATCAAGTTCGATTACGCCGATGCCCACTACAATCTTGGTATTGCGCTCAAAGGCCTGGGCCAGCTTAATGATGCGATCGCAAGTTATCGCAAAGCACTGTCATTGAATCCTCATGATGCCGATGCCTATTTTAATTTGGGGATTGCATTGTACGATCTGGGGCAGATAGATGCTGCTGTGGCGAGTTATCGTAATGCTTTGATATGCAATTCTCAGGCTGCGGATGTGCACTATAATTTGGGGTTGGCATTGCAGGATCAAGGTTTGTTGGATGATGCAGTAGTCTCGTACCGACAGGTGTTGAAAATCAAACCGGTTTTTGCTGATGCTTACTGCAATCTTGGTGTGACGCTAGCCAAATTAGGTCGGCTGGAGGAGGCAATTACCAGCTACGCCAAGGCGCTCGAAATAGACGAAAATTTGTTTGCTGCTGGCAGATCTTATCTTGCGGCCTTGCTTTATCGCACCGATATCTCGGTGGATTCACTTTTCGAAGAACTGTCCCGCTTCGCAGTAAAGATGAGCGCAGGCTTACCCGAGATCAAGCGACCTTTTGCCAATTCCCGCGGCACCCATAGAAAGCTGCGCATCGGCTACGTATCCTCGGATTTTCGTCATCATCCGGTGGGGCGTAACATCCAGCCTTTGATCGGGCTGCATGACCGGAACCAATTCGAGATATATCTGTATGGCGATGTGAAACGGCCGGATGGGATGACTGACTATTTCAAGGGGGCAGTCGATGGCTGGCGCTCGATTGCCGGGCTGTCCGACCATGCGGCGGCCGAGATGATCCGGCGCGACAAGATCGACATCCTGGTGCTGTTGGCAGGCCGCTTTGACGAGAACCGGCCGCTGATTGCAGCCTGCCGCGCCGCTCCGGTGCAAGTCAGCTTTCATGATCCCATCACTAGCGGCTTGAAAGCCATGGACTACCTGCTGACCGATCATGGCTTGAGTCCGCATGACACGCAAGAGCGGTTTAGCGAGCACCTGATTCACTTGCCTACTTTCTATGTGCACCCACCCATGACGGAGGCGCCGGAGGTGAGCCCGCTACCCGCGCGTGAGAAGGGGTATATCACCTTCGGCAGTTTCAACAACCCCGCCAAGGTGAATGAGCGAGTCGTGGCCCTGTGGGCGCGGGTGCTGCACTTGGTGCCGGGTTCGCGACTGAGGTTGAAATATAAAAACATCTTTGGCAATGAAAGCCTACGCCGCCACTACCTTGATCGCTTTCTGGCCCATGGGATTGAAGCAGTGCGCGTGGATTTGGTCAGTGCCTCGGATACGGGCAGCCAGCACCTGGCGCGTTATGCGGATATAGATATTGCACTGGACACATTTCCCTTTACCGGGTCGACCACGACCTTCGAAGCACTGTGGATGGGGGTGCCAGTTGTGACATTGCTGGGTGACCATATGGTGGCGCGTTGGAGCGGCGCTATGCTGAAGAAACTGAAGCTCGCTGAATTGGTCGCCCACACTGAAGATGAGTACGTTGAGCTCGCCCGGCATCTGGCGCAAGATCTGGAGCGGCTGCAGGCGCTGCGCGCGGGCTTGCGTGAGCGCGTGGCCCACTCGCCCTTGTGCGACGAGAAGGGGCGCACGCACCAGATCGAGCGGACTTATCGCTGGATGTGGGCGAAGTGGTGTGCGGAACAGCGGGCTTAATGAAACGCGATGCAATGAGAAGGGCATATTGCCTATGACACCCAGCCGCAATGCTCCTTGCCCCTGCGGCAGCGGCAAAAAATACAAGCATTGCTGTGCCGGAAAAACGGCGCCGCAGGCGCCGACGCCCGCCGACTTCAATCAGCTTGCTGTCTTGTTCAAGAGCGGGCGCTATGTGGAATTGGAAAGGCATACGCGCATGCTGCTGGAGCAGTATCCAGAGGCTGGGTTGGTGTGGAAGTTATTGTGCATAGCCCTTCAGATGCAAGGTAAAGACACGCTGCTTGCTTTGCAAAAGGCAGCGAAATTTTTACCCAATGATGCCGAGATACACAACAATTTGGGTAATGTCTTGCAAGCGCACGGGCAGCACGCCGAAGCGGCGGCAAGCCTCCGCCGGGCGCTGATGCTGGCGCCGGATTTTGTGGAAGCGCATGCTAATTTGGGCAATGCCCTCAAAGATCTTGGCCAACTAGACGCTGCGGTAGCGAGCTATCGTCGGGTACTGAAAATTAACCCAAATATTGCCGAGCTTCATAGCAATTTAGGTGCGGTGTTGCATGAGCTTCAGCAGTTTGATGAAGCCGTGGCCAGCCACCGTCGGGCATTGGAGCTCAACCCGCAATACGCGGCCGCGCACAACAACCTAGGCAATGTCTTAAGAGATCTGGGGCAATTGGACCGTGCCGCGGAAAGCTTCCGCCAAGCTTTAGCGATCCAACCGGATTATGCGGATGCGCACAACAACCTGGGCGCGGTGCTGCGGCTGCTTGGGCAATTCGACGATGCGATGGCTTGCTCGCGTAGCGCACTGGAGATCAAACCCGATTACGATACCGCGCACATCAATTTTTCACATCTCTTGTTGGAGCAAGGCGACTTCGCGCATGGTTGGCAGGAATATGAATGGCGCGATGCTAGAGGCGCCGTTGAGCGGCGAGTCCCAGTGCCTTTGCCTAAGGCGAGTTCCCTACTGCCGTTCACAAGTCGCGATAAACGCATCTTGCTTTGCCATGAGCAAGGCATCGGGGACGAGCTGTTCTTTTTGCGCTTTGCATCTCAATTGCGCGCGGACGCTCAATGGGTGGGTTATTGGTCGAGCGCCAAGGTGCAGACCTTGATCGCAAGATCGGAGTGCGTAGATCAAATTGTTTCCCGGTTTGAAGAAGCCCCTGCAAGGGATTTAATCCTCCCCGTGGGCGATCTTCCCTTGCTACTGGCATGCAACTCGACAACAGCGATTCCCTCGTCGCTGCGGTTTCCACCCACGGAACAAGCTATCGCCAAAGTACATCAACGCTTAAGCGAATTGGGTCTGAGCGGCCAACGCCTGCTCGGCGTAACCTGGCGCGGTGGATCACCTCCCGTACCGGGTAAACCGAAGACCTTGTTCAAGCAAATCGGGTTGAATGCGCTGGCCGATGCAATCAAGGATTGGAAAGGCGCAATCGTGGTGCTCCAGCGCAAGCCGGAGGCGGGTGAAATCGAGCAATTACGCGCCCAAGTGTCATGCCCCGTTCACGACCTGAGCGAATACAACGATGATCTGGAATCGATGCTGGCCTTGCTCGATGTCTTGGATGAATATGTGGGCGTGAGCAATGCCAACATGCATCTCATGGCGGGGCTGGGTAAAACGGCGCGCGTGCTGATTCCGTTTCCGGCGGAATGGCGTTGGATGGCGAGCGGGGATCAGTCGCCCTGGTTTCCAGGATTCCGGATTTACCGGGAGACGGTCGAAGGTGGCTGGCAGCTGGCCTTGGATGCGATCAAGCGTGGTCTAGCGAACTTGCCAAAGTAGACAGAAATGAAGCCTGAAAATGAATCCAGCTTGCTCGTGCAAGCCCAGTCGCTGCTTCAGCAGGGCAATCCTGCCGCCGCCGAGCAGGCTTATCGCCAGATCATTTCGGATCGCCCGGATGAGCCGCGCGCGCATTTCGGTCTGGGCAAGGCGTTGACGCAGCTTGGCCGCGTGGTGGATGCAGAGCAGGTCTATAAGCAGGCGATTGCGCTCGATCCGGATTATTTCGAGGCCTTGGCCAATCTGGGTAGCCTGTGTTTGTTTGCGCGGCGGCTGGGTGAGGCCTTGGCTTTTTACGCGCGCGCGGAAAAGATTCGGCCCGGCAATCCGGAAATTCTCTCCAACCTGTGTTACCTGCACAAGGAGCTGGGCGATCTGGACAGCGCGCGCGCACATGGCCTGCGTGCGCTGGCGCTCAATCCGGATCACGTGGGCGCATTGCTCAACATGGGCATGGTGTGCAACGAGGCTGGCCGCCATGAGGAAGCCATGCAATATCTGGAGCGGGCAAACGCACTTAGCCCGGGCCATCCGCTGGTATTGCACAATATGGGCGTGAGCCTGGCCGGGCTCCGGCAGTACGAGCGCGCGCGAAGCTGCTATCTGGCGGCGCTGGCCAAACATCCTGACAGCGCGCCGACGCTCTATGGCCTGGGCTTCGTCGATAAATATCTGGCGCTTCCGGAAGAAGCCAAGGTCAGTTTGAAACGCGTGTTGGAGCTTGTGCCGGACGATCTGGCCGCGCGCTCAGCGCTGGCCTATCTGCAATTGCGCCTAGGCGAGTTTCGCGAGGGCTGGATCAATCACCTCGCGCGCAGCCTGTCCACGCAAGACCGGACCGTGCCGCCCATGCTGCCCGAGCAACCGCAGGGCGCGAAGGTGTTGCTGCTGGTCGAACAGGGCTTGGGCGATGAGTTGCTGTTCCTGCGTTTTGCGCCCGCATTGAAGTCGCGCGGCATGCGCCTGGATTATTGCGGCTCGCTCCGGCTCAAGCCCTTGTTGGCCGATCAGGCGCTGTTTGGGGAGTGGATGAGTCAGCAAGCCAATGTGAACCTGGCCGCTTACCAATCGATCGTGAGCATCGGCAATTTGCCACTGGTGTTGGGCATGGCTTCGGCATCGGACATTCCGCCGCCACTTAAAATGCAGGTGGCGCCCGCGCTGCGCGAACGCATGGCGGCGCGCTTGGCCCCGTGCGAGTCGCAACGCTTCATCGGCGTCACCTGGCGCGCCGGCACCGCGGATAGTGAAGAACTGTTGTACAAGGAAGCGCCAATATCGGCCTTGGGCGATCTGTTGCAGGACGTGCCCGGCGCAATCATCGTGCTGCAACGCCATCCCAAAGCCGAGGAAATCGAGCAACTCACGCGTCATGCGGGGCGCGCGGTGCATGATTTCAGTGCAGCCAACGAGAATCTGGAAGAAATGCTGGCCTTGCTGAGCCTGGTGGATGAATACATCGGCGTCAGCAATACCAATATGCATCTGATGGCGGGGCTGGGGCGCACGGCGCGGGTGTTGGTCCCCCACCCGCCCGAATGGCGGTGGATGGAGGAAGGGCGGGAATCGCCCTGGTTTCCGGGCTTTCAGATTTATCGGCAGGACAGGGTGGGTGGATGGGATGAGGCTTTAGGGAATTTGTCGCAGGATCTGGGCTAAATGTAATACTTAACTTGATCAGCCACAAAGTTCAGCAGCTCTCATCCCTTGCGGGAGGACTGAGCCGGGTTTTGTAGCGCAAGCATCCTGCTTGCATGCCGGCTGGAAGCCGGCGCTACACGGGCCCGCTGTCCTGATGGGTGTGATGGATAGGGGAGGGACCAACACGGTGGGCTACAACTTGCTGAATTTCGTGGCTTTCTTCGGAATCAGCGACGGGGCCACGACTTGGCAGTCCCAACCTAGATCAGTCAACTGCCGGTGGATGCCGTACCCGCATGCTCCGGCCTCGTAGCAAAACGACAGATCGGCGCCGCCGCGCCGAAGCTGCTTTACCAGCTTCAATATCGCCTCCGGCGTATTGGTGATCTCCCCCAGATAACGCACCTCACCGCCATTGGCTTCGGCCACCGATACCGCTATGGTTTCCTTGTGTACATCCAGCCCAACGTATTTGCTAAACTCTTCATGACCTATCCCCTCAATTTCGGCTTTGAGCCTGTGGTTTTACGGAACCTCAAGCTTAATCCGCGTCACTTGAGGTGCGATAGGTCAATACATGATGTCTAATCAGGATACTTAATGATTTTAATGGCTTATTGACATCCAATTATTACTGTAATACAGTAATACAGTAATACTTAAAGATCAGGGTGAAAGTATGCTGGCTTCAAAAGTAACAGGAAAATTTCAAACGACTATTCCTGCCGATATCCGAAAAAGTCTCGGCATAAAGCAAGGGGATTTAGTCGCTTTCGAGATCGAGGATGGCAAAGTGGTATTACGTCGCGTTTCTCCAGTCGATATTGAATATGCGCGATCGCTTGCGGGTACGTTAAGCGAGTGGGATTCCCCAAACGACGACACTGCCTATCGTGATTTATAAGCCCTTTGATATTGTCGTAGTGCCTTTTCCATTTACCGATTCGGCCAATCAAAAACGCCGCCCGGCACTCGTTTTATCGAATTGGGAGCCGTTTGGCGGCCGCATCGGGCACAGCGTCATGGCGATGATCACCAGCGCGGAAAATACAGCCTGGCCACTGGATGTCCCGATAGAAGATTTGGCCAATGCCGGTCTGCCCGCGCCATCCGTTGTGCGAATAAAATTGTTTACGCTGGATCACCGGTTTTTCATTCAAAAATGCGGCAAGCTGGCGCCAAGCGATAAAGCGGCGGTGCAAAGCGCGCTGAAGAGCCTGTTTCCCCGCTGATTGAGCGTTGCTTGAATAGGTGATTATCGCCGAACAGCCAAGGACATCGACCGCATTATTCGTTCGATCCAGGAAAACGCGGGCCTGATATCAAATAAACTGATCGATGAATTCCCGGCTCTTAGCGACCAAGCTACCGCGCATGGCATTCTTATGGCTATTGCGGAGGCATTCGCGGACAAGGATGGCTGAAGTGATCGGTCTTCCCCAGCCTAGCGTCAATAACATGAACCATTGAAACAGGAGAAGTCATGATTCAAATCTTTCTAGGCTACGATTCCCGTATTCCAGCGCTATCGAGCGTGTTGGCGCATAGCATCAATGCGCGAGCATCGGAACCGGTGAGTGTTTCTTTGTTGTCGTTGGCGCAGGTAAAAAAAATCTTTAACCGGGAGCGCAATCCGCTCCAGTCCACGGAGTTTTCCTTCAGCCGTTTTTTGGCGCCCTACCTTTCCGGCTACGAGGGCTTCTCGATTTTCATGGATAACGACATGATCGTGCTGGATGACATCGCGGAGCTGTGGTCGTTGCGCGACGAGCGTTATGCAGTGCAGTGCGTGAAGCACGACCACCAAGCGAAGGAAGGCACCAAATTCCTGGGCGAGCCGCAAACGGCCTACGAAAAGAAGAACTGGTCGAGCGTGATGATTTTCAACAACGCCAAGTGCCGCGCGCTAACGCCAGAGTATGTGAATACCGCGTCCGGTTTGGAGTTGCATCAATTCAAATGGTTGGGCAATGACGATCTCATCGGCGCATTACCGCACCGCTGGAATCACCTGGTAGATTACGATGCGCCGAACCCGGATGTGTCGCTGGTGCATTACACCTTGGGCGGGCCTTACTACACCGCCACCCGTGATTGCGAATATGCCGCCGAGTGGTTGCGCGAGCGAGAGGATATGCTGCGGTGCGTGCAGAGTTAAGACTGAATGCAAGCAAGCTTCATGGCCAATGCGAGCGCGTTGCTTCTTGAATAGGTTGGGAATACAGATGGCCTAAACGTCCGCCAGCCGTATATTGTTTATGAGCAAGTGCCGCGTTATGTCCTGATTTCGAATGGGTTCTACGCCATGGAAAGAGTGGTTGGATCGGGGGAACATCAGCAGTGTGTTGGGTAGAAAAGGGATGGTCTTTTTGTGCTCGAATTTATCGTATGAGTAGTGAGGGCCGCCCGCGCAGGAAAAGCCGGGATCTTTTGGCGCATAAATGCTGGTGCCGTATTCACGGAAACGGTCGTCTTGCGGCAAATAGAACAAGAATGTGACGAGGCGATGCGCTGCATCGGTATGGGGCCCGATGCCGTAATTGGTTTGGTCGCTCACAAGCAGTGCATCGCCGTGCACTCTTGCCCATCCCAGAAGCTGGCTGACATCCTGGAGCCGTTCTTGTACGTAGGGCAAAAAGAGTTTGATGACTCCATTAATGAATTCCGGGCTGTAAAGCCAACCGCCAAATCGTCCCCAGAAGTCACGTTGCTCGGTGCTTAATCGGGAAAAGCCCTCTTCGTCAAACAAGGTGACCAAGCGTTCTCGATAGCCAGTAGTTCTGCCCGTCTCGCTCAAGGGAATCATTTGCTCATCGGATGGGAAAAACCGCTGGATTTGCTCGTAATATTCGGCGGGAAATACATTCTCAATGACGGCGTGGGGGAAGGGTTCATTGACGATCTTTATTGCCTTGAATTTTTCGATAAGCGAAAGCGCAAATGCGCTGGTTTCTGCGGTCTGTGTAACGACCGATGGAACCATGACATGCGCTACCCGCTCTTCCTTGCTGCGCCTTGAGAAAATCCACTCGCCCACGCCAGTAAAGACGCCGGTTTTGCGTGCAGCAGCCTGCACTTGGGTTTGGCTATGCTGGAACCCCAACTGGGTTAAAAGGGTGACTACTTCGAGGTGCTGGGGGATATTTGGATTGAGTTCGACAATAATGGATTTGACGCGAGGGTCAGCTAGGGTTTTGCGCGCGCCAGCCAAGACTTTGTGTTCAAAGCCATCCACATCGATTTTTATGTAATTCGGGATGGGGAGCATGCCCTTGCTCACCATGTCGTCCAGGCTATAACTGATCGCTCCCTGAATAAAAGGTGAGCGTCGTGGGTTCAGATCAAATCCGACTTCTTCTCCGAGCGAGTGGCATGAAGAACCCAAAGCAAATTCCGAAAGGTAGAGTTTATCCAGACCCTGCTGGTCAGAGAGGCCGGCGCAGTAGGCGGTGACTTGGCTGCTCAACTCATTTGCCTGGATATTGGCGTTCAGCAGGGCATAGTTTTGGGATTCTGGCTCGAATGCATAGACCGTGGCTTGACGCACCTTGGCGGCGAAAATCGTGTACATGCCCACGTTGGCGCCCACATCGAGCAATATGGCGCCGGGTTCCATGCTTTCCAGCCAAGCGATAGTGCAGGGCTCTTTCGTCGGCAAGGTTTCCACGCGCCAAAGTGCTGCGCGGTTGGGGATGCGATACACAATAGAGATGCCGTTATAGGTGAGCGTGATGGCAGGGTCGAAGTTTTCATACGCTTCGACTTGTTTGGCAAAATCCGCAGAGTCAGTCATCAGGGGCAATCCTTGGGTTGGGTAACATTTGCTTTGCGTATATTAAAACGGCGCGGGGTATGCTGGCAGTGCTTGTGGCAAGATGCTGAGGATCAGCCCCAAGGGTTCCATTCTTTTGATGCAACGATTGTATTGAATTCTCCCGGCCCATTCTCCACCATCAACAAGGTGAATCGATCCCAGAGCAGCGGTAGCCAAAACGGCAAAGGCTGCTGAATCAAATGCGCATTGCGGCCATCTGCGAGAATTTTCTTTGCGGGGCGGGTGGCGATGTTCAAAAAAGCAATCTTGCGCGTGAGACGCTGCAGGTCATTCAGAACGTGCTCCAGGCATTCCGGTTCGATATGCTCAAGCACATCGGTGCAGGCGACAAAATCAGCCGGTTCGGGCGGCGTGTCTTTACCAGGAATGGCGGGATCGTATTCTCTGATCGGCCAGCCGAGGGTGTTTTTCAACAGACCTTTTCCACACCCATAATCCAGGATGTCGCGCGTACTGATCTGGTCGGCCAAACCGGCCACCACAGGGGCCCATTTAGATGAACTGACACCGTAGTGCGGGTTGGTGGTGTGGAGTTGGGCGTTGAGTTCTCGGTATTGGTCGGTGATTAACATGACTGCTTCCTGGT
>JADMJT010000084.1:0-3642 GCA_018781585.1 Burkholderiales bacterium
GTGTATGCACGCGTCGCGCCGGCGCAGAAAATTAAAATCGTCAAAGCGCTGCAAGATAAAGGCGAATTCGTGGCGATGACCGGCGACGGTGTGAACGATGCGCCCGCGTTGAAGCATGCCGATATCGGCGTGGCGATGGGCAAAGGCGGTACCGATGTGGCGCGCGAAGCCGCGCATATGGTCTTGCTCGACGACAATTTCGCCAGCATCGTCTCCGCTGTGCGCGAAGGCCGGCGCATCTACGACAACATTCGCAAGTTCGTGAAATACAACATGACCGGCAATGCCGGCGAAGTGTGGACGCTGTTCCTGGCGCCGTTCATGGGCTTGCCGATTCCGCTGCTGCCGATCCACATTTTGTGGGTCAACCTCCTCACCGACGGCCTGCCGGGGCTGGCCTTGGCGGCGGAACCGGAAGAACGCGGCATCATGCAACGCCCGCCGCGCCCGCCGCGCGAGAGCATCTTCGCGCACGGTAATTGGCAGCACATGATCTGGGTGGGCTTGCTGCTGGGTGCGGTGTGCGTGCTGACCCAGGCTTGGGCCTACCACACCGGTTCCGCGCATTGGCAGAGCATGGTGTTCACCGTGTTGACCCTTTCGCAAATGGGGCACGTGCTGGCGATTCGTTCCGAGCGCGACTCGCTGTTCACGCAAGGGCTGTTGAGCAACAAGCCGCTACTCATCGCCATCGCCATTACCTTCGCCTTGCAAATGGCGGTGCTGTATGTGCCCGCGCTCAATCCCATCTTTAAGACCGAGCCCTTGACCTTGGCGGAACTGGGCTTGTGCCTCTTGCTTTCCAGCGTGGTGTTTATTGCGGTGGAAATCGAAAAGGCGCTGGTACGTGCTGGGCGCCTCTATCGCACCCCGACCTGAACCTAGTCAGTGCTTGCTGGAATCCTTGCTGGCCCACTTCTGTATTACGCCCGCGGCCCACTCGCGGCCGCCCAAACCAAAAGCCAGCGCCAGCGCCAGGCAGATCGCGCCGAACAGAATGGCGAACGCCGTCGTCAGCAATTGCGTGCCGATGGCGAGTTGCTCCAGCGCGACAAACACGGCGAATATCTGAACCGAGTATTCCGCGACCGTGCTGATGGTGAGCGCGCCATCTATGCCGAGGTTGCGCAGCCAGGCGAACACCAGGCGATTGATGAAACGCGCCAGTAGCGTGCCGAAGATGATAATGAACACCGCGACGATGATATTGGGCAAATACAATGCTACGCGATTGAAAAGATTTGCAACCGCTGTCAGACCGAGGCCGCTTGAGACCGTGACCAGCACGATCAGCAGCACCAGCCAATAGCTGACCTCGCTGATGATGCCGCCTAGCGTGACTTGCATCTCGCCGTGCTTCAAAAATTCCTCAATGCCGGCTTTTTCTGCGAGGCGATCGAAATGCGCCATCGCGAGTAGACGGCGCACACCGCTGCGCACGGCTTTGGCAATCAACCAGCCGAGAAACAGCAGTACCAGGGCGGCCAACAACTTGGGCAAGAAGTCGGTGATCTGCGAGATCACTGCATTGAATGAGGAAACGAAGACGTCGAATTGTTGGTCCATGTGCATGCTCCTTCTGTTTAGGTGCTGAAATTGCGATCATCACGCACGAGCGAGGTCGATAAACGCGATGGATGATACGAGCGATGTGGGGAACGAATCCCCGGTACTATGCGGGGTTGCGCTTTGCCGCTGGTGAGCGTTAAGCTGGGCGCGAACCTTCTGGAATGCTGATGTGCGCAGATGTAACAAGCACACAGCAGCGCCAATGATAGTTCCCATTCACTCCAATTGACAAGCAGGTTGGCCATGGCGCTTCACGATTTCTTTCTCTATCTTGCCGTCATTCTGATCAGTGCGCGCGTGGCGTCCGAGGTGGCGAGTTATCTCGGCATCCCGGCGGTCATTGGTGAGTTGCTCGCCGGTTTGGTGCTGGGGCCCTCGGTGCTGGGATGGGTGTCGCCGGATCAAACCATGAAGCTGCTGGCCGAGATCGGCATCATCTTATTGTTGTTCGAAGTGGGCATGGATACCGACGTGTTTCGGCTCGCCAAGACCGGCGCCAAACCCTATGTAGTGGCGGCGGTCGGTTTTTTTCTCCCGGCCGTGGCCGGGTTTGCGGTGGCATATTGGGTGTTCGATCTGCCGCTGCTGGCTAGCCTGTTCATCGGCGGCACCCTCACCGCCACCAGTATCGGCATCACCGTGCGCGTACTCACCGACCTGAAACGGCGCAGTTCGGATGAAGCGCAAATCGTGATTGGCGCCGCTGTGCTCGACGATATCCTCGGTGTGCTGGCGCTGGCTTTTCTGTACCAGTTTGCTGTGTCCGGCGAAATCAGCGCGGTGTCGACCGCGCGAGTGGGCTTGTTCATCCTGCTATTCATGGTGCTGGCGCCGCTTGCCGCCAAGCTTATGGGTTCGATCATCGATCACTTCGATCGCCGCGCCGAATCCCCCGGCCTGTTGTTGACCATGGTGCTGAGTCTGATTCTGCTGTTCAGTTACCTCGCGCACCTGGTGGGCGCGCCGGAAATCATGGGGGGTTTCGCCGCCGGTATCGCCATGGGCCAGCGCTTCCGCGTCACCATCACCCAGCGCTTGAAACTGCCATTCACGCGCACGCTCAACCAGCTGTTCGCGGCTAGTCCGGAACTGTCACACCGGCTGGAGGGTCAGATGCGGCCGCTGATCCATACCTTCACGCCGATGTTTTTCGTGATGGTCGGCGTGTCGCTTAATCTGAATACGGTGAACTGGTCCGCGCCTTTCGTGTGGCAATTGGCCGGCCTGCTCATAGTCGTGGCCATCGCCGGCAAATGGCTGGCGGGCTTCGCGATACGTGAGCCGCGTTTTGTGCAAACGGTGATCGGCCTATCGATGATTCCGCGCGGCGAAGTGGGTTTGATCTTCGCGCAACTCGGCTTCGCTAACGCCATCCTGAACGCCGAACTGTACGCGGCGCTACTGATCGTGATTTCGCTCACGACGCTGCTTCCGCCTTTCGCTTTGAAGTGGGTTTACCGGCGTTGGCACAAGCCCACCGCTCAAGCGGAATAAGTACATTTTTTTGTTCTGTCATATCAACGTTGCATGCGCTATTTTAATTAAATTAGGTGAGAGGCAAGCTGCATGGTCGTGCTGACTGTCAACACCGGCAGTTCTTCATTGAAGCTGGCGGCTTTTACGTCTGACGCAAGCGGTCTGCGCTTGTGCGGCGAGGCGCATTATGAATCCGATGCGACCGACCCCTGTGAGCGGTTAAAGGCTTTTATGGAGCAGCATGCGCTTGCGCAACCGCAGCTGATAGCGCATCGCGTGGTGCATGGCGGCGCGCGCCTGACTTCCTCGCGCAGGATAGACGCCGCGGTCGAGGCCGAGATCGAGCGCATCGCGCCGCTTGCCCCCTTGCATAACCCGGTGGCGCTGACCTGGATTCGCGCTTGCCGTGCGCTGCTGGGAGCGGATGTGCCGCAGGTGGCGGTATTCGACACGGCTTTTTATGCGCAACTGCCGGCAGTGGCAACGACCTATGCTTTGCCCCAGGAACTCAGCGCACGCCACGGCTTGCGGCGTTATGGATTTCACGGCTTGGCGCATCAAGCCATGTGCCGGCGCTGGCAGGCGCTGCGCCCGGAT
>JADMJT010000084.1:3742-18106 GCA_018781585.1 Burkholderiales bacterium
TCACGGCTTGGCGCATCAAGCCATGTGCCGGCGCTGGCAGGCGCTGCGCCCGGATATTGCGGGCGGCGGCCGCGTTATTTCCTTTCAACTCGGTGCGGGTTGCTCGATCACGGCCAGCGAGCGCGGCATTGCGTGCGACACCTCTATGGGTTTCTCGCCGTTGGAGGGCTTGGTGATGGCCACGCGCAGCGGCGACGTCGATCCCGGGCTCGTGACCTATTTGCAGCAAGCGGAAGGCTTGAGCGCAGAACAGGTGGCGCAATTGCTCAATCATCAATCCGGTTTGCTTGGCGTCTCGGGGCTGAGCGGCGACATGCGCAAGCTGCTCGCGACGGATGATCCGCACGCACGTTTGGCGGTCGCGCTCTATTGCTATCGCGCGCGCAAATATCTCGGCGCCTATCTCGCGGTGCTGGGCGGCGCGGACGCCATTCTGTTTGGTGGGGGTGTCGGAGAGAACGCCGCCGCCGTGCGCGCGGCGATACTCGATGGTTTCGAGTGGGCGGGCATGCGTATCGACGCTGCTGCCAACCTGGCCGCCACGGGGCGTGAAGGCTGTATTAGTGCTGCCGATAGCCGCGTTCAGGCGTGGGTGGTTCCGGTGGACGAGGCGCAGATTTTGGCTCAAGAAGCGCTTGCCGTCGTGGCGGCTTAAGAGTGGAGTAGTTTCCTTACCAGTTCGATCAGCGAATATAAATATTGGCGAGCCTGTCCCCCTCTCCCCGGCCCTCTCCCGCCATGCGGGAGAGGGAGTAAAAATACACAATTGCATTAGAAATGGAGCAATACCATGCAAACGCCAAGCCAGCCCATGACACCCGAAGCACTCAACCACCTCAACGCATGGTGGCGCGCGGCGAATTACCTTTCAGTTGGGCAGATTTATCTGCTCGACAATCCCTTGCTCACTGCACCGCTGAAACCTGAGCACATCAAGCCGCGGCTGCTCGGTCACTGGGGCACGACGCCCGGGCTAAACTTTATCTATGCGCACCTGAATCGCGTCATTAACCAGTACGACCTCAACATGATCTACATCGCCGGGCCCGGCCACGGCGGGCCGGCGCTGGTCGCCAGCACTTGGCTCGATGGCAGTTACAGCGAGCAGTATCCGAATATTTCGCGCGACGCCGAGGGGATGAAGCGATTGTTCCGCCAGTTCTCTTTTCCCGGTGGGGTCGGCAGCCACGTCACTGCCGAAGTCCCGGGCTCGATTCACGAGGGCGGCGAACTCGGCTACGCGCTGTCGCACGCCTTCGGTGCGGCGTTCGACAATCCCGATTTAATTGTCGCCTGCGTAGTGGGCGACGGCGAGGCGGAGACCGGGCCACTCGCCACCGCCTGGCATTCGAACAAGTTCCTCAACCCGGCCAGCGATGGCGCGGTGCTGCCGATCTTGCATCTCAACGGTTACAAAATCGCTAACCCCGCCGTGCTCGCACGCATTCCCCATGCGGAACTCGAAGCGCTGTTCGTTGGCTATGGATATAAGCCGCACTTTGTCGAAGGTGCCGAGCCCGATGCCATGCATCGTCAGATGGCGGCGACGTTGGATGTCGTGACGCAAGAAATCCGCGCCATTCAGCACGCAGCACGCACCACCGGCATTACCGAACGCGCACGCTGGCCGATGATAGTGTTGAAATCCCCCAAGGGTTGGACTGGGCCGAAGGAAGTCGATGGCAAGCAGACCGAAGGCTCCTGGCGCTCGCATCAGGTGCCGTTCGCGGACACCAGCAACCCGCAGCACTTGCAGTTGCTGGAGCTTTGGATGAAAAGCTACCGGCCCGAAGAGTTATTCGATGCGCACGGCGCACCGCGCGCGGAAATCGTAGCACTCGCACCGAAAGGCGCGCGCCGCATGGGATCGAATCCGCATGCCAATGGCGGCATGCTGCTGCACGATCTGCGCATGCCGGATTTTCGCGACTACGCGGTCAAAGTGCCGCAGCCCGGCGCGGTAACGGCCGAGTCGACGCGAGTCATGGGATACCTGCTACGCGATGTGATGCAGCTTAATGCTGAAGTGCGCAACTTTCGTGTGGTGGGCCCGGACGAAACCGCCTCCAACCGGCTCGGTGCGCTGTTCGAAGTCACCGACCGCGCTTGGCTCGCCGAGCGCTTGGATGGGGACGATCACCTGGCGCCGGATGGGCGAGTGATGGAAATCCTTTCCGAGCACACCTGCCAGGGCTGGCTCGAAGGTTATCTACTCACTGGCCGGCACGGACTTTTTTCTTGCTATGAGGCGTTCATCCATATCGTGGATTCGATGTTCAATCAGCACGCCAAGTGGCTCAAAGTGTGCAACGAGATTCCGTGGCGGCGGCCGATCGCCTCGCTCAATTACCTGCTCACCTCGCACGTCTGGCGCCAGGATCACAACGGCTTCTCGCACCAGGACCCTGGCTTTATCGACCACGTGGTGAACAAGAAGGCCGACATCATCCGCGTGTATCTGCCGCCGGATGCGAACACGCTGCTGTGTGTGACGGATCACTGCCTGCGCTCGCGCAACCTCATCAACGTGATCGTCGCCGGCAAGCAGCCGCAACCGCAGTGGCTCGATATGGACGCCGCCATCAAACACTGCGCCACCGGTATCGGTATTTTCGATTGGGCAAGCAATGATCAAGACGGTGAAACGGATGTGGTGCTGGCCTGCGCCGGCGATGTGCCGACGCTCGAAACACTGGCCGCCGTGGACTTGCTGCGCCAACATCTGCCGGAACTCAAGGTGCGGGTCGTCAACGTCGTGGATCTGATGACCTTGCAGCAAGAGGAAGAGCACCCGCACGGGCTTTCCGATCGCGATTTCGACACGCTGTTCACCACCGACAAGCCGATCATCTTCGCCTATCACGGCTATCCCTGGCTCATCCACCGGCTCACCTACCGCCGCACCAATCACCCTAACTTGCACGTGCGCGGCTACAAAGAGGAAGGCACCACCACCACCCCATTCGATATGGCGGTGCTCAATGACCTCGACCGCTTCCACCTGGTCTCGGATGTGATCGACCGCGTACCCACGCTGGGCTACAAGGCCGCCTATCTCAAACAATTCGTGCGCGACAAGCTCACCGAGCATTGGCATTACATCCGTGCGCATGGTCAGGACATGCCGGAGATTCTCGCGTGGAAATGGCCGCATGCGGAAGTGTAGATAATTGTAGGGGTCGGGCATGCCCGACCCGCTATCGATACAAAGTAATGCGTTTGGCCCCCTCCTAAAAAATATTCCTCCCCCGTGTAAGGTTGCCCGCCACACATCGACTACTAGGCGTAAGGCAATCTTTTCATACGCTCATGTGTTTGATTGCTCTACGCCGAAGCTTCGTCCGTCGTTGCTTCATACGCTGGCTCACGGCCTGCGATTTGCAGGCTTTAGGTTAATAACGTGTTTCTATTCATCAAGGAGAGTTCTAAATGTCGATTCAATCTAAAGGTGCAACCCTGGCTTCCCTCGCCGCTGTTATGGCTCTGTCCATGTCTCCCGTTTTCGCCGCAGCCCATTCCGGCGCAGCACCGGCCGGCACCAAGCAGCCGGCAGGCAGCAGCGGCGCGGCCATTGGCGCCAGCGACAAAGTGCATTGCTATGGCGTGCATTCCTGCAAAGGCAACAGCGATTGCAAAACCGCTGAGCATAGCTGCAAAGGGCAGAATGCTTGCGGCGGCCATGGCTTTAAAGGCATGCCAGCTAAGGACTGCTTGGCCAAGGGCGGCGTAATTTCCGACGTTATGGCTAAGTAATAAATAGGAAATCCAGGCACATGGCCTGGATTTTTTACCCTGAATGTTTTTTATGCAGACACGCAGGGTAAAAAAATGCCTATGTCCATGAATCACACCGCTTCCACCATCAGAAAAAAATCACCGGGCTTTGGCTTGGGGCTGCGGCCCGTGCATTACCCGGATTTTCTGCGCGAGCCGCAGGCGGTCGATTGGCTGGAAATCATTTCCGAAAACTACATGATCCCCGGCGGCAAGCCGCTGGCCATGCTCGACGCCATTCTGGCGCGCTATCCGGTGGCGATGCATGGCGTTTCCCTATCGATCGGTTCTACCGATGGCTTGGACGCGCAATACCTCACCGAACTCAAAGCGCTGGCCAAGCATGCCCAGCCGCTTTGGATTTCGGATCATCTATGTTGGACCGGCGTGCAAGGCCGCAACGCGCATGACTTGTTGCCGCTGCCTTATAGCGAAGAAGCGCTGCGCCTCGTGGTGAGCCACGTCGATCAAGTGCAAAACACGCTGGACCAGCGCATCCTGCTGGAAAACGTGTCGAGCTATTTGGACTATCGCAGCTCCGAAATGAGCGAATGGGAATTTCTGCACCAAGTCGCCGAACAAGCCGACTGCTTGCTGTTGCTCGACGTCAACAACATCTACGTCAGCAGCATCAATCATGGCTTCGATGCGATTGAATTCCTGAATCACTTGCCGGTGAAACGGGTGCAGCAAATTCACTTGGCCGGGCATAGCGATCACGGCGATTACATTGTGGATACGCATGACCACCCGGTGGCCGAGCCGGTATGGGAACTCTACCGTTACACCTGTTCGCGTTTCGGTGAAGTGGCGACCATGATCGAGCGTGATGACCATATCCCCGAGCTGCCTGAATTGATTGCGGAGTTGAATCGTGCGCGGGCGATCGCCGCCGAGACGCTGGAAGCATTGGCGGCGGTGGCATGAAAACGCTTGAATTGACCGATCTGCAAATCGCCTTTCATGGCCATTTACTCAACCAGGCAAGCAGAATCGCACAGGAAGTGATTGATGGCGGACGCATCAGCGTCGATCACCGATTGAACATTTATCACAATGCCTATCGCGTCCGGCTACTGGAAAATTTACGCGACGCGTATGAAAAAACCTGGACCTATCTCGGTGACGACACGTTTGATGCGTCAGCGCTCGCCTTCATTGAAGCCAACCCGCCCCAGCATCGCAACCTGCGCTGGCACGGCGCGGAGTTTCCGCAATTCTTGGCAAATCAGTTTCCGCGGGACACGGACATTGCCGAGTTGGCACTAATCGATTGGCAACTGCGGCACGCGTTCGATGGCCCCAACGCCACCCCGGTACAGCCAGCGGAATTGGCCGGTCTGTCCCCTGAGGATTGGGAAAACGTCGGATTCCAGTTTGCGCCCACCTTGTTCATCGCACCGTTGCGCTATAACACCGTCAGCATCTGGCATGCCCTCGACCAAGAGCAAGTGCCGCCGACCGCTGAAGCTTTACCCGAACCCAGTTGGCTGTTGATCTGGCGCAAAGGCTGGCAGCCGCATTTCCGCACCATCCAGGCAGTGGAGCAGGCCGCTCTGGCGCAGATGCAGGGCGGCGCATCGTTCGCAGAAGTGTGTGCCGCTTTGAGCCAGCAATTTTCCGATCAAGAAGCCGCCACCGTGGCCGCCGAAGGCTTACGCACCTGGCTACAAGATGAGTTGATCGTTGGGCTCACGGGCCTGCTTCCCCGCTGATCGCGTACAATATCGTTCAATTAGTTGATAAATAAGGGTATATTCTTTCCTGGCGGGGGCCGTCCTGATACGGGACAAGGCGAAAACCTTTGACCGATAGCCGCTTTTACAATAGAATGCGCGGTTTTCCGATTTGAATTAACGGAGATTTCCCATGTATGCGGTCGTAAAAACTGGTGGCAAGCAGTATCGCGTGAGCCCCGGCGAAAAATTGAAAGTAGAACAGATACCGGCAGACATTGGCAGCGAAATCGTTCTGGAAGTCTTGATGGTTGCCGACGGCGACATCGTGACCCTGGGCACCCCCGTGGTGGCCGGTACCAGCGTCAAAGCCAAAGTGTTGTCCCATGGTCGCGGCAAGAAAGTGACGATTTTTAAAATGCGTCGCCGCAAGCATTATCAAAAGCACCAGGGCCATCGCCAAAACTATACTGAGCTCGAAATTCAGAGCATCGGCTAGGCAAAAGGAAATAAACCATGGCACATAAAAAAGCAGGTGGTAGTTCCCGTAACGGTCGCGAATCCCACGCCAAACGCCTGGGCGTGAAGCGCTACGGCGGTCAATTGGTCAATGCGGGTGAGATCATCGTGCGTCAGCGCGGCACCCAGTTCCATCCTGGCGACAACGTCGGCATGGGCAAAGATCACACCTTGTTCGCGAAAGTGGATGGCAAGGTCAACTTTGCGATTAAAGGCGCTGCGCAGCGCAAAATGGTTAACATCGAACCGGTTGCAGCCTAAGCCCGTTCGCGCCACACCGAACCACGGGCCCTATCGCGAGATAGGGCCTTTTTGTTTCTGGTAGATCAAAATGAAATTCATCGACGAAGCCCTGATACGCGTCCAAGCCGGCAATGGCGGGGATGGCTGCGCCTCGTTCCGGCGCGAGAAATTCATCCCCAAAGGTGGGCCGGATGGCGGCGACGGCGGGCGCGGCGGCAGCGTGTATGCGGTGGCTGATCGTAATATCAATACGCTGATCGATTTTCGCTTTCAACGCACGCATCGTGCG
Organism: Burkholderiales bacterium; assembly: GCA_018781585.1. GTDB lineage: Bacteria > Pseudomonadota > Gammaproteobacteria > Burkholderiales > Thiobacteraceae > RBG-16-58-11. The sequence continues at coordinate 10,244 of JADMJT010000084.1, forward strand.
AAGGGCGGCGAAAACGGGCGGGGCGCGGATCGATACGGCGCGGGTGGTGAAGACATCACGCTGCGCATGCCGGTCGGCACTGTGATCACCGATGCGGAAACCGATCAAGTCGTCGCCGACTTGGCGCAAGATGGCCAGCGCGCGCTGATCGCCAAAGGCGGCCAAGGCGGCATCGGCAACCTGCATTTCAAATCCAGCACCAATCGTGCGCCGAAACAATTCACGCGCGGCGAACTCGGGCAAGAATTCCAATTCAAACTCGAATTGAAAGTGCTGGCCGATGTGGGTTTGCTCGGCATGCCGAATGCGGGCAAATCGACCTTCATCCGCGCCGTCTCGGCGGCCAAGCCGAAAGTCGCGGACTATCCCTTTACCACGCTGCACCCGAATCTGGGCGTGGTGCGCGTCGACAACAATCGCAGCTTCGTCATCGCCGATATCCCCGGTCTGATCGAAGGCGCGGCGGAAGGCGCCGGTCTCGGGCATCAATTTCTGCGCCACTTGCAGCGCACGCGCTTGCTGCTGCATATCGTGGACCTGGCGCCGTTCGATGAAAATACCGACCCGGTCAAAGAGGCAAAAGCCATCGTGGAAGAGCTGCGCAAATACGACCAGCTTTTGTACGACAAGCCGCGCTGGCTGGTGCTGAATAAGCTCGACATGATCGCTGAAGACGAGCGCGCCGCGCGGGTTAAGGATTTTATTAAGCGCTATAAGTGGAAAGGGGAGTGCTTCAGCATCTCCGCCCTGACTGGTGAAGGCTGCCAGGCACTGACCTACGCGATCATGGATTATCTCGATACCGTCAAAGCGCCTACGCAGAGCAGCGAAGACGAAGCCTTACTCGCTAGCGAAGACGAATCTCTGCCACCTACTGAAGAGTAGTTAAGCTTCGGTTACCATAGCGGTTTTGCGCCTTCACCTTGAATAAGTAGACATGCAATCCATCCTCGCCAAATCGAAATGCCTGGTCGTGAAAGTCGGCAGCAGCTTGGTCACCAACGAAGGCCAGGGGCTCGACACGGTTGCCATTGCACAGTGGGCCGATCAAATCGCGCGCCTCAACACGCTGGGCAAACAAATTGTGCTCGTCTCCAGCGGCGCCATCGCCGAAGGCATGCAGCGCCTGGGCTGGAAAAAACGCCCGCATGCCGTGCATGAGTTGCAAGCGGCGGCGGCGGTGGGGCAGATGGGCTTGGTGCAGGTATACGAAACTTGCTTTCGTAAACACCAGCTTCATACCGCGCAGATTTTGTTGACGCACGAAGATCTGAGCGATCGCAAACGCTATCTTAATGCGCGCTCCACCTTGCGCACGCTGCTTGCACTCAATGTGATTCCGATCATCAATGAGAACGATACCGTGGTCACCGATGAAATTAAATTCGGCGACAACGATACCCTAGCCGCTTTGGTCACCAATCTGATCGAGGCCGATGCGCTGGTGATCATGACCGATCAAAAGGGGCTGTATTCCGCCGATCCGCGCAAAGATCCGAGTGCCACCTTGATTCAAGCAGCGCATGCGGGCGATGCTGAATTAGAGAAAATGGCTGGTGGCGCGGGTAGCGCGCTGGGCCGCGGCGGCATGCTGACCAAAATCCTCGCCGCCAAACGCGCCGCACGCAGCGGGGCGCATACCATCATTGCTTGGGGCCGCGAGCCGGATGTGTTGGTACGCTTAGCCCAGGGCGAAGCCATCGGCACGCAGCTCACTGCGGATGAAACCAACAAAGTCGCAGCGCGCAAAAAATGGCTCGCCGATCACCTGCAAGTGCGTGGCCGGCTGATGCTCGACGCCGGTGCGGCGCGCGCACTGCGCGAAGAAGGTAAAAGCCTGCTGCCGATCGGCGTGCATGATCTGTCGGGTGAATTCGAGCGCGGCGAAGTCGTCACCTGCGTCGATCCGAGCGGCGCAGAAATCGCGCGCGGCCTGGTCAATTACAGCGCGCAGGAAGCACGCAAAATCCTCAAGAAGCCTTCCAGTGAAATCGAAACCATCCTGGGCTACGTGGACGAAGCGGAATTGATTCATCGCGATAGTTTGGTATTGCTCTGAATCGACGTATTCCCCCCTTAGCAAAGGGGGGCTAGGGGGGATTTGCACACAGTGTCGTCGCCTCCCATGTTTTTTAAATCCCCCTCATTCCCCCTTTTTCAAAGGGGGAAGTGAACCCTGGCTTTGCCGAGAATAATTACCCATGACCGAACTTATCCTGCCCGCCGCTCCACCAGCAGAAAATACTGCTAGTCGCTCCTTCACCGAACTGCCCCTGCCGCCCGGCATACAAGCAACCTTGCAGCAGCTCGAATATCTGACGATGACGCCGATTCAGGCGGCCAGTCTGCCGCTCGCGCTCGCCGGGCACGACCTGATCGCGCAAGCCAAAACCGGCAGCGGCAAGACGGCGGCGTTCGCGCTGGCCCTGCTCACCAAACTCAACCCACGCCGCTTTGCGGTGCAAGCCATGGTGCTGTGCCCCACGCGCGAGCTGGCGGATCAGGTCACGCAGGAGATTCGCCGTCTGGCGCGATTTGCCGACAACATCAAGGTGATTGCGCTGTGTGGCGGTACGACCATGCGTCCGCAGATGGCCAGTCTGGAACACGGTGCGCACATCGTCGTCGGCACGCCCGGCCGCATCATGGATCACATCGAGCGCGGCAGCCTGAATCTGGAAGCGCTCAACACCTTGGTGTTGGACGAAGCCGATCGCATGTTGGACATGGGCTTTTACGACGACATCGCCTATGTGGCGAAGCGCTGCCCGGCACAACGTCAGACCTTGCTGTTCTCGGCCACCTATCCCGAAGGCATCGCACGCTTGGCGCGCCAGTTCTTGCGCAACCCGCAGGAAGTAAAACTGCTGGAGCAGCATGAGGCCGGCAAGATACGCCAGCGCTTCTACGAGGTGAAACACGAAGAGCGTTTGCAAGCCGTCGGCCGCTTGCTCAAGCACTACCGCCCGGTCAGCACGCTGGCTTTCTGCAACACCAAACAGCAATGCCGCGACTTGCTCGATGTGCTGCAGGCACAGGGCGTGCATGCACTGACTTTGAATGGCGATATGGAACAACGCGAACGCGATCAAGTGCTGATCCAGTTCGCCAATCGCAGTTGCTCGGTGCTGGTGGCCACCGACGTGGCGGCGCGCGGCTTGGATATCGCGCAACTCGAAGCCGTCATCAATGTCGATGTCACGCCCGACCCGGAAATCCATATCCATCGCATCGGCCGCACCGGCCGCGCCGATCAGGAAGGCTGGGCGCTGAGCCTGTGCAGCGCATCCGACAAGCGCCGCGTTGCCAGCATCGCCCAGATGATGGGCGCTGAGCCGGAGTGGCATGCGCTGAGCGAACTTGAAACCGACAATGACGCACCGCTCGTGCCACCGATGGTGACGCTCCAGATACTCGGTGGACGCAAAGAGAAAATCCGCCCCGGCGACGTGTTGGGCGCGCTCACCGGCGAAGCGGGCTTCACACGCGAACAAGTCGGCAAGATTACCGTGACCGATCAATCCACTTATGTGGCGGTTGCGCGCGATATTGCGCGCGAAGCCGTGCGCAAGTTATCGGCAGGCAAGGTGAAGGGCAAGACGGTGAAAGTGCGCGCGCTGGAGGATTGATTCAGCGCTCCCCTACTAGAGCCAGTCGAGTTAAAGCAGCGGGATAACCCCCCTTTGGCTGCGGAAGGGTCGCTGCATAGCAGCGGGGCACCCACCGGCGTACCCCTTGCGGGTGAAAAGGGGGGGCAGGGGGGATTTAACGGCATTGGCAAGTTCCAGCACTGCTAAATCCCCCTCAATCCCCCTTTTTCAAAGGGGGAGGCGGCCGGTCTGTGTTGCATGCATGCGATTCAAGTTGGATGACTACTAGGGCGCAATAGCATCCACACAAACAGACGCCCACAGCGGCTGCCCACTCACTTCGAGGTAGCTAAGATAAGCCCGCAGATCGAACTCCAACTGGTGGTAAGCGGGTTCCATATGCAAGCACAGTTGATAGAAAGCCTTGTCGTGCTCGCGTTCCTTGAGGTGTGCCAGTTCGTGCACAACGATCATGCGCAAAAATTCAGGCGGCATCTCCTTGAACACGGTCGCGACCCTGATCTCACGTTTTGACTTGAGTTTTGCACCCTGCACCCGCGAGATGCTGGTATGCATGCCCAGTGCATTGCGGATTACATGCAGCTTGCTGTCGTATGCCACCTTGCTTAGTTGTCCGGCGTTGCGCAGATATTCGCCTTTGAGTTCGAACACGTAATCGTAGAGCGCCTTGTCCGTGCGTACCCCGTGCGCAAGCGGATACTTCCGCAACAATATTTCCGCGAACCGGTCTTGCTCGATCAGTCGCTGCACTTCGTTTACCAAGGCAACAGGGTAAGCAGCGAGATAATTGGGTGGGGGTTTCGGGCGCATAGCCGGGTAACAAAGTGGGTAGATAGCCAGATTTTACTGCTTGTTACCCATTGCGTTGTTACGCAATATCTCATGCCGCAAGGCAAGTTTTGGAGATAGGCCCCGGCCTCATACGTTTATAATCCATCCCTTCAAACGCAATCGTTGGAGTTACTTTGTTTAGACTCATCGGCGCCTTAGCTGGCTTTTACTTCTACGGATTTGTCGGAGCCCTCATTGGCTATTTCTTAGGCAATATCGTTGACCGCATCAGCGCTTACGGCGTGGGCGGCGTCAACCCGCTCAGCAGCGCGCATCGTCAAACGGTTTTCCTTGAAACGGTTTTTATCTTAATGGGCAAACTGGCCAAAGCAGATGGCCATATATCCAAAGATGAAATTGCCCATGCCGAACAGTTCATGCAAAAGCTGGGTATGTCTGCGCAGCATCGGCAACAAGCCATCGCCCTCTTTAAGCAAGGCGCCGCCCCAAACTACGATACCGAGCCGAACATAAGGCAATTCGTGGCCGTGTGCGGCCACACCCATAGCCTCAAGCAAATGTTGCTGGTCTATCTGATCGTGATGGCGTTGTCGGATGGCCGCATCGATTCAGCCGAAGAGCGCCTGCTCATAGACATCGCGCGTGATCTTGGCTACGACCAAGCCGCATTCCAGCACATGCTGGAAATGGTTTTAAACCAATCGCACTTTGCCGGCGGCCAAGCCAGTTCCGCCACCGCTTTGGAAGATGCGTATAAAGCCTTAGGCGTGAGCGCGGATAGCAGCGACCAAGAAGTTAAGCGTGCTTATCGCAAACTCATCAGCCAATACCACCCGGATAAATTAATCGGCCAAGGCCTGCCAGAAGACATGATTGCCGTGGCGACCGAGCAAGCAAAGGAAGTGCAGCTTGCTTATGATTTGATTGCGAAGAGTCGGAAGCAATAGTTAATCATGATTTGCTCGTCTACAGCCCGTTTTGCAGCGACATGAGACGGTCGGCTAGGATTGTTCGGTCTAATTAGTAAATCCCCAAAGCGGCCGGAGGTAAGCATTGCCGAAGGCGGCCACCATAATTCCTAATAGAATTGTGGCCTCAGCAAAAACGAGGCAACATGTCATCTCATCAGCACCGAAGTGCTGTCCTGATAAAAAATTGAACCGATATTGGGAGCGAATTAATGGACATTGGCCGGATTTATACCGACATTGCGTTAATTAACCGACACCAATGTCGGCTAATTCAAAGTTAGACAGCAGGAGTGAACATGCACCGCACAATTCAGGCAGTGGTCCTTTGCGCAGCACTTGCGACCTCGATGCTTACGCATGCCCAATCGCCGCGCGACCAGAACGCACGCGCCCTGAAGCCGCACATGGCTATTCGTGCAATTTCCACTCTCGAATGGGAACTGCTTCAGTTCAACCTGCTTTGGCAGGGCGCGTTCGTGGGATCGGATCGCTATGTAACCTCCTACCCGGTCATGTTCGATCCGAAAGCCATGAGGTTTCGTGCCACCTTTCGCATTCAAGAGAAGCGTGAATACAACGATCCCGAGCCCTTCTTCAAACTTCCCCGTGCTCAGCGCGAGTCGATCCTCCAAGGTGCAGTTGACCACCTTGCAGAACTTCTTGAGCAATCGTTCCCGGAAATAAAGAACAATCGTGGCCTTGTGTATGCCGAGTTTCAATTTCGGTCTTCAGGCGGCGGGCGATCCATAGTCGCAAAGTATGAGAACGGCTCACTTTCACTTGCGGAGTAACGCATACGCAATGAATATGAATACTTTCGAAAGGGAGTCGGGCGTAGTCGCAAAGCTATCGAACCTTCTATCGCAGCACATCGTCCCGCTCTTCTCAAATCGTCGCGGCGGCAAACCTCAGCTCGTCGGAAGTAGCGTTCTCGTTTCTTCTGAGACGCGTTCCTACCTGATTTCAGCGGCCCACGTGTTCGATGAGCTAAAGGCCGGTCACGAGCTCTTTTTCTATATTGAGCCGAAGGTAATACGGAAACTTTCTGGGAATCTCCTGTTGACGAAGGCGCCCGCTGGTATGGACAGAAAGTCCGATCGCCTCGATCTTGGCGTTCTCAATCTCCAAGGGCCTGCTCTCCCCCCTTATCCAAAGGTACAGAAACACGCTTTGCCGATTGGCGCATTCATGCCCAACGCCCTGCCGCGCGAGGGCAAGCAGTATCTGCTGGTTGGTTTTCCGGAGTCAAAAAGTCGCGCCAACCCCGCTGCACGGGACTTGGTTTCGGAGCCGTGCGGCTTTCGAAATTTTTCGGCGCCAGGCGCGACGTATTCGAAGCTCGGTGTGACTCCGGGAAGCCACATCGTGCTGAGCTTCGACGTAAAGCGCACGGTTGCGCCGAACAAAGAAATTCGCGCATTTCCCAATCCGTCCGGAATGAGCGGTTCGCCGATATGGTTGCTATATGACGAGGATGGATCAAACGACCCGACCCAAACTCCAGTTGTCGGCATTGCAATCGAGCATCACAAAACCGAGCGCGCGATAGTGGCCACCGATATTGAGATAGCACTCCGGCTCATCAATGAAGCTGTCTAACAACGCCATCAACTCGGACGAGCAAAAGCGTCGCTTCGCTCCGCTTTTGCTCGCCGGTTTTGGCAAACGTTCAATGTCTGCTTTGAGAAACTAATCGCAGATCATCAAGCGTCAGCTTCCAGTACTTTCCAGCCGCAATAGTCATCCATCCCCGCGTGAAGGAGATTTAAAGACCGCTTGAGTTTGTTGCAAATACAACTCCTCCACTTTCTTCCGCGCCCACGGCGTCCTGCGTAAAAATTTCAAGCTGGATTTGATGCTGGGGTCGTGCGTAAAGCAGCGCACGGGCACGGCGGCAGCCATTGCTTCCCAGCCCATGCGCTCGGATAGTTGGGTGACGATCGTCTCAAGGGTGATGCCCTCCAGGCTGGGGCGGTTTGCCGGTTTTTTAGTGGCGTTCATGTTTTCATTTTACCGTCTGATCGCTAGCCTTGAGCGTTTACAATGACCGCTCTTTGTTTTCAGGTCGCACGCCTCATGTCAGAGCCTATCCGTCTCGCAAAACGCCTTATCGAATTAGTCGCCTGCTCGCGCCGGGAAGCTGAGCTTTATATCGCGGGTGGCTGGGTCATGGTGGATGGGCAGGTGGTGGAAGAGCCGCAGTTCATGGTGTCGCAACAGCAGGAGGTGATGCTTCACCCCGATGCGAGTCTTACCCCGCTTGAGCCGGTGACCATTTTATTTCACCAGCCGCCTGCAACGGGTGTGGATGCTCACACGCTGATTTGCGCCGATACACAGGCGGCGGATGACGCTTCTGGCATCCGCATGCTCAAGCAACATTTCGTGCGGCTGACACAGTGCACGCCGTTGGAGCCCAATGCGAGCGGTTTGTTGGTGTTTACCCAAGATTGGCGCGTGGCGCGCAAGCTGATCGACGATGCCGCCAA
>JADMJT010000069.1 GCA_018781585.1 Burkholderiales bacterium
ACTGTCCGCACTGCGGCCAACCCAGCCCCTACGATCCTAGCAATCCGTTTCGACCCTTTTGTTGCGAACGCTGCCGCCTGATTGATCTCGGCGAGTGGGCCAGCGAATCCTATCGCGTGCCTTTAAATGACGGGCCCGGCCCCGATGATGTGCCCACCGAACTTGAGCAATAACCATTTTTCTGGATATGATTATGCGTAAACTTATGTTGGTTTTTCTAACGTTGATGATGGTGCAGGTCAGCTACGCTGCGGATCTCGTCAAAGTCACGGACGCTTGGGTGCGGCTGCCACCACCCAGCGCCCAAATCGCCGCCGCCTACTTGACCCTCGAAAGCAAACAAACGCTTAGCTTAAGTAGCGTCACCTCCCCCGCCGCTGAAGTGGTCGAAATGCATTCCATGTCGACAAAAAATGGCGTGATGCAAATGCGCCAACTCAAGGCATTAAAGCTCGTCGCCGGTAAGCCGCTCACCCTAGAACCCGGCGGCCTGCATCTCATGCTGATCAACCCAAAAAAACCGCTGCAGGTGGGCGACAAAGTACCCTTGTTGCTAACCTTCAAGCAAGGCAAGCGTGTGGTTGGTGCGGTCAGTGTGCAAGCGATCGTGAAAGCCCCCGCGCACTAAGCCATTAAAACAATTTCTTGACCATTCCACCGTCATTCACCGAGAATGACGACATCGTACGTTTCGGCCTCCCGGCTCAACAAGAAGCCCGGCTGCGTATCACGCCAAATCCAGGGGGAAGTCATGCAAGTTCTGTCTGCGCCGCTGCGCGCATTTTTGTTCTGCTTTAAATTTGTTTTCGGCAAAGTGTTGGGGGTTAAGTCGACCTGGATTTTGTTAGCGCGTAAATCAAAAGTGGCAATACAAGATTTGACCCCTTCTCTTTTGCTGACCCCATTTATTTTTGCTTGTTTGTCGATGGGAGGCCAGGTTTTCGCAGGAAATTGTGCTTCTGATCCCCGATATGAATATTGTATCCAACCGCAGGAAACCTGGGGAAATTGTCCCAATTCCGGGCACTATCCCTACTTCACCTCTAAGCCCCAAGCTTGGTGTGATCTGGCAGCAGTTACTGTAAATCAATCTAAACTTTTTTATATAGAGCAAATTGTTGATTCGGGTCCTGGAACCGCCGCCGGTGTTTGCGAGTGCGGATTCAACTTAGTTCCTGGAGATAATCTGGACTGCCATGGCACTACGTGGGCAGGTGTAGATGAGGAGCTTTTTTGCCCAAAAGGGTATACGTATGACAATGTTGTCCAGGGTCTAAGTTGCGGCCCTAATCCATGGAGACAGCGTTTTGCTGCAAGAGGTGCAAACACGATTTGTATACCTGATGGTGCTGAGGCAGACGAGACTTGCCCAACGCAACATCCGATTAGACCAGGAACAGGGGTTAAGATACTTTCAGAGACTGATGTAGTGGTGGGATCGTCTTCGTTAAGCCTGCTGAGACACTATGCCCACCAGAATCTCTTTCATCCACTTCGTGCGAAGAAGGCTTTAGGAACGAGTTGGAAGCATGAATATGAAAAAAGTATCGAAATAAATGGGGTGGGGGCACTACTTACTGCATATGTTTACCGCGAGGATGGGCGAGTTTTATTTTTCAACTTAATCGGAAACAGTTGGGTACCACGTAGCAATGTTGTTTCACGGTTGGCCGAGATCAAGAATATGGAAGGTGCTCGCATTGGTTGGCAACATGTTACCGCTGATGATGACATAGAGCTGTACGACGATAGCGGCAAATTACTTTCCGTCACCAGCCGTGCCGACCATACCAAAACCCTGACATATTCTGACGGCACCGCCGGCTCGAACGGTGGCTACGTGCTAGATGCAGATGGCAACCCAACTGCAACGGTTTTGCCTGCTGACCTTATGATCCGTGTCACCGATGCATCGGGTCGTTCGCTTTCATTCGGATATGATTCCACCAACCGCCTCGTCAAAATACTCGATCCCGAGAATCAAACTTATAAATATCGGTACGATACCAACAGCAACCTATCTTCGGTAACCTACCCTGGCAATACTACCAAGACCTATCTCTACAATGAAGTAGGTTACACATCTGGTGCCGACCTGACGACATCCATCACTGGCATCATCGACGAGAACAATGTGCGGTACGCGAGCTATTGGTACGACACGACGGGGCGGGCTAACAAGGAAGAACTCGCTCCTGGATTGGGGCTTGGTATTGATCAGCATTCGCTTACCTATAACACCGGTAACACAATCGTCACCGACCCCCTAGGCACCGCCCGCACCTACAACTTCACCACCATCCTAGGCGCAGTAAAGAGCACCGGCACCAACCAACCCGGCGGCTCCGGCTGCGGCCCCGCTGCATCCAATCTCACCTACGACGCCAACGGCAACATCAAAACCCGCACCGACTTCAACGGCAACACCACCTGGTTTGACTACGACATGAGTCGTAACCTAGAAACCGTGCGCATCGAAGCCTATGCCACACCGCTGGCCCGCACCATCAACACGGCTTGGCACCCCAACTTTAGATTACCCACTGTTATTACCGAACCCGGTCGCATGACTGCGATGAGCTACGACCCCGTAAGCGGCAACGTCCTCACCAAGACAATCACCTCGACCAGCGACGCAAAAGTCCGCCAATGGACCTACACCTACACCACCGCAGGGGATGGCGCCCTGCCCAATCTTTTAAAGACCATCGACGGCCCGCGCACCGACGTTAGCGATGTGACTTCATATGCCTACTACCCCAACGGCGATTTGAAGGCCATCACCAATGCGCTCGGCCACGTGACGCAGATCACCCTATACGACGCCCACGGCAAACCGCTCAGCATCGTTGATCCCAACAATCTCAATACCACGCTCACTTACTGGCCGCGCGGCTGGATTAAGAGCCGCAGCGTCGGCGCCGAGACCACCACCTACGACTACGACGGCGTGGGCCAAATCAAGCAGGTCAATTTCCCCTCCGGTGCACAGATCCGCTACGACTACGACGACGCCCATCGCCTGACCGATATCTGGGATGCCCAAGGCAACCGCATCCACTACACCCTGGACAATATCGGCAACCGGGTGAAAGAAGAAATCTTCGACAGCGCCGGCCAGCTCGCACAGACCAAGTCCCGCGTCTTCGATGCGTTGAACCGCCTGTGGAAAGACATCGGCGCCTTCAACCAGACCACCACCTACGCCTACGACGCCAACGGCAACCTCACCCAGATCGACGGCCCGCTCACGAACCAGAACGACATCACCACCCACAGCTACGACGCCTTGAATCGAGTGGCCAGCAGCACCGACGGCCTGATGGGCGTCACCCGCTACGGCTACGACACCCTCGATCAATTGCGCTCGGTCACCGACCCGCGCACCCTCGTCACCCAATACAACGTCAACGCCCTGGGCGATCAAACCCAACTCGTGAGTCCCGACACCGGCGCCACCACGAACACCTACGATGCAGCCGGCAACCTCAAGACCCGCACCGACGCCCGCGGCGCGCAAGGGGTATACACTTACGACGCCCTGAACCGCGTGACCCGTCTCGCCTACCCGGACAAAGTCTTCGACTTCCAATACGACCAAGGGCCGAACGCGCTCGGGCGGCTCACCCAAATGACCGACGGCGTGAGCCTCACCACCTGGCGTTACGATACCCAAGGCCGGGTCGCGGGCAAGGAACAAACCGCCTACGGCACGAAGCTCGGCCTCGCCTACGGCTACGATGCCGCCGGCCGCCTGAACCGGCTCACCCTCCCCTCGGGCCAAATCCTGACCTACGCCTACGACCCCCAAGGCCGCATCGCCGGCCTGAGCCTCGGCGCCGCTCCGCTGCTCTCGAACATCCAATACCAAGCCTTCGGTCCTGCCAAGCGCTGGACCTGGGGCAACGGCACGCCTCATGCGCGCAGCTACGATGCCGACGGCCGCATCAACGGCTATCCGCTGGCCGCCAACGCCCGCACCCTGAGCTTCGACGCCGCCGCGCGCATCACCGGCCTCACCGACACCCAGCCCGCGGCGAACCAGCTCTTCGACTACGACCCGCTCGACCGCCTCACCGGTTGGATCGCGCCCCAAACCAACCAAAGCTACGCCTACGACGCCAACGGCAACCGCAGCCGCCTCACCATCGGGGCGAACCAATACGCCTACGCCTATCCCGCCGCCGGCAACAAGCTCGCCAGCGTGGCCGGCCCCCAGGCCAAAAGCTACAGCTACGATGCCGCCGGCAATCTCACTGGCGACGGCGCCTACGCCTACACCTACGACGGCCGCGGCCGCCTGAGCCAGGCAATGGACTTGGTAAATTGGCGCAGCGTGAATTACCTCGTCAACGGCCTGGGCCAGCGGGTGGCGAAGAGCGGCTGGCTGGAGATCACCGATTTCAACTTCTACGTCTACGATGAAGCGGGGCATCTGGTGGGCGAGTACGACGCCTACGGCGCCCCGATCGCAGAGACCGTGTATCTGGGGGAGGCGCCGGTGGCGGTGATCAAGGGCGGACAAGTGCATTATGTGTACGCCGATCACCTGAATACGCCGCGGGTGATTACCGATCAGACCAACAAGACCGTGTGGCGCTGGGATAGTAATCCCTTCGGCGCCGATGCGGCGAATGAGGATGCGGATGGGGATGGGGTGAAGTTCGGGTACAACCTTAGGTTTCCGGGACAGTACTGGGACAAAGAGACCGGATTACACCAGAATTATTTTAGGGATTATGATTCTTCGACAGGGCGCTACGTGCAGAGTGATCCGATTGGACTTGAGGGTGGCCTGAATACTTACACCTACGTAGAAAATAATCCGATTAGTTTTGTTGACCCAGAGGGATTAGCAGGTGGCCCTCCGGCTCCGGGCACTTACTATCCGCGGGGGACAATGCCGAAACCACCTCTGAACAAAAATGAAGCTAACTCTGCCGCAATAGAGGCAGGGAGTGAAGTGCTGAATGGTGTGACTAAATCGTCTAAGCCGAATGTTGCAAAAACGCAGCAGCTTGTATGCAGGCGCACAGTGTGCACAAATCCAAACTACTCGCCTAATCCTAAGCAATGCACCCCTGGTAACCCAAGGGGCACACCAACGGATCCATTTCTAAAGGGCCCTTTCGTTACTACACCTAGCGGTCAGGGTATTGCAAATTGTATATGTGAAGAATGGGGATGGGAGTTTCGATGATTATCGATATTTTTAGCATTTCGCGCCTAGCTCAAAAGCTTGCAGCAAACGAAGTCCAGGGATGGCGCGCAGCGATCTTCCTTATTCTTGGAAATCTCCTATATATTTTGTTTGCATTCGTTGCTGCGCATATCTTGGGATTTAGTGGTTCTCGCTACATTGAAGCGGCAATAGCTGAAGCTGCTATCGCTGCGGTGATAGTCATATTCGGTGTTAGGATTTGTTACAACGCATATTCTGGCTCAAATTTTATGCAGGCTTTTATTGTCTTATCTGTACCCGCATTGATTTACTCAACGATTTTAAGTTGGGCTATTCACTGGAGTGTCCTCTATGCGGTTGAGCAGTATGGTAAGACGACCTCGTTTCCCACTTCTGCTGCTGCTGCTGATTCGATGGCGAATGCAGCTAAAGTATTAGAAGGTGGAGCTATGCTTGCAGCTGCCGCCGGGTTATTGAGCTTCTATTATCTTGTTAGGGTGGGACTTAAAATCGCAAATGGTAAAGGGGACGCTACCTTATAACTGAAGCAGTGAAGGCTTTTAGTCTTTATGTTTATTTCTGAATTAAAAAACCACCCCCAACGCCCGCTCACGCGGGCGTAGTCTTTCTAGCTGCCGCCAGTTACGCGGTCAGCGTCCCTGTTGCGCTAGCGCCATATCGATCATGCGTATCACGAACTGCTGCTGAGTACGCGGTAGTTTGCTGATGCGTTCCATGTGTTGCGCCAGTTTTGGTGCAGGGCCGCGCCGATTGGCTTTAGTGATGGGTTCCCCCATCAACTCTTCCAAAGAAACTTTCAACGCCCGAGCGAGTGTCGGGAGGGACGACGGGGTCAAGTCTTGTAATATGACATTTCTCTTTAGCCGCTGAACCCAAACACGGGACACCCGTTGGAAACTCAAAGCGCTCGGTTACCTATAGCGCTCTGTACAAAATTTTTATTCCGTCTGAAACGTCAGTCCACGTCGCACGCCGTCCACCTCGATCAGCATCAACCAATCGCGGCGACCGGTCACACACACCGGTAGCGTGATGGTAGCGCGCCATTCGCCGTTGGCTTGGCGGATCAGACGATAGCGATTCAAACCCATCTCCATACCTTGCATCTGCACCTCAACATTTACCGCTTGGGCGACGGGTGCTCGCACCGTTAAAGCAAATGGTTTTAGCGGTGTGGGTGCGCGATCTGTTTTTACGAACAACTTGTCTTGATCAAGCGCGCAGCCTTGAGTCAGGGCAGCACAGCTTACGACTGGTGCGGCCTGTTTTGCACAGCCGACAAGTGCGAGCACGACAAACAGCACGATTAATCGCATCTCACCACGCTCCGCGCAGCATCGCGATGCCATGTGCGCCATGTTGCCACGCCGTCTCTAAATCTTCCGCCCGCATGCCGCCGATGGTGTAAATCGGTAGCGGGTAATCCTGGGCCAACGCAGCCACGTTCTCCCACCCCAAGGTTTGCTCGCCAGGGTGCGACGCGGTGGGCAGCACCGTACCGAGCACCACATAATCAAGCTGAAGTTGCGCCGCGTGATCCATCTCGGGCCGGGTGTGGCAGGACGCGCCGCACCACGCGACATCGGGCCGCTGATTAGCGCGCATGAGTTGCTGTGTACTCAAATGCACGCCATCAACACCGGTTTGCGCGACTAAGTTCGGATCGCCGTTCAACATGACACGCGCACCGTATGCATGAGCGACTTCCGCCACGCGCCGAGCCAGGATGACCAATTCATTCTCCGGCAGTTGCTTCTCGCGCAATTGGATCAAGCACAAACCACGCTTCAATGCCGCATCCAATTTAGCCAGAAAGGGTTCGATGCCAAGCTCCACCGCTTGGCTCACGCCCATCACCGGCGGCAAAGACAGGCCGCGCAAAATGGGGCTGTTGGCGGGCAGCACCGGCTCTACCCTCACCAACTCTGCACGCTCCCAAGAAAATACCTGGCCTTCATGCGGATGTGGCACGCCTTGCCAGGCCGTGACACGGTAAAAGTGCAATTTGACCTTCGCATGGGGATAAGTAAATACCTGCGTCACCCAGGGATAAGCGCAAGTCACGTCGATCCCTAACTCCTCCTTCACCTCGCGCGCCAAGGCATCGGCAACGCGCTCATTCGGCTCGACCTTACCGCCGGGAAATTCCCAATAGCCGGCGTAGGGCTTGCCTTCGGGGCGACGCGCGAGCAAAAAGGAACCATCGGGCTGCGTAATGACGGCAACCGCAACATCAGTTATTTTGGTTTCGGTGCTAACCGGCATCAGGTGCGTTTGCCACGCTGCGGGATAGCGTGGCTACCGACCCAATCGCGCGCGAATTGCCAGGCCACGCGCCCACTGCGCGAACCGCGCAATAGCGCCCATTGCAGCGCGGCGTGCTGGCGTTTTTCCGTATCGCGCAGCGACCCACCGAGCTGCGCCACCCAGTAGTCAGCGATGGCCAGATAAGCGTCTTGATCAAAAGGATAAAACGACAACCAAACGCCGAAGCGCTCGGAGAGCGAAACTTTTTCTTCCACCGCTTCATCCGGATGCACCTCATGCCCGACATGGCGCGTGCCGAGATTTTCTTCCATGTATTCCGGCATCAGATGGCGGCGGTTGGAGGTGGCATATACCAACAAATTATCGGACGTGGAAGCAATCGAGCCGTCGAGTATCGCTTTCAAGGCCTGATAGCCCGGCTCATCGGCGCTGAAAGAAAGATCGTCGCAAAATAAGATAAAACGCTCGGGACGGCCATAAATCAGATCCACGATATCGGGCAAATCGCCGAGATCGCGCTTTTCCACTTCGATCAAACGCAACCCCTTGGACGAAAATTGACTCAGCACCGCTTTAACCAAGGACGATTTCCCCGTGCCGCGCGCACCCGATAGCAACACATTGTTCGCGGGTTGGCCTGCGACGAATTGGCGCGTGTTGCGCTCGATGATTTGCTTTTGTTCATCCACGCCACGCAAATCCACCAAGCGAATGCGGTGCGGATGCGCCACCGGCTTGAGATAGCCCCGACCGTTTTGAGTGCGCCAGCGATAGGCGATGGCAGCTTTCCAATCTGGTGCGGCGGCAGGTGCGGGCAATAGCGTTTCGAGGCGATCAATCAGCCCCGCCACCCGCGCAATTAAATCAGCTTCGATATTCCGCATTAATTTTCACATAATCGTAAGAAAAATCGCAGGTCCAAACGGTCGCCGCAGCCGAGCCGCGATGCAGCAGGACGCGCACCTGAATTTCCGCTTGCTGCATCACCCGCTGACCATCTGCTTCGCGATAAGCGCTGGCGCGACCACCCTTTTCCGCTACCAGGACATCGCCCAGATACAACTGAAGCTTGGACACATCGAGATCGTGAATACCCGCATAGCCGATCGCGGCCAGAATGCGGCCCAGATTCGGGTCCGAGGCGAAAAACGCGGTTTTGACCAGGGGCGAATGCGCAATGGCATACGCCACCGTGCGGCACTCATCTGCGGATTTTCCGCCTTCAACCTGAATCGTCATGAATTTGGTCGCACCCTCGCCGTCGCGCACGATGGCTTGTGCCAACCAGGTCGCCACTTCGGTCACCGCATCGCGTAGCGTCAGGTAATCGTCGCCGCTGGCGCTGGAAACGCGCACCCCGCCAAGCCCGGTGGCGATCAACACGCACGCATCGTTGGTCGAGGTATCGCCATCTACGGTAATGCAGTTGAAAGAGTGCGCCACGGCGTGATGCAGCATGGCTTGCAGCACCTCTTGGGGCACAGCGGCATCGGTGGCGATATAGCCGAGCATGGTCGCCATGTTCGGATGGATCATGCCCGAGCCTTTGGCGATGCCCGTGATAGTGGCAGTTTGTCCATTGACCATTACTTGCCGGGAGAAAGCTTTGGGCACGATGTCGGTGGTCATGATCGCTTGCGCTGCATCGAACCAGTCGGATTGGCCCAGTTTATTCACACAACTGGGCAGTCCCGCTAGGATTTTTTCAACGGGCAAGGGCTCCATGATCACACCGGTGGAAAACGGCAACACTTGTTCCGGCTTGCATGCCAGCAGCCCCGACAACTCGTGACACACCGACCCGGCACGGGCTAGGCCCTCCTCGCCGGTGCCGGCATTGGCGTTGCCGGTATTGATCACCAACGCCCGGATCGGCTGCCCGGATTCGAGATGCGCCCGCGCCACGATCACCGGCGCGGCACAGAAGCGGTTTTGGGTAAAAACCGCCGTGACCTCGGCCCCCGCTTCGAGCGCAATCACCAGTAAATCCTTGCGACCCGGCTTCTTGATATTGGCTTCGGCAACGCCCAAAGAAACCCCTTGGATGGGCAGTACTTTATCGCGTGTGGCGGGTGTCAAATTAACCGGCATGGACTTGATCTAACAGATTGAATGAAAACCCTATTGTACCTGATCGCCCACCCCGCTCCGCGCGCCTTGTAATAGGTCTTTGAAATATGAAACAATGGTGGCAACTATTGAATTGAAGGATCGAGAATGATCGACCGCGATGGGTATCGTCCCAATGTCGGCATCATCTTGTGCAACGCAAAAAACGAGGTTTTCTGGGGCAAACGGATACGCGAACATTCCTGGCAATTCCCGCAGGGTGGCATTGATAAGGGGGAATCCCCCGAGCAGGCCATGTACCGGGAGTTGTACGAAGAGGTGGGCTTACAGTCCCATCATGTGCATATTCTGGGCCGCACGAAGAACTGGTTGCGTTACGAGGTGCCGGCGCATTGGATCAAGCGTGAGTGGCGTAGCAGCTATAAGGGCCAGAAACAAATCTGGTTCTTGCTGCGTTTGGTGGGGCGTGACTGCGATGTGAGCTTGCGCGCAAGCGGACATCCGGAGTTCGACGCTTGGCGCTGGAGCGAATACTGGGTACCGCTGGATTCGGTGATCGAATTCAAGCGCGATGTCTATCGCTTGGCACTGAATGAATTGGTAACTTACCTCGACCGCGATCAACGTACTCGCTTGCGTACCGCAGACAACACTTAGGCCGCCACGTGAACACGCCCCCCGACTCCACCGCGCCCCATGATAACCTGATCACGCTCACCCATATCATCTATGGGCTGCATGCGTTCAGCGCGCTGACCGGCTTGCTTAGCTCAGCATTTATCGTAACGGCGTTTCTCACCGGCTGGCCGTCGATCATCGCGGTGATTCTGAATTACCTCAAACGCGACGAGGCTTACGGCACCTATCTTCAGTCCCACTTCCGCTGGCAAATCCGTACCTTCTGGTTCGCCTTGCTATGGTTGGTCTTGATGATGTTGCTGTTTTTGACGGTCGTCGGCATCCCCCTGGCCTGGATCATTGGCGTCGTGACCGGCATCTGGGTGTTGTATCGCATCGTGCGCGGCTGGCTGCGCCTGGCTGACGCGCAGCCGATGCCCTTGTAAATTCCAACCATATCCATTTCCGACGGCAAGTGGTTGCCAAACGAGCCGCATGTTCTAATATTCATAAGATAGGCTTAGTGTCAAAAATCTGCTGAAAGGAACCGCGATGCTCAGTGATTACCCGCCTTTGCAATTGCATGCCCTAGCACCAGGGGCGGATCTATCCCAGCCCGATCTGCAACAAACCTGCCATCTGAAAACGAACCACCCGGCGCTGGATGTCATGACCGACCTGCGCGCCACCACGGCTGTTTCGATTGCGCCCGAGGTTGCGATTGATGTGGCGGAGGAGCGTATGCGCCGGCGTGGCGTACGCATGCTCTTTGTACTGGACAACGATGGCGCATTAATGGGATTGATTACCGCCAGCGACCTGCTAGGTGAGAAACCGCTGCAATTCATCGAGCGCCAAGGCGGTGTTCATCGCGAAATTACGGTGGCCGACATCATGACACCACGCGAGCGCTTGGAGGTATTAAAGCTATCCGATGTGTTGGCGGCGCGTATTGGCAACATCGTCTCTACGCTACAACGCTGCGGACGGCAGCATGCGCTAGTGGTGGAAACAGTGAATGGACGGGAAATGGTGCGCGGCCTATTTTCGGCCTCGCGCATCGCACGTCAACTTGGCATGGAAATCAGCACCACGCCGATTGCACGGACTTTCGCCGAAATCGAGCAGGCGTTTATCCATTTCGGAAGGCTAGCCTAAGCGTGGGGAGCATGGGAAAACCCCCAGGAACATTTCTCTCTCCTCTCGCCCCCGTTTCCTACATTTTGCTGTTTTAAACACCCCCTTGACGCCCGGCGCACCCATCTCTATACTTTGTTCATAGATTAGATTAAGTCTAACTATTTTAAGTTGTTTACTACCCCCACTAACTTGACAAGGAGACCGTGATGAACCTCAAAGGCTCGAAAACTTTCGACAACTTGAAAGCCGCATTTGCCGGCGAATCCCAAGCCAATCGCCGTTATTTGTACTTTGCAGCGAAAGCCGATGTGGAAGGCTATAACGACGTGGCTGCCGTGTTCCGCTCCACCGCAGAAGGCGAAACCGGCCATGCGCATGGCCATCTGGAATACATGGAAGCCGTAGGTGATCCCGCCACCGGTCTGCCGATCGGCCCCACGGGCGACAACCTGAAAGCCGCGATTGCTGGTGAGACCCACGAGTACACCGATATGTATCCAGGCATGGCGAAATCCGCGCGCGACGAGGGCTTCGACGAAATCGCTGATTGGTTCGAGACGCTGTCAAAAGCTGAACGCTCGCACGCCAACCGCTTCCAGAAGGCATTTGACACCCTGGGAAGTTAATAGCGCCGCAGTCAATCGGCTCAAGGTAACGCCCGCTTCCGCTCCGTAATATGAAACTCGCGAAGCGAGACTGAATCCCTCTCTCCCCGCATGCGGGACTGCGGAAGGGTCGCTGCGTAGCAGCGGGGTACCCACCGGCGTCCTCCTTGCGGGGAGAGCATTAGGAGAGAGGGAAACATGGCAATGACCGTTAGGAGCGGAAGCGTTTTACCTGCCCAATTAAAGAAAGAAAGGCAAGGCAATGACTGCGCGTGAAGGTAGTCTCGAAGCGCCCAAGCGGCATGCATTAGATTGGAAAACCCCCAGCTTCTGGGATGAAGCCGCGCTCAATCAAGAGCTACACCGGGTATTTGATATCTGCCATGGTTGCCGCCGCTGTGTAAACCTTTGCACCGCGTTTCCCACTCTATTCGATTTGGTAGACAACTCTCCCACGCAGGAATTAGATGGCGTGAAGAACGAAGATTTATGGCAAGTGGTCGATCAATGTTATCTGTGCGACTTGTGCTTCATGACCAAGTGCCCGTATGTCCCACCGCATGAGTGGAACCTTGATTTCCCGCACCTGATGTTGCGCGCGAAAGCGATCAAATTCAAAAAAGGCGAAACCAAATTCCGCGACAAGCTGCTCTCCAGCACCGACACGATGGGCAAGCTGGCGACGATCCCCATCGTGGTGCAAACCGTGAACGCGCTGAACAAAACACCGGCCGCGCGCGCCGTGATGGACAGCGTGCTTGGCGTGCACAAAGACCGCGTGTTGCCGGAATACGCCAGCGCAACATTCCGCTCCCATGCCGAAGCAAACGATAACTTCCCGGTAAAAACGGGCCAACGCACACCAGGCAAGGTAGCGATTTACGCAACTTGTTATGTGAATTACAACGAGCCCGGTATCGGCCACGATCTCTTAAAAATCCTCGCGCACAATGAAATCCCGTCGCGCTTGGTCGAAAAAGAAGTCTGCTGCGGCATGCCTAAACTGGAATTGGGCGATCTCGACGCAGTCGAGAAGCTCAAAGACATCAACATCCCACAACTCGCCAAGCTGGCACGCGAGGGCTACGCGATTCTCAGCGCCGTGCCATCTTGCACGCTGATGTACAAACAGGAATTGCCGCTGATGTTCCCCAACGATGCGGAGGTTAAGCTCGTGGCGGAAGCGATGTGGGACCCATTCGAATACATGATCGCACGCAAGGTCGACGGATTATTGAAGACCGATTTTCCGCAAAAACTGGGGAACGTTTCTTACCATATCGCCTGCCATTTACGGGTGCAGAACATGGGGCAGAAAACCCGTGAGATGTTGCAGTTGGTGCCGGAGACGCAAGTCAACACGGTCGAGCGTTGCTCCGGCCACGACGGCACCTGGGGCGTGAAATCCGAATTCTTCGCCAACTCGATGAAGATCGGCAAGCCCGTGTTCAAGGCCATGGCCAACAACGAACCGGACTACATCAGCTCCGATTGCGCCATTGCCGGCCGCCACATCATGCAAGGCATGGGCGCAGGCACCAAAGCGCAAAAGGAACACCCGATTACGCTGATACGCATCGCTTATGGACTTTAATAACAAGGAGCATTCGCATGGCTAATGAAGGCTATCACGAACCGATCGACAAGCTCTCCACCGCGACCCTGGACATGCATCGTGCCATCGTCTCGCTGATGGAAGAGTTGGAAGCGGTGGATTGGTATAACCAACGCGTGGACGCGTGTAGCGATGCCGAACTGAAGCGCATCCTGGCGCACAACCGCGACGAGGAGAAAGAGCACGCCGCCATGGTATTGGAATGGATCCGGCGCCACGACCCGGCATTCGATCATGAGCTCAAAGATAGCCTATTCAAAGAAGGCCCAATCGGCGGGCAGCATAAGGAGTGATGATCTTGCAAACACACTTACCGACACAAGGAACGATCATGCCAAAACTCACCCGCGACAATTTGATGACGCTTGAAGCCTATGCCAAGGCGCGCCCCGCTATGCGCACGCAAGTCATCGCGCACAAAAAAATCCGCACCGTTTGCTTGGGCGATCACCTCACCCTCATCTTCGAAGATGAGATGACCATGCGCTACCAGGTTCAGGAAATGCTCCGCACCGAGCGCATTTTTGAGGAAGCCGGCATTCAAGATGAAATTGACGCCTACAACCCGCTGATCCCCGATGGCAGTAACTGGAAAGCCACCTTAATGATTGAGTACACGGATGAGGAAGCGCGCCGTGTGATGTTGACACGTTTGAAAGGTATCGAAGACAGCGTGTGGATGCGTGCGATGGGGCAAGCCAAGGTATACGCAATTGCCGACGAAGACTTGGCGCGCGAAAACGAGGAGAAAACGTCCGCCGTGCATTTCATGCGTTTCGAACTT
This sequence comes from Burkholderiales bacterium, assembly GCA_018781585.1. GTDB lineage: Bacteria > Pseudomonadota > Gammaproteobacteria > Burkholderiales > Thiobacteraceae > RBG-16-58-11. The sequence continues at coordinate 14,304 of JADMJT010000069.1, forward strand.
GACCCCGCCAGTATCACGGCGATCAAAGCGGGCGCCGCCATCAACATTGGCGTCGATCACCCGGAGTACACCTCGGAAATCGCCGCTTTGCCAGATGCGGTGCGTGATTCGCTGGCGCAAGATCTAGCTTAAATTTTCAGCAATCGTTTCCTATACTGAGGTAACACGCGCCAGCATTCAGGCGCGCATCAGAGGGGAAACGCAATGTTTCACAGCCAAATGCTCAAGGCGGTCGAAAACCGCCTACGCCGACATCACTTACCGGTGGCGCTTGAGTTGTGGAACGGCCAATCTTTGCGCCTCGCCGAGCAGCCGAATGTCACGCTAAAAGTCAATAATTCGAAGGCCTTGTTTGATCTCATCACACCCAGCTTGGGTAAGCTTGCCAAGCGCTACGTTGAGCGGGAGATCGACGTAGTAGGCAAGATGCGCGACATTATTTCTTTCGGCGAACATTTGTGCGCAAGCGACGTCATCGTCGACAAAAAAAGTAGCCGCGCCCTGTCGTGGTGGAAGCATTCCAAACCCACCGACCGCAAAAATATCAGTCACCACTACGACGTCTCCAACGAATTTTATGCCCTGTGGCTGGATCAACGCCGCGTGTATTCCTGCGCCTACTTCATGCAAGCCGACGACACGCTGGAGCGCGCGCAAGAACAAAAGCTCGACCACATTTGCCGCAAGCTCGACCTCAAACCGGAAGAACGCCTGCTCGACATCGGCTGTGGCTGGGGCGGGCTGATTCTTTGGGCAGCCGAGCATTACCAAGTGCGCGCCACCGGCATTACGCTTAGCCAAAACCAGCACGACTATGTGCAGGAGCAAATTCAGGCGCGCGGCTTACAGGATCGCGTGCAAGTGCACCTCATGGATTACCGCGACGTGCTGGAAGATGAAGCGTTCGATAAAATCGCCTCGGTCGGCATGTTCGAACACGTCGGCCGCCACAACCTGCCCAAATACTTCGCAAAAATCTATCGTCTATTGAAGCCGGGCGGCTTGGTTATGAATCACGGCATCACCTCCAGCGGCCTCGATACCGAAGGGCTCGGCAGCGGCATCAGCGACTTTATCGAGCAATATGTATTCCCCGGCGGCGAGCTGGTGCATGTGTCGCACGTGATCGAATCGCTCTCCACGCACGGCCTCGAATGCTGGGATGCGGAATGCCTGCGCCCGCACTATGCGCGCACCCTCTGGCACTGGGTCGATCGGCTGGAAGCGAATGCTGAGGAAGCGAAAAAATTAGTCGGCGAAGAAAAATACCGCGTCTGGCAAATCTATATGGCCGGCTCGGCGCATGCCTTCGATCGCGGCTGGATGTCGCTGTTTCAAATCCTCGCCGGCAAACCGCTGGAAAATGGCACGATGCCGTATCCCCTGACGCGGGCGCATGTGTATCGGTGACAATAGCTAAAATTGCCACACCCGCTATTCGGCGCTGACATTAGCGCTGCGGTTTTTTTACCTGCCCTGACCACCTCGCGTACCCCCCAATGCGGGATACCCGCCGGGATCGATGCGATTGGCACCGCGCTTGAGGTCGTCCAGCCGGCGTTGCATGCCCTCAATCTCCACGCGCTGACTGGCGATAATTTCCTCCGCCAGTTTGCGCGTCACGGGATCAGTGCCGTGCTGGAGCACCAGGCGCGCCATGTCTACCGCCCCCTCGTGATGCGGAATCATCATCGCCAGAAAATCGATATCGGGATCGCCCGTATAGCCCGGCGCATGCATATCGGACATCATTTTCGCCATGCCGACATTCATTTCCTGGGCGAAGCGCTGGAAGGCCGTGCCATGTTGGATCGGCACTTCCGGTACGCTGTGCATAGGCATGCCCGCATGCTGATGCTCAGCCATCCTCAGCGCCCCGCGTGCCGAGATGCAGCGCTGCTACGCTTCATGCCGTTTGGCCCCGATAACCGGGACGGACATACACCAGGTTGATGCTTTTCTTGTTGCGTAGTTCGCCTGAAGGGAGTTTTAAACTGCCAAGGGGAATCTGGGCAATGAACTTGGGATTGAACGGATCGGATACGTCGAACGCCGTGCACACCGTTTGCCCTGCATTGGGTGTTCCCGGAAGTTCGTCCTGCTCATGCGCCACATACAGCAAATCATTTGCGGGGTTGGTCCATACACCATGCGCCTCGCGCGCTTGCGTAAAGAAGGTGCTCACCACCTTGCGCGCACCGGGTTTAGCACTGCGGTCGATGATGGCGATCTGGCTCGACGCCACGCCACCGGGACCACCGTCATCGACCCGCGCCAAACTGGCGTACACGACTTTTCCTTTGGCATTCTCGACAAACTCGACATGGTTCGGACGGGACATCGCGCCTAGTGGCACAGCATCCAGCAGGTCGAATGAGCCGCTGGTAGCGCGGCATGAGACGGTATCGGCGAGCTTGTGAGAAAACCACACCTCGCTCCCATCTGGGCTGGTTTTGAGGAAGGGGGTGAAGCCCGGTTTATCCTGCGCTGAAATATCCAGCGTGGTGACGCGTTCCGGGCGAGAGTGACCGGATGCTCCAGCATTGACGCGAAACACGTCGACCTTGGCGACTTTCTGACTGGCCACAAAGGCCAGCGTACCCTGGGCGTTGAACCACACTTGCGCGGGGCCGTTGATCGTCGGCACATAACGCAAGATTGCACTGGCATCGGTGCCGCCCGCCTGCTTCTGCGCACGCTCGACATCCAGAATCGCGATGCGATCCTCACCGCGCAAAGTAACCCACAGTTCTTTTCCGTTGCGCGTGAACGTGGGCTCATGTGGTTCGCGCCCCACCAGAATACCGCTCGATAGGCGCTCCGGATTGGTCGTCGGCCCGGCTGCTGGATTCGGCATATTGCCGATGACACGCTTGTTGACCGCATCAATTAGATAGATATTGCTCGATCCGCGCCCGCTGGTCGCGAGCAGCTTCCCATCCGGTGAAGGAATCGCGCCGTGCGCATCGATGCAACCGTGGTACAGCGGCTTGTGGATCATCGCCGCGTGGGTCGGCGCCACACCTGCTGTAACAAAGCGAAACGGCGGACGCGCATCTTCGTCGAAACTGGTGAGATTAATAGTCGTTTCAACCGTATTGGTGTTGGGATTGATTACAACCAGGGTATTGGAATCTTCGTTGGTGATAAATACGCGGTCCTGTGCTTCGATTGAAGACTTGCCCTGCGCCAACACTTCACTGAAGGGCGTGAGGCCAACCGTTGCGGCGAGGGCCGCCGTGGTCTTCAAAAAATCGCGTCGTTGTTCGTTCATGTGGTCTCCAGGGTTATTTAATGTGCGCCATGCCGCAATTCCCCGTAAGTAAGCCAAAAGCCGGCCTTCCCTACGGGAGAGCGGGGATTCTCAGAAACATGAGGCTCTCAAGGGTGGGCAGCTCATTGCCGATTCACAAAAACAATGACTGCTTCGCTTCATACTTACACCCTGAACGCCCCCTACGACTTCTATAGATTAGTATTAACTGGAGCGGTTAGCTTACATTTTTATGGCATGCCATTCACAATAAAATCCACGTGACGGCTCTTGGCGATCACGTTAAATCCCATGAGCTTGAGGTCTTTGGCATCCAGCTTGCCATCCGCGTTAAGGTCTAACACCACATCGGGCGCCACACCCTCTACCACCGTGACAAAAAGACGCGAAGGCGTCATCTGGCCTTCAACACCAAACGCATTTTTAGCGCCGACGATCCAGGTAGCCCAAATTTCCGTATTGGTTGGCGTGCGATTGGTCACAGAAA
>JADMJT010000114.1:0-12119 GCA_018781585.1 Burkholderiales bacterium
CGCGATGCCCGGCCCAGCGATGCGCCGCGTCATATCGCCTGGAAGGCTTCGACCAAAAGCGAGAAGCTATTGACCAAACAATTCTCCACACCGGGTGCGGCAACCCTATGGCTTGATTTCAATACGCTGACCGATGCCGATATCGAAGCCCGCTTGTCACGCCTCGCCGGCATGATTCTGGAAGCGGAACACTTGCAGCTTGCCTACGGCTTGCGGCTACCGGAGATCGAATTCACGCCCGATCTGGGTGAGGCGCAACGCGCGCGCTGCCTCAAAGCACTTGCACTGTTTGGAAAGCCCGATTTCGATAACACCACGAACATCCCCTCCCCCTCTCAGGGGGAGGGCAAGGGTGGGGGTAAATAATCTACTTATGATTTTTGGATTGCCGCAACTCAACGCTCATTTAGCCCTCTCCCCCGGCCCCTCTCCCACGAGTGGGAGAGGGGAGCTCCTATCTCCCCCGCCCTGCGGGAGAAATGCTGCCTGGCCGCCATTACCGCTCCTCACCGGCTTGCTCGCGACCATGGCCCTGGTCATCGCGCCACACGCCACGCGCCTGCCGGTTTGGCTCACTGGCTTTGCCGCTGGCATCATCGCCTGGCGCTACCTGGCAGGACGCGGCAAGCTGCCATTGCCCAACAAATGGCTGCTGCTGGCCTTGGCCATGGTGGCCACGCTAGGCATTCTGCTGCAGTATCACACTTTGTTCGGACGCGATGCGGGCGTGGCGCTGTTTACTTTGATGGTCTCGCTCAAGTTGTTGGAACTGAAAAGCGAGCGCGATGCTTGGCTCATCGTGTTCTTGGGCTACTTTTTTGTCATCACGCATTTTCTCTACAGTCAGAATTTATTCATCGCGGCGTATCTGTTTTTGATCGCGTGGCTGCTCACCACGCTGCTCATCGCTTTCAGCCAGCCGCGCGCGCATCTGCCGTGGCCGGTGCAATTCAAACTCAGCGCCAAATTATTACTGCAAGCGGTGCCGGTGATGCTGGTGCTGTTCGTCTTATTCCCGCGTGTCGCCGGTCCCTTGTGGGGCATGCCGCAAGACGCCTTTGCCGGCATGACCGGCTTGTCGGATACGATGAGCCCCGGCGCGATCAGCCGCCTCGCGCAATCGGATGCGGTGGCGTTCCGCATCGAATTCACCGGGCCGCTGCCGCCCCCAACCCAGCGCTATTTCCGCGTGCTGGTGCTGGATCGCTTCGATGGCCGCACTTGGTATGCGAGCAAAACCCAGGCGATGCGAGATTCGCTCACCGCGCAAGGCCAAGGCGTGCGCTACAACATCACCCTGGAGCCGCACGACAAGCCTTGGCTGCCGGTCATGGACTATGCCGACCCGACGACGCTGCCGGTGGGCAGCCAGCTCAACTATGATTTCAGCGTGACGCAAAAAGACACGGTGCAACAGCGCAAGCGTTACAGCGTAACGTCCTATGCGGCCTTCGGCGGCAGTTTGAGCACGGAAGTGGAAGAATTAACTCGCGCGAAGCGCTTACCAGTTGCGGGTAATTCACGCGCGCGAGCCCTGGCTGAGAAAGTGGCCCGGGAAAGCCGCAACCAAGAAGAATTCGTGAACAAGATACTCAGCCGTTATCACGACGAGCCCTACGTCTACACCCTCAACCCGCCACGTTTAATGGGCGACAGCGTGGATGAATTTCTGTTCGATACCCGGCGCGGTTTTTGCGAACACTACGCGGGCAGTTTCGCTTTTCTCATGCGCGCCGCGGGGATACCGGCGCGCATCGTCACCGGCTATCAGGGCGGCGAATTCAATCAACTTGGCAATTATCTGATCGTGCGCCAAGCCGATGCCCATGCCTGGACCGAAGTGTGGTTTGCCGGGCGCGGCTGGGTACGGATCGATCCCACGGCGGCCGTGGCCGCCAGCCGCATCGAACAGGGTCTTGCCAGCGCCTTGCCGGCGGGCGAGGCATTGCCGTTTTTCCTGCGCGAGCCGAGCCCCTGGATGCGCCAACTTAAATTCTCGTGGGACACGCTGAATAATCGCTGGAATCAATGGGTGCTCGGCTACGATCAAGAGCGCCAAGTTTCGCTCTTCGCGCGCTTGGGATTCGGCATCGTGTCGTGGCGCGAATTGGGAATGTATTTGTTGGTCGGCGTCGGCAGCGTGATCGCTGTGCTCGCCCTCTTTACCCTGCGTGGCCGACGTGGCTATGCCGGAAAAGTCGAACGCGCTTATGCCACCTTCTGCGCGCGCTTAGCGCGGATCGGCATCACGCGCGCACGGAATGAAGGCCCGCTCGACTTCGCCGCCCGCGCAAAAGCTTTGCGGCCCGATCTTGCATCACGCATTGAAGCGATCACGCGGCTTTATGTTGCGCTGCGTTATGGGGCCTATACGCAATCCGGATGGGTACAGGAAATGGCCAAATTGATCGCACGATTCAGGCCGAGGAAATCGGCCTCTCCGTAGCGCCGGCATCCTGCCGGCATGCAAGCAGGATGCTTGCGCTACTAAAATCTCGTCAGCGGATCTTGCCGGTAGAACGCGCGCATTTGTGCATACACCTGCGAATATTCGGTATGGAGTAGATGCGGTGCTTCGAAGAACGATTCCGTGAGCACGGCAAAGAATTCCGCTGGGGATTCGGCAGCATAAGGATCGATGGCGGTGTCTTCGCCCGCATCCACGCGACGGCAAAAATCCTCATAGGCCGGTTTGAAGGCGGCGGCCCAGTCGCGCACCCGCATGTCGCCATGCAGCGGCGGCAAACCGTTGGCGTCGCCGTTGAGTATATCCAATTTATGCGCAAACTCGTGCATCACCACATTCGCGCCGTCCAGCGCGCCTGCGCGGGCCACATCCGCCCAGGACAAAATCACCGGGCCGCTGAGCCAGGCTTCACCCATCATCGGGTAGCGGCTTTCATGCACGATGCCGTGCTCGTCGGTGTATTCGCGGTGCGGCACGAATTGGTCGGGGTAAACAATGATCTCGCCCCAGCCCCGATACCAGTCCGGATCCAAGTTGAGGATTAGCAGGGAAGCCTGGGCGGCGATGACGAACCTTACACGATCATCGATTTCCAACCCCGCCGCACCAAAGATGGTTTTGTCGTGCAGAAAAAGCGAGGCCCAGTTGGCGAGTTGGGTGCGCTCGTTCAGATTCAGGCCAGTAAATACCGGCAGCGCCAGCGTAGCTTGCCACGTAGGCTCATCCAAGCGGGCGTTTCGCAGGATGGACTTTCGACGCCAGTCACGCAGCCACTTCATGCTTTTCGGTTGCTCGTGTTCAAACCAACAACCGCTTATCGTTGTGTAAATTCAATTTCCTAAATCCTTCCGCGAAGCGCACAAACTCCATCCCATACTGCACTTCCAGTCGTCGCGCGCGTTCGCGCAGATCGTCCCACTTCGGCATATTGGGGCTGCGTTCGAATCCGAACACGATGACATTGCCGCGCTGCTCAGCGGGTAGGCAAAGAAACACGCCGCCGAAGCAAGCCGAGATGCGATCCACATATTCGTGGTAACGCTTGTCCGAACCCCATAGATTCACCACCAGGATCCCGCCCGGTTTAAGCGCCGCGCGACAGGCCGCGTAAAACTCGGGGGTGGAAAGCGCTTCCGATTGCGCCACTTCGTTGTAGCCATCCAGCATCAACACATCGCATGAATGGGGATGGGCCTCGACATAGTGCGCACCATCGCCGATCAGCACGCGCAACCGCTCTTCATCTTGCGGCACTTGAAAGTACGCGCGGGCAGTACTGACCACTTCCGGATTGATCTCGACTACTGTGGTGCGGGCAGCGGGCAGATACTGATGCACCCACTTGGCGGTAGAGCCACCCCCTAAGCCCACCATCAAAAAAACGTGCGGATCGGGATTGAACAGCAAAAAAGCCATCATGCTGCGCGTATAACCCACTTCGAGCGCGCACGGATCGTTGATGCGCATCGCGCTTTGCACCGTGTCGGAGCCGAAGTGCATGCGACGGATGCCGTCTTTTTCGCTCACCTCGACTTGGCCACCGGCGCGCACGGCTTTATGGATGCGCCATTTTGCGAAGAAACCCATTACTCAAAAACCTTCACTGTGAAACGCAGTTATTGCCAACGACCATGTGAACACCTCTGCGATCTGGTACAATTGCCGCCCTTTTCCGTTTAAGAACAAGATCATGCGTGTTAGCCAATTTTTTCTCTCTACGCTCAAAGAAGCGCCCAGTGAAGCTGAGCTGGTGAGCCACAGCTTAATGTTGCGCGCCGGGCTCATCAAGCGCCTGGGCAGCGGACTCTACACTTGGATGCCGCTGGGCTTGCGCGTGCTGCGCAAAGTCGAAGCGATTGTACGCGAGGAGATGGATAAATCCGGCGCGATTGAGTTGCTGATGCCAGCCGTGCAGCCGGCCGAGTTGTGGGAGGAAACCGGGCGCTGGGGCGTATTCGGCCCACAGATGCTGAAGATCAAGGATCGCCATCAGCGCGATTTCTGCTTTGGCCCGACGCATGAAGAAGTAATCACCGATATCGCGCGCAAAGAAATTAAAAGCTATCGCCAGCTGCCCATCAATTTTTACCAGATTCAAACCAAATTCCGCGACGAGATTCGGCCGCGCTTCGGCGTGATGCGCGCGCGCGAATTTTTGATGAAAGATGCGTATTCCTTCCACGCTGATTTTTCGAGCTTGGAACACACTTATCAGGTGATGTACGACACCTACACACGCATTTTCAGCCGCCTCGGTTTGAAATTCCGCGCGGTGAGCGCGGATACCGGCGCGATTGGCGGCACCGGGTCGCATGAATTCCATGTGCTCGCCGATTCAGGCGAGGATGCCATTGCCTACTGTCCTGATTCCGATTACGCCGCGAATGTGGAGTTGGCCGAAGCAGTGGCGCCTGCCACGACGCGGGGCGCGGCCACACAACCGATGGATAAAGTCGCCACACCCAAACAACACACCATTGATGAAGTCACCGCTTTCCTCAAGGTGCGCGCGGATCAAGTCGTTAAAACCCTTATTGTTGAATGTGAACAGGGTCTGGTGGCCTTGCTGCTGCGCGGCGATCACGCATTGAACGAAGTGAAAGCGGCTAAGTTAGCGCAAGTCGGCGCAATCAAGGGTTTTGCCGCTGATGCCAAGCTGCGCGAAATCGTGCGTGCGAGCCCAGGCTCGCTTGGCCCAGTGGGCTTGAAGATGACGATCATCGCCGACCGTGCCGTGGCCGCCATGAGCAATTTTGTGTGCGGGGCGAACGAAGATGGCTTCCATTACAACGGTGTTAATTTCGAACGCGATTTACCCGAGCCCTTCGTCGCCGATATTCGAAATGTCGTCGCCGGTGACGAAAGCCCGGACGGAAAAGGCAAGCTGGATATCTGCCGCGGCATCGAAGTCGGGCATATTTTTCAACTACGAACCAAATATTCCGAAGCGCTCAGCGCGACCTTTCTCGATGAGCAAGGCCAGCCGCATCCCCTCGAGATGGGCTGCTACGGCATCGGCGTATCACGCATCATCGGCGCTGCGATCGAACAAAACCACGATGCGCGCGGCATTATCTTCCCGCGTGCCTTGGCGCCATTCGAGTTGAGTATCGTGCCGATTGGCTTGAAAAAGAGCGATGCCGTGCGCGCAGCGGTCGAAAAACTCTACGTCGAACTGCAACAAGCCGGGGTCGCGGTACTGTTGGACGACCGGGACGAGCGTCCTGGCGTGATGTTTGCTGATATGGAACTGATCGGCATTCCGCATCGCGTCGTGATCGGCGACCGGGGTTTGAAAGAAGGCCAGATCGAATACCAGGGCCGATGTGACGAAAAAGCGACAGTCCTGCCTTTGCAGAATGCCGCTGAGCTTCTAAAATCAAAGCTGTTGGAAAACTTATGAAAACATTTAAACATCTCATTTTGATATTGCTCATCGGGGTAGCGCTGCCCGGCCTCGCCCTGGCCGGCACGCAGCTCTATGAGCCGCTATCCGCCAGCGTGCAAGCTTCGCTGCACAAAGCGGTGGCGGATAACGCCAGCCCGAGACTCGCCTTTAACAGTTCCGCTGAAGGTGAGGCTTGGCTCAACAGCATGTCGAAACGCATGGAGCGTCGCATTCCCGATGCGGCGCAGCGACGTGAATTTCTCACCTCCGTACACTACGAAGCCACGCGCGCCGGTCTCGACCCGCAAATGGTATTGGGCTTGATCCAAGTGGAAAGCGGCTTCAAAAAATATGCCGTGTCTTCCGCCTCCGCGCGCGGTTATATGCAGATCATGCCATTCTGGGTCAAACTCATTGGCAATAAGGATCACAACCTGTTCCACTTGCGCACGAATTTGCGCTTCGGCTGCACCATCCTGCGCCACTATGTCGATATCGAAAAAGGCAACCTGTATCGCGCCTTGGGCCGCTACAATGGCAGCCTGGGCCAACCGGAATATCCGAATTTAGTCTTAGGGGCTTGGAAAAATCACTGGGCTTGGAATTACAATTCGATTAACAAAACCGCCGAGCAGGCAACGCCCAAAAAACCCGGCTAACGCCCTTGCCTGCTCTTCCTGACTTCACACAGTTGAGAGTAGCGCATGAATTTCCTCGAAATCATCAGTGCCCATGTGCGGTGGAAGCAACGCCTGCTGGACTACATTGCAGACAGCGGCGAGAAGCTCGACCCCGCGCTGGTCGGTACCGACGATCACTGCAAGCTAGGCAAATGGATTTACGGCGAGGGGCAAGCCTATGCGGAGCTGCCGCACTTTGAGAAAGTGCGTACCGAGCATGCGCAATTCCACAAACACGCCGCTGCGGTGGTGATATTCGTTAATCTAGGCGATCATGCCACCGCGCAACAAGTGCTGAATGGCGAATATGCCAAAGTTTCGAATAATCTGAAGCGGGAAATTCTCGTGTTAGCGCAAGAAGTGGGCGCGCAGGCCAAGCCATAAGGCAAACGCTTACGGCAACTTCACCACCGCCGGGGTTCCGGCGCGCAAGATGTCTTTCACCGAAAACAGTACGTCAAGCCAATAACCGGCGTCATGCTTCTCATCCACCGGCTCCAAACCCAAGGTCTTGATCTTGCCGCGGTAGCTTTGTTGGTTCACTTGCACCGTCACCGCATCGCCAACTTTCATTTTCTCCACTTGCGCCAGACTCACTTTGGCGCGCGCGATCATTTCATCCGCACGCGCAAGTACAAACAAGGTCTGCGGTTGGAATTGACTGGCCACAATTTGGCCCGGCTCGACTTGGCGCACCACAACCAACGCATCAAACGGTGCGCGCAGTGTCGCGTCGCCTAGTAATTTTTGGGTGCGCGTTAAACGCGCCTGGGCTTCATTCAATCCGGCCTTGGCGCGCACGTGACGGGTTTGAGCTTGCTCCAATTCCGAGGTGGAGATCACGGTGCGGTTGTAGAGCTCTTGCACCCGATCCAGGTTGCGTTTTGCGTCCTGCGCTTCCTCTTTTAGGCGTGCCAACTCGGCTTGTGATTCCGAAACATTCGCTTGGAAAGCCGCTGCATCCAGCGTCAGGAGCACTTGCCCCTGTTTGACTCGGTCTCCCACACCGGCGTGAACCGAGCGCACGACGCCAGAAACCGGGGGAGAAAGCACTACGCGTTGTGACCATTGCAGTGTACCCGGCACATCGGCCGCCCAGGCTGGCATAAACAGGCCGAACGACATCACCATCCATAAACTGCGGCGCATCATGCTTCTCCTCATTTTTTAACCGGTGCCGGCAAGGGTTGTCCCAGCAAAGCCTCGAGCTTTGCGAATGCCAGCGCCAATTTGTATTCGACACTGCGTTGGCGCAGTTTGGCATCGGCGGTTGACGCCATGGTCTCGCCCAGTGTCGTGCGCAATTCCACTTCATATAAGGCGCGCGCCCTTTCCAAACTTAAATCGCGATAATCAGCCTGGACTTTGGCTGCATTGCGCGCCGTTTTCTGTAGCTGCTCGACTTCGATCCAGACGGCCAGCGTGGCCGACATCAGGCTTCGTTTATATTTCTCATTTTCTGCTTGCAGCTTATGGAATTGCGCCTGCTCGCGCGCCAGTTGAGAAGACACACGATTACCCTGGTAGAGCGGCCACGACAATACCACCCCGGCGCGATATTCATCCCGGCCAGAGAGCTTGCGATTAGCGTATTCGTTGGCTTCCAATTCCAGGTCTAGCGTAGGATTTTTATCCGCACGCACCGCTTCCAGTCGTTGACGCGATGCTTCCAACAGTTGCTGATTCGCCTTAAATTTGGGGTTTTGTTCGATTAATTTCAGCAGTTCTTCATACTCCGGTAGTGGCCGATCGTTGCTGGCAAGCGCCGGATCCGCTAACTCGGACGGTAACTGTCCCGGTTGATTCATGGCATCAGCCAGCATGGCGCGGCTTAGCCGCTGACGGCGCTGAGTCTCATTGCGCTTGACCAGAAAATCTTGGAAGCGCGCCTCGGCCTCGGCGACCTCGACTTTTGAAGCCAATTTTTGCTCATAGCGTTCGCGCGCCCGATCGAAAGTAAAATACCAGACCGTCATGTACTCGTTATCACTGATGTACTGCATGTCGGTGATCAGCACGTCAAAATAACGCGCCATGATGTCGAGACGGCGCAGGTCTCGCACATCGATGAGTTGCAGATCGCGCGCATCGACGACAGCGCTGGCGGCGCTTTCCGCGGAGGAAGTCCTGCCAAAATCGTATAAATTCTTGCGCGCAAGTAACCGCACGCTATTGTCTGCGGAAAACTTTGCATCGGGCAGTGAAGACTGTGCTTGCTGCAATCGCCCCTCCAAACTGACCGACAAATCACGGCGCGCACCCGCGGCAGTTTGATCGGCCAGCGCCATTTCGCGCTCGGCTTGGGCAATCTGCAAATCAGGATGCGCGGCATCTGCTGCCTGGAGCGCCTGTTCTAAAGTGAGCGGTTTGTCATCCTGTGCGGCAAGATTTAAGGGAAAGCAGACAGTGACCAGCGCGAGGAAAATAATCTGAAGCCGTTGCGCCAGGCAAGCAATCATTTTGCCCCTTGCTTATAGACAGGGAAGGTTTGGGTTTGATAGGCGCCGTCCACAATATAACGACCGAGGAGCAGGAACTCATTGACGTCCTTGGCGACCCCGGTAAAGCGAAAAATCATTTTTCCATCCAGATCGATGAAGGCAAAAACCGGCGTTGCGCGCACACGATTCCCTTCCGAGAATTTCTTCTCGGTGGTTTCGCGCCCCTGGAAATCTACTAGGGCCACGTCACCTTTAATATCGACGGGCAAAATCAAAAAATGTTTTTTGAAATAATCCTGCACCTCGGACTGGTTCAGGATGGTTGTTTTCATGCGAAAGCACCAAGGGCAATCTTCCTGCTCGAACATCAGCAGGATGCCTTTTTTGCCCTCCAGCTTCGCCGTGGCCAAATCGGATTTAAAGTCGCCCAGTTTTTGATCGAAAAAATACTTATGCACGTCGCGGGTTTCGGCTTGCGCCCACCCGCCGACCATTAAAAGACAAACGATTAATATTGATCGAAACATACCCCTACCTTCTTTTTTTTTATTGCACCGCTCACTTTGGCGCTGAAACCTTGACTGCCGCTTTTTTGGAATCAATATAGCGTTCGACCGCTTCCAGCGTCAACGCACCCACGTTATAGGCGGCTACCTGGCCTGCCGGATTGTAAAGGTATGTCGTTGGAAGGCCGGGCACCTTGCCGATTTGCGCGGCGATTTTACGATCCCCCAGCACGATGGGAAAAGTCACCAACAAATCGTCGGCGAATTGCTTCACATACTCGGCATTTTGATATTCCATCGCGATGCCGATGACGACCAAATCCTTGCGGGTTTCATGCAGTTTTTGGAGTGCAGGCATTTCCTCAAGGCAGGGCGGACACCAAGTAGCCCAAAAATTCACCAACACCCATTTCCCCTTATAGTCCTCCAAACGATGCACTTTTCCCTTGGTATCTTTGAAATTAAAGCCTTCCGCGGTAGCCGCAGACACCCACAACATTGCAATCAAAACCCAACTGATTCGCCGCAACAAGATTCCACTCCTATAAAATACGCCATTTCGGCCCAAGCCCACCCCAAGCCAACTTCAAGAAAGACAGTTTATGTCACACCGCATTGAAAAAGACTCTCTCGGCGAGTTTAAAGTTCCCGCGGACGCCTGGTATGGCATACAAACCGCACGCGCCGTGGACAATTTTCCCATTTCAGGACGCATGCCGGATAGGGATTTTATTAAAGCCCATGTCGCGATCAAGCTCGCGGCGGCCAACGCTAATTGCCAACCGGGTTGGCTGGACGAGACCCAGCGTGACGCGATTGTCGCCGCCTGCAAACGCATCCTCAATGACGAATTCCTGGATCAATTCGTGGTCGATCGCTTTCAGGCCGGGGCGGGCACCAGCCATAACATGAATACCAACGAAGTCATCGCCAACCTCGCGAATGTGGCATTGGGCGGGGAAAGGGGTAAATACACGCCGATTCACCCCAACGATCACGTCAATATGGGGCAATCCACCAACGACACCATTCCCACCGCGATCCGCTTGGCGTGCCTGGCGAAAACCCCCCGGCTGATTGATGCGATCTATGCCATGGCCGCGGAATTCGAACGCATCGCCGTACGCGAACGCGATACGGTAAAGAGTGGGCGTACCCATCTGCAAGACGCGGTGCCTACCACGATCGGGCGCGAATTCGCCGCTTATGCCTGGATCTTGCGGCGCGTCGCGCAACAGCTGGCCAACACCCATCCGCGCTTGGGCGAGATCGGCCTGGGTGGATCCGCAGCCGGCACCGGCCTGAACACCGCGCCAAACTACCCAGAGCGGGTGGCGGAAGAATTGTCCAATCTAACGGGCGAGCAAATCGTTGTGGTCAACCTAGCCGCACAAATGCAATCCATGCTCGATCTGCAAACCTTGTCCAGTAGCCTGCGCGGCCTGGCGCTGGAGTTGACGCGGATTTCCAACGATCTGCGTCTACTCGCCTCCGGTCCACGCACCGGCCTGGGCGAGATCACGCTACCCGCGGTGCAGCCCGGCTCCTCTATCATGCCAGGCAAAGTCAATCCGGTGATGTTCGAGATGCTCAACCAGGTGTGCTATCAGGTCCTGGGACAAGATGCCGCCGTCGCCTACATGACCCAGGCCGGGCAATTGGAATTGAACGTGATGATGCCCGCCTTGGGCTCGGCCCTGTTCGACGCGATGGACTGGATGACCCACGCGATGACCGCGACGACCGAAAAAAATCTCAAGGGGCTGACGGTGAATCGCGAGCGCTGCGCCACCTTCATTCACGCCAGCGTGGGTCTGGCCACGCTCTTGAATCCGCAGATTGGTTATATGAAAGCAGCGAAAATTGCCAAAGAGTCGGAACAATCCGGCAAGCCGGTGCGCGACATTGTCGCCGCGCACGGCATCATGAGTATTGAAGCGTTTGACGCGCTGGTTTTAAAAGCAGCGCGCGACGGAAAGGTATAAAAAACGCCCCGGACTCGGGGCGTTTTGTTTAGCGCATCACTTCCGATGCGCTTGTCAGTACTGCATGCTTCACTTCCCGCTCTTGCCGTGCTTCGCGCCTTCATCGGAATGGCCTTGGCCTGCGCCACTTGAACCGGTACTGCTGGCGGTGACAATGCCCGCCCCTTGCCCTGATTGATGGTGTGAATGATTATTGGTGGCCGTATAGCTGCCGCCCGCCGCGGTGACGATGCCCGCACCGTAACGTTTTCCATGCTCATGATGCCCCGACTCGGCCTTGCCACCGGCGGTTGAGACGGCAGCGCTACGATGCTTACCCTGTTCTCGGCCATACACCCCACCGCTGACGCCGGCCGCAGTGGTGATGTGTTTACTGCTGTGCTTGTCATGGTGTTCTGCTTTCTCACCCGCATGCGTGATGTGTTTGCTGTCCTTGTGCTTGTGATGTTCGCCGCCAGCCGCAGTGGTGATGTGCTTGCCATGTTGATGGCCTTCCGTCTCATGCCCGGCGTGATGCTTGGATTTCGTTCCACTGACCACCGAGCCGAGCTTCACCCCCATGCCATTAGCGATCTGGCCCCAACCTTGGCCAGCCGCGCGTTGTGTGAGCACGCCTCGCAGTTGCACCGTCGTCGTGCCAGTGCCAGTGCCA
>JADMJT010000114.1:12219-18048 GCA_018781585.1 Burkholderiales bacterium
GTGCCAGTGCCAGTGCCAACGGTAATCGTACCGCCGTTCAGTGCAGCATTCAGTTGCTGGGGGGTAGGTTGCGTGATGCCGTATTGCGCGAGCTGCGCCTTGGCCAAACTCGTAGCAATATCGGTCTGGCCTTTATTCATCGTTGTCGTGGGTTGCAGGGGGGACGTGGTGGCGCCCGTTCCGGTCGCTACACTAGTGGTCGTGCTCGCTGCCGTTGTGGTTTGAACGGTTGCGGGCGGAGTGGTCACCTCACCGAATGCCGGCGCGATCCCGGTGATCACTAAAGCCATCGTGGCTGCGGAAAATCGTGTTTGTGGTTTCATGGTTGCGCTCCTCGGTTAAAGATATTTTTCGGTTTGCAGAATAATCTCGGTGGCAGTGGCGTTGTCATAGACGAAGAAATTCTTTTTCGCCGTCACGCGCATGCGGGTCGTGCTGGGGCTGACCGACTCCAATTCAATATCAATGGCGCGATCGCCGGACGTCGCTTTAATCCCCTCGCCGCCATCGATCTTTTCGCTTGACGAGACCTTGATATGCATCCTTTGCAAGGCGCGCATGCTCGCGCTTCGCACACGTGGCAGCGGCTCGGTGAACGTGCGGTAAGTCATGCCATTCAAACTGTGGGAAACGCCGGTTGACGCGCCCACACCCAGCGCAGTGAGCGCTATCGCCTCGCACCCTGCAAGCAGTCCACACCCAATCAGTAGTGCACCGACACTTCGTAGTCTCATGATATTTACCTCTTGTAATGCGTAGCGAAAATTAGGCCTGTCAACCGACAACTAATCCGCCCGTTAATGACGCTAACACACTGTGTTGTGTTGTCCTTATTACACTTTATTTAGAGAGGAAAGAGCATGAACAAATTACTCGCTATCCTGATTGCTGGTGCTTTCAGCGCCGCCACCACTTCCGCTTATGCTGCCGACCCGGCCACCCCAGCCAAGCCGGCCGAACCCGCCGCCGCGTCTGCCAAAACCGATAAGCCGGCTAAGAAACAAAAGAAAGATCGCAAGCAAGTGCATAAAACCGATAAAGCCGCGACCCCCGCCACACCGGCTACTCCCGCTACTCCCGCTACTCCCGCTACCCCGGCCGCCAAATAATCCGGTAAGCTAATGGCATAGCAGGGTTGTTACAGCCCTGCTATTGCTTGATCCAACCCACTAGGAGGAAATCTAAATGAAAAAACTGTTAATCGCTTTATCCCTCGCGCTCGCCGCAACCGGCGCTTATGCCAAAGATGAAAAAGCCGCCACCCCACAACAATCCAAGATGGCGGGCTGCAACAAGGAAGCGAAGGACATGAAAGGCGATGAGCGCAAAGCCTTCATGAAAAGCTGCTTGAGCAACAAACCGGCAGCCGAAGCGAAGGCCGAATCGAAGAAAGCACTGACGCCGCAGCAGCAAAAAATGCAGGACTGCAACAAGGAAGCCAAAGCCAAGGAGATGAAAGGTGCAGATCGCAAAAAATTCATGAGCGGATGCTTGAAGGGTGATGCGAAACCCGCTGAGGCCAAAGCCGCAACGCCCGCTGTCCCAGCCACATCCGCCACGCCTGCAAAACCCGCCGATAAAAAATAATCGCCTGCCGGGCGGATAATTTCCCGCCCTCGTTGCATTCAACGCCCCCGCCAATAGCGGGGGTTTTGTTTTCTATAAGACCGAATAGCGATCGGCCCCTTGCTCGGCATCGTGATTTCAATCGCTCCGGCGGTGTCGCTTTGCAACAACTGCGCATTGAGCGCCCGATAGCGCGCCACCACATCCGGTTTAGGGTGCTGAAAACGATTGCGATACCCCACGGTAAAGATCGCTACTTCCGGCTGCACCGCCGCGACAAATTCTGGGGTAGAGGAAGTACGGCTGCCATGATGCGGCACGATCAGCACCTCCGCACGCAGCTTGTCGGAAACACGCGCCAACAATTCACGTTCGCTTTTCATTTCGATATCCGCCGGTAACAGCAGCGTGTGCTCGCCCACCGCCACGCGCAGCACGCAACCTCGGTCGTTATCCTTGCGGCGCTCGGTATAAGCATCCGGCATCGGATACAGCACTTCAAACCCAACCCCATCCCATTGCCAATGCTGCCCCGCTTCGCAACGAATAGCCGGCACGCCTCGATTCAGCGCAGGATGTTCCACAGGCAAACTCGATAGCAACCATTGCACCGGCACGCCATCCAGCACCGACACTGCGCCGCCGCTGTGATCGTTATCGTCGTGCGAGATGATCAGCCCATCGAGCGCACTAACCCCAGTCGCGCGCAAATAGGGCAGCACGGTGCGCGCCCCCGCATCGACCTCATTCGAAAAGCGCGAACCGGTGTCATATACCAAGGCATGCCGCGCGGTGCGCAATACCAGCGCCAAACCTTGCCCCACATCCAGCACCGTTAGTTGTAGGGTGCCCGGCGGCGCCGGCATGGGCGCCAGCAAAAACATCGGCAAGAGTAAACACGCCCCGGCGAGCCGTGCCGGAAAGCCGCGCGGGGCTAATAGCCATGCCACGCCAACTACGGCGACCAGAATCGTCCAGCCTGGCGGTGCATGCTGCTGCCACATCGCATCCGGCGCGCTGGCGAACCATTCAAGCACCCACATCAGCCCCTCCATCAAGCCATGCGCGGCATGCAAGGGAAAATCCACCGGCGCCAGTGCGCCAAACAGGGTCAAGGGCACGATCAAATAACTCACCACGGGGATGGCCACAGCATTGGCCAACGGCGATACCAACGACACTTGCTGAAACAGCAGCAGCATGGCCGGCACCAACCCTAAGGTCACCGCACCTTGCACGCGCAGTGCCTGAATCCACGGTTTGAATTCGCCGATGCGCTGGCTGGTGATATAAAAAATTACCGCCACCGCGCCGAAGGACAACCAAAACCCCGGCGCCAACACCGCCCACGGATCCAGCAGCGCCACCACCCCGAGTGCCAACACCAGCACACGCGAGCTTGATGACAGCCGATCAAACCACACCGCCGCCGCCACAATACTCAGCATGTAAAAGGTACGCTGCGCCGGCACCGCAAATCCCGTCAGCAGCGCATAGGCGAACGCCGCCGCCACGCCGAACAACAAGGCCGCCTTGCGCGCCGGCAAGCGCTGCGTGAGCCACGCGCTCTGCCGCCACAGCCAATACACCAGCAAAAACACCAAGCTCGAAAATAAGGTGACATGCAGCCCGGAAATGCTCATCAAATGATTCACGCCGGTGCGGAAAAAAACCCGCCACTGGCTTTGCGGAATCGTGTGTTGATCGCCGATGGCGAGCGCGGTGAGCACCCCCGCATAGGTTTCGTCTTGCATGACGCGCTTCAAGCGCAGCGCCACGGTATCCCGCAGGCGCTCGACTACATAAGCGGGGCGCACCACGAATTGATCCAGGCGAAAATTATTCGGGTCTTTGCGAATGTAACCGGTGGCGCGGACATTTTGTTCTAGCAGCCACGCCTCATAGTCGAAGCCATAAGGGTTCGCCGCACCGTGCGGACGCTTCAAACGCACCACGAGTTGCCAGCGTTCGCCCGCGTGCAGCCGTGCCGGATTCAGATGCGCATCTTGATCTGCATCATTTGCGCGCGCGAACCAGAAAAGCTGAATATGCGCCGGCACCCGCGCCTGCGGGGTGACCACTTCCTCAACATCGAACGCGAAGCGCACGCCGCGTTCGGTGAATTGCGGCAGCTCGGCCACCACGCCGATGACCTGAATATCCTGGCCCTCCCATTCCGCAGGTAAGGCATCGGCTAAACGATGCTGCGCCACGCCCGCCGCCCAGAAAAATCCAAAGACAAACGCCGCTAATAACCCCAAACCCTGGCGCAGCCATGCAACACGAATGAACAACACCAAGGGGGTCAGAAGCAACAATAACGCCCAGCCGAGATTCGGCAGCACCGCTTGCTGCTGCAACCACCCGATGCCGGCGACAAAGGCTAGAATAGCGAGACGCATGAATAGATTTTGCGAGTGATGCCCAGAAAATATTTCAAAAGATTTTTACCCAGCCCGGAGAAGCTGCACGAAAACCGCTTCGTACGGCGGCTCGCGCCTTGGTTTGGGCATCATAATCTATGGCACTTGCACCGGCGCTCGGTCGCAGGGGGAGTCGCGGTGGGTGCGTTCACGGGGCTCATCCCCGGCCCGTTTCAAATGCTTTCAGCGGCGATTCTTTCGATCTGGTTCCGCGTGAATTTACCGGTGGCGGTGGTGACCACGTTCTACAGCAATCCTTTCACCATCATCCCGCTCTATATCGTCGCTTATAAAATCGGAGAGATTGCCACCGGCCAGCCCAGCGGGCCCATGCCTACCTTCGACTTCACGCTTGGTGAAGGGGGTTGGTTGACGCTGGCGGGGGATTTCATGCGCTGGGTAGGGTCGCTCGGCCATGATTTTTTTATTGGTCTGTTTATTCTCGCCTGTCTGCTCTCGCTCATCAGCTACTTCGCGGTGCGTGGCTTGTGGCGGCTGTACGCCATCTTGCAATGGCGTAGGCGCAAGCTACGCTGCTCACGCGCCTTGTAACGCGCCGTCCACCAGTTGTAGCACCCGCTGTGTCTTTGCTGCGAGTGTTACGTCGTGGGTGACGATGATAAAACTGGTGCCGAGCGATTGGTTCAATTCCAACATCAGATCGAATACCGCTTCGGCGGTATGCCGATCGAGATTGCCGGTCGGCTCATCCGCCAATACACAAGCGGGGCGCGTGACCAAGGCCCGCGCCACTGCGGCGCGCTGGCGCTCACCGCCCGACAGCTCGCCCGGTTTATGCGCCAAGCGATGGCCTAAGCCGACTTGTTTCAGCAGTTCGCGCGCGTGGCCGTAAGCCTCTTCATCCGCCACGCGTCGAATCAGCAGCGGCATGGCGACATTCTCCAGCGCAGTAAACTCAGACAATAAATGATGGAACTGATAGATAAAGCCGAGCGATTGGTTGCGCAAGGTGCCGCGCGCTTCTTCCGATAGGTGTTGAATATCGTGGCCGAGAATTTGCACTGTGCCCGCGGTCGCCGTGTCCAAACCGCCGAGCAAATGCAGCAAGGTGCTTTTGCCAGAGCCAGAAGCGCCCACAATCGCGATACGCTCCCCGTGCTCAACGATCAGATCAATGCCCAGCAACACCGGCACATCGAGATCGCCTTGGCTAAAGGTTTTCTTCAAGCCCTGGCAAGCAATGACGGGGCCGTTCCCTGAATCCTGAATCCCGAAGCCTGACGCCTGATCTTTACTCATAACGCAGCGCCTCCGCCGGGTTGATCTTCGACGCGCGCCACGACGGATACAGCGTCGCCAGCAAAGACAGCAGGAAAGACACAGTTGCGATCGCGACCACATCTGACGTTTGCACATCCGATGGCAGCTCGCTGATGTAGTACACATCTTTTGCCAGGAAATGCATGCCAAACAAGCGTTCGATGAAAGGCACCACCACATCGATATTCGCCGCCAACAGCACGCCGCCGCCCACGCCGATTAAGGTGCCGATCACGCCGATCACCGTGCCCTGCACGATAAAGATTTTCATAATGCTGCCGGGCGAAGCGCCGAGCGTGCGCAAAATCGCGATATCTGCCTGCTTATCGGTAACCACCATCACCAGGGTGGACACGATATTGAAAGCCGCCACCGCCACGATGAAGAACATAATGACGAACATCACGGTTTTTTCCATCTGCACCGCGCGGAAGAAATTAGCGTTTTGCTGCGTCCAATCGCGCACGTAGTAATCGCCCGGCAGGCTCGCCGCCAACTCGCGCGAGACGCGCGGCGCGAGATATAAATCTTTTATCTTGAGCCGCACGCCCGAGACTTT
>JADMJT010000033.1 GCA_018781585.1 Burkholderiales bacterium
ATTTGTTAAGTATTGGGGGTGTGTATTACGAAGGTGTGAAACGGGATAGCTCTCGACCGGGCCGCCATGTTTGCTTTCCGCATAATCAGGCAGTTTCGGATTGCTTCGTCGCTGCGCTCCTCGTAATGACGGTTTTCTTCGGTGCTTCCCTAGCACCGCCGTCGTTTATAGTCCTCTATTGCGCCAATCCGCTCGACTCGCCACTCGACCCGAAACCCATGACTTCAACGGTGATAAAGCTGGGGCGGAAGTTGGCCAGCGCATCGCGCGCTTCCTTCATCGCCTTGTCGCCGTCCCCCGCGGCATTGCTCAGCGCCTTGGTCTGCTCATCGGTGGCCTTGCTTGCATCGCCAATCCCGCTCACGCCGGCAAGCGCACCGCCCAGGCTGGCGCTTTCAACCGGCACGCCGGTGGCGACACCGCCCACCTGAATGTTGTCGGCGCCGACCACGCGCTGCGCCGCAATCAGCAGATTGCCGGCGGAGCGGATGCCCGCGTCGCCCGCGTTCACCTCCCCGTTGGGCGCGATCAAATAGACATCCCCTATCGGCGCATCCTTGCGCGTTTCCAATGCGCCGATGCCGCTACCGGAGACCGAACCGGTAATATCGAAGGTGACCTTGCCATCTTTCACTACCAGCACCGGTGGGGGCGCGGAGCGCGCGGTCTTGGCGCCCTTGCCGGCGTCGATGTCACCCAACTCCGCCCATAGAACGATATCGCTGCCGCCAAGCGTGAAGATACGCGATTGGTTCACCTGTATATCGTCGCGCACATAGGCGCGCACATCGCCGCCGCGTGCGGACACGATGCCTAGTTCGGAAGGCGTCTTGGTATTCTCGCCCGGGCTGGCGAGGCCGACGTTGATCAAGCCGCCTGGCGCCAGCATCTCGATATCGCCGCCGCGCTCGGTCTTAATCTGGCTGAAGAACAGATTGATATCGCCGGCGTAATTTGCCGGCTGCCCATTAATCGTTTCCGGGAAAAGCACCTGTGCCGCCTGGGTGCCGCGCGATGCATCGCCCTTCTCGGTCCATTCCTTGCTCGCTTCCTTCAACTCGCTGAAAAATACGCGTCGCGCCTGAGCCGCCAGCGGCTGCGCATTGAAGGCGGCAAGCAAATCGTTTGCGCGCTGTGCGACCTGCGCTTGTTGCGTCGTGTCGAGCAGTTGATTCAACGCTGCATCGTCCAAGGGCTTGCCGGCAAGTTCCGCTTCGTATTTGAGCGCGGCGCGGATTTCCTTGCGTGCCTGAGCTTTCAGCGCGGCTTCAAACGCCGCCAGCGCTTTATTTTTCTCATAGGGATTCAGCGGATCTTTTGTCGCGGTCGGGTCGATAAATTTCTGCTTGAATGCAGCGTAATCCGGCTGGCGCGCGCCGCCATCCGCCGACCGGCCCATACCCGCGATGACCGCAATAGACGCCCCTTGGTCCGGCAAATAGGGGTTGTAAAAATCACCCACCGAGACGATGCCACCGGAAGGCCCCAAATCGATGTCGTGCCCGGCAATGACTTCCAGTTGACCTGGTCCGCTCGCTTCGAGCTTGTGGTTCATTTGCTTATTTTTACCCGTCACCTTGTCGATAAAGGGTTTGAAGCTGATATCGTGTCCCGCCGATACTTGGCTGGTGTCGGTATCGCTCAGATTTTGGAAACGCACCCATAAATTCTTGATGTCATGCCCGGCCTGCACGCTGCCTGCTTTTGCCAGCACCAAGGCTTCACTATCTATTTCCGAAGCAATATCTCCTTCCCGTGCATAGACGCGTGCGACTTGCGCATCCCCTTTATGCAGCAAGGCCGGATCGTGGTTCTGAGGGAATCCAAACGCGCCCAGGTCATTGAAATCAGACATGCTGGGGATGGGTTTGCTTATGCCAGGCACGGTGGTGGCGGTCAGTGAAAAATCCGACATAATCACGTTTTGATTGAACGTCACATCTTTGCCCGCCAAGAAAGCCAGGTCGCCAAGCGCACTGGGGAACAACACGATTCTACTGTCCACGCGCACGCTGCCCTGAGGCGCCAGCGCCGCCAAACGCGCCGGATAGGCGACGCCCTTGTCCGACGCATATTTGCTCTTGAGCACCGCATCACCCGCGCGCGACAGTGCGCGTATTCCCGTATCCGTATCCCCATAAGAATGGAATACGAGCGCCACACCATTATTCCCACTGTCCGAATTGTTGCTGCTTTGCTTGTAAGCGGTCGGATTAAAGGCATCCAGGATCGTCACATCTCCAACCGCCGTCAGTTGCACGTGCCCGTCCTGCAATGCAACCCGGCTCTCCAGCGCGCCGCCGGCCGTCACATGGCCTTCACCTTTTGCAATGAACACCAAGCCGTCCTTCACATCGCCGCCGGCCCGCACCACGATATCGCCTCCGCCCTGCATCACCAGATTATTGATATCCGCCGGTTTGGTTTTATCCCCGCCCAGCCGCGCATTGGTCGGCGCCGACAAAAACAGGCTGTTGATATTCCCCCCCGCCTCGACCGAAATATCGCCGCCGCCGAGCGTCGCCACGCCCTGACGGAATTTATCGAAGCGCGGCCACCACGATGTTTGCGGATTTACCTGGCTCGTCTGGTAATAGCGATACAACCACTGATTGATAATCGGCTCACTGAGGCTGTTGTTCGCAACCGACGGGGTCACCTCTACCCAATTTCCGCTGATATTGCCTTGCGCCTGAAGCCGGATATTGCCGCCACTGGTCGGATATTTTGGAAACTGGCTCGAAATCCCGTTTCGATTGAGCAGAATGACGGGGGGAGTCGGCGGCAAAGTGAAACCGGATAAAGTTGGCCCGCTCAAGCCTGCGGTATAGACGGCGGCAACGATGGTTTTGTCAACAGCGGAAAGGTTGGCCGAAGGTTTTTCTTTAACCGTCATTTTCCGGATATCGACACTGTCGCCGGCCGCGATATCGATAAATCCCGTGCCGGTGCGGACAACCGTGTCCGTATTTGCATTCGTCGCAGTATCGGGTATGGGATTCCCGCTCGCATCTAATTTTATGTTCCCCTGTGCATCTTTAACAAACGCTTGATAAGGGGTAATGACAACATTGCCGGTTTTCGACTGGTTCACCGCGAGCGGCGCAGCGCGATCGAAATCGCTGCCGGCCACGATACGATACGACCAACTGTTCGGCGTTGGGTCATCGAATATCCACTGCGCCACAGGCACAGTGATCTTATTGGCGACTCCGGTTTGCGTAAGCTTGAAGCCGTCAGTCAGCGATTTGGCGATCACCACATCGTCGCGCGCGCGCAGTGTCAGCGCCCCAGCCTCGCCGTTATAGCGCCATTTGTGGATGCCCGCCGCGTCCTTGGAGAAATTCCAATCCGCCGCCAACTCCAGGCTGCCGAGCTTGTTTCGAATTTCCACGCCCGGCACCACCCGGTAGCCGGCCACCGGGGCCGGCGCCTTGGTGGCGGCTTGTATCATGGCGATATCGCTGCTCGTGATCCGGCGCACCCCGGCCTGGCTAAAGTCGTGAACCTTAACCGCCTCGATGAACTTGTTGCTGGCGACTACATTTCCATTCGCGTCTTTCAGTTCGGCCCCGGTAACCGTCGAGTCGAAATGGCTGCTCGCGATTTTGGCGTCCTGCAAGCGCAACCAGAGTTGGCCCAGCCTGGCGTTGCCGGTCATATCGATTTTGCTACCCGACTTCATATTCAAATTACCATCGGCCGAAGCGATTTCAATTTTCCCGGCATGCTCTCCCACCGATGCAGTTGCTATCAGATTCGCGCCCTGCTGCGCAGCGGCGTCGTAGTCCAATATCACATCCTGCTGCGCCGCCAGATAGATCGATCCGCCGCGCGCGGAAGACGCATCGAGCGTGCCGCCGATGGTCAAGTTGCCGAGCTTGTTACCGGCGGCGTCGACACCGGCGGCGTCATCGGCGCTGATCTGGATGTCGCGCGCCTTCAGCGTAGCGCCCTGGGATAAGGCTGTATTGCCCTTTTGCACGCGTATGCGCACCGAGTCGGTGAAGTTGCCTGTTTTCAGTTTAGCGGCGAGCGGTCCGAGATCGGCCAGGGCACCGACATCCAGTTCAAATCGGCCTTGATTGCCCGTTGTCTTGTCAGGACCGCTGCCCGCGGTAGAACTCCCCTTCAAATCGCCATCGACCAGGATGCTGTCGGCGGCAATGCGCAAGGTGCCGGCATCGGCGCCTTTAGCCGACACATCCACCACCGAGCCGGTGGCGAGATTCACTTGATTACTCGCATTCAGATCGATCGTGCCGCCCGGTTGGCCCACCGGCGCATCGAATATCCATTCCTCGTTGCCCGCGGCGCGCAGCTCGCCATCCTTGGTCAAAATAATATCGCCGCTCGTCGCCTTGACGCTGAGCTTGCCGCCCGGCAAATCGATCAGACTACCGAGCGTGACTTTGCCGCCTTCGAATGCGAGCTCCGTGCCGGGCACGCTTTGCAGCAAGGCATTCGCCTTGCCCGCCTGCGGCGCATACAGCGTCAGGTCGCCACTCGATTTGAAGGCGTATTGGCTGGCGGCCGTAGCGGTTACACGCCGCGCGGTCAGCGTCAGCGGCGCGGCGCTGACGATCGAACCGACGCCGTCCGCGATGATTTGCTGGTTGGCCGTGAGCTTGGTTTGCGCAAAACCGGAGATCGCAAAATTACCTTGGCCGGTGCGAATTTCATTCGCCTGTATCTCGAATGATCCAGTGCCCACCGTAGGCGTGATTTCTTTTCCGGTCGAATTGGATAGATATACTTGATTACCGGCCAGAATCACATTCGGGTCGGCGTTGAGGCTGTTTTTATGGCCCACCAGGCCTTGCGCTTCCAGGCGCAGATTCGGTGCGGCCTTGCCGTCGAGCAGCGCGGTCATATCCAACGGGCCATAAAAATCGATGGTTTTATAACTGCGCAAACGCAAGTCATCGGTAGTCTTCAGCAGCGCGCCAAAGGCGCCGTCATCGTATTTCAAGCCATCTTTCACGCCAGCCACATCGCCCAGACTGATCGAACCGGCCGCGAGCGCGAGACCCGCACCCGCGCCGAGAGCGATGTTGCCGTCCAGCTCTGTGTTTTTGGTCGCATCGAAATTCAGCGAGCCGGTCGCGCCGACCTTCGATCCGGTTTCCAAAATCAAATTGCCGGCAGCGCCACTCGCGGCATTGCGCTGCACCGCGACTTGCGGCCCGCTCGCTACACGCAACAGCGCGCCGTCCCCATTGGCATTGGTGATATTCAACTTATCAGTGCGCGCGGTACTGGCGCCCTCGCCTTGAATCGCCGATCCAGTTTTGACCAACACCTCCTTGGTGGCCGCCAGGATAATTTCCGGGCCTTTGAGTGCATGCTTCTCGGTAGCGGTCTCGGCATTGGCGACGATCATTTTCTCGGATACCACCTGGATATCCACGCCATCGCCATCCGGCCGTACCGAGCGCGTGCCGCCCAGCAACAGGCTTTCCGCGCCCAGCGCATTCAGCGCATCCGCGTCTAATTCCACATATTTTTCAGATTTTTCCGCGGCTGTTAAAGGCGCGCCGCCGGGCGACATCACCGCGAGTTTGGGCGCGGCAATATCCACTTCCGCACCGCGATACCCGGCCTCGCGTTTTGCTACCAATTGGCCGATCAGATTCAGACTATCCTGCGCGTTGAATACAACCCGTCCGGCATCGCCCGGCAATTGGAACACGCCCTTGCCCTTGAAATAATCGGATGCCTTGGTGAGCAGATATTCGGAACGCGCTTTCGCCACCGAATTCGGCTCGACGATGAAGCCCTGCGTGCGCCCGGTTTGGGTGTAGCCGCCATCGCGGTTGAGTGCAGCGAAATGGCCGGCGACGATGCGTCCGCCGAGCGCGAGCGCCTCGGCTTGGTTCGGCAACATGTCCTGGTATTTGGCGTCCGCCAGCGTCACGAGTCGCGCGCCGGGCAGGATACCGAAGCGTGCGGGCAGCAAGGTGTAATAGCGGGCATCCAGGCCAGGCGCGCCCGAGAGGTATACCGCCGCGCCCGCCAAGGGCGCACTGACATCCGCCAACGCCATCTCGGCGAGAGTTTGCGCGTCGGACGGCGCGACCGTGCCCGTCACGCCCGGCAGCACGGCATAGGTATTGGGCGACACGCCGGGGGAGAGCACGTCATGCGTGCCACCGATGCCCTTGATCCATTCATAGGCGAGCAGGTCGCCGCCGCCGCTCACATCCAGCGTTGCGCCTTGCTTGAACTCGACGTTCTTGCCGTCGAGCGCGATGCGCTTTTCGGGCGGCGTGCCGATCGCTTTGTTAACCTCCCCTATGTCATAGAGGTAATCGCGGCCGGTCAGGTCGGTGCGGCCGAAGGGGATGATCTGTTGCTCGCCGGAGACAGAAACCAGGCTACCTTCGCCCAGCACGATATCGTCCGCCGCCAGCGTCACGCTGCCGAACGGCGCCTTGATCGCGCCGCCCGGCTCGCCCGTGTTCAAACCTTCCAACTTGATCGCGGCGGCCTCGAACCGGATATCGCTGCCTGCGCTCAACACCGACGCCGGCGTGCCGTGGCGCGCGATCTGGATGAGTTGCCCAGGCGCGGAAACGGTATACGCGCTGAGCGTGCTGGCATAGATCTGGCGCGCCTTCATCACTACTTCGCTGGCGGCGATCAGGCTGCCTTCGGGCCGTAGCGGATTGATGTCCTTCACCACGCCGGCCAGGCGAATGTCGTTATCGCTTTGGATCGTGGCCTTTTTGAATCCGCTTAAGGCAAAATGGCCGGTCAGGTCCACATGGCCGGCGGTGACAGTCAGATCGCCGTTGCCGACCTGGGCGCTTTGCGGCTTTTGGCGCGAGGCATACACACTCAGATTGCCCATGTTTACATAGGCGGCATCGAGCTTCACCTGCCCGCCGTCGCTCTCGATCACCGGCGCATTGACCGTGAGCGAACGTAAGCCCGAGGCGGTTTTCAGCGCCACATCGCCTTGGAACGCCACCGCATGCTCTGCATTGAAGGCAAGCTGCTCGAAGCCGCCTTGCAGCGCGCGGTCCGCAGCGAATTTCATGCGGCCCGGCGCATGATCTTCGATGCGGTCGCCGGCTTTAAGGCCGATGGGCACGCTGTCTTGGCTTTGGGTCAGCGCGATCTTCCATTGCTGGCTCTGGTCGTTCTGCGCCGTGCCGGGATATCGGCCGATCGATGGATATATATTTTCGCGGTCCAGCGTCAGCTTGAGCGTGCCGCCGCGCGCGCCGGCGGATTGACCCTTGATCGTCGCGTCGAGCAGCGCGCCTTCGCGCGCCTTGATATTGATCGTGCCGGCGTTGCTCGCCACGTTGGTGGCCTTAATATACGGGTTGCCCTGTACCGGCAGATCCAGCACCGTGGCGGCGCCCGAAACATCCAGTAGCGCGCCCTTCTCCGCCACCACGTAGCCCTTTTTCGCATTGATATCGATCGTGCCGCCGTCCAACACCACGCCCTTGCGCAAGCCATTGCTGGTCGGCGTTTGCACATAAGCGCCGGCGACAGACAGTTGCGCCGCCTGGCCGATCCAAATCGCCTGCGCGGCATCGTAGCCGGAATCGTTCGGGCTGCTCGGATCGCCATTCATGGTGAGGCTGATCTTGCCGCCCGGCGCCGTCAGCGTGCCGTGAACCGCCAACTGTTTTTGCGTCGCGGAAAGTGCAATGGCGCCTTTCGGCTCGACTTGAATCTGCGCGCCCTGCTCCACCGTGAGCCAACCGGCAGAGCCGTTCTGAGAGAAGCCGGATTTACTCGTCGCGGCGAGCGTCAGGCTCGCCCCCTGGCGCTCATGCGGGAGCTTTTGGCTTAAGCTGGAAAATTGCCGGATATCGCGGCCGGTGGCGCGCCCGATATAACTGGCATCGACAAAGCGCGTGGCCACCGTCGGCGCGATCGTGCTGTCGCCGCTCACCACCACGCTGTCGCGACCCTCCAAGGTGTAACTGGCGAAGCCCTTGGCGGTGAAGAATTCCGGCGCCAGCACGAGTTCGCCGAGTTCGCCGCGCGCCTTTTGGCCCAGGGTCAGCGCCGCCGCCTTAAGCGTCAAACTGCCCCCTTTGCCCGGCGCATCGGCGCGCAACTGCCCGCTCAGGGTGAGCGGAGACACCAGTTCCTGCTCGTCCTTGCCCTTGTTTGCGGCAAGCGAGAGGCTGCCGCCATTGCCGGCGCTAAATTTTCCACCCGCGCTCACGTAGCCGCTGCCCGAGGCATCGAGCACGCTGCCGCTATCGAGCATCACACCGTCGTAAGCCTGCAACGTGATCGATCCGCCGTCCCAGCGGTTACGTCCGCCCGACTTGAGCGGCAGAGACAAATCGGGGACGGTCAGCACGTCGTTTACCCACTCGCCGGCAACAGAGAGCGTCACGCCCGGCGCCACTGTTACACCGCGATCCGGGGTATTCAACTGGGTCAACTGGCTGGTGAAAGCCAAGGCGCCCGACGTCACCGATAGATTGTCGCGAATATCGATCTGGCTGCCGGTAAGGGCAAGCTCGCCGAATGCGGGCAAGGAGAGGCCGCTGCCCGCCTCGACGGTGATTTTGTCGTTGCTGTAGATCACCACTTTACCGAGCCCGCTACGGTTGAGCATGTCGGCCGATATCAACACCTCATCCGCGCGCGTTTGCGGCAACGGCGTGTTGTAGGCGAAGGCGCCGGCGAGCGGATCGAAAGTCTTGAGCACGGTCACGGCGGGCGTCTTGAAGTCCGCGTTGCCGGCCAGTTTTTGACTCTCGTCGCCGATCAGCAATTGGCCCAGTTGCGGCGGCGCTTCGCGCTGGTTCGGCCCAATCGTGACGCCGCCTTTCAATTGTCCGTCGAGCGCGAGCGCATGCGCCATGAAAGCAATTTTCCCGGCGTCCTTGCCCTCCACATACCCCGCGTAATACTGGTAATTCGCCGGCAGGTTGATGGTTTTGGTCACACCCCATTTAGCATCGGTGCTCGTGTATTGGCCGAGGATGCCGTCATACACCCGGTCGCCCGTGGCTTGCGCAATGTCGATCACTACGCCGTTCGATATCACGCTGCTGGTACGGCCCCTGCCGCCGCTGTGATTGAGCGTGCCGCCGGACACATCGATCAAGGAACCTGCGCGCTGCACGATATCGCCTTCCGAACGCACGGTGACGCCGCCGCCCGCGCTCAGCTTCTCCGCCACCGTGCGCGGAATGGCATCGCGGTAGGCGGTAAGGTTGGCGAAAGACTCATCCGGCAAGTCGCGCAGATCGACCCAGACTTTTTTGCCGCGCAAAAAACCGTTGCGATTGAGCGGATCATCCGCCAATTCCGTACCGCGCAAATCCACCTCCTTGAAATAGCGCTCGACCGAGGCAGCCACGTTTTTCACGCCCGAGGTGTCGATCACGCTGCCTTGGCCGAGATACACGCGGCTAGCGTTGCGCTGATCGCCGGGCAACTGGTATTCGTTGCCCTTTGCCTGCGCCGATAGGGTTACATGACCGCCCGGCACGATAATTTTTGCTCGATCTTCCAAGGTAATGGTCTTGCCGACCACCTGCACCGTCGAGGGATGGAACAGTTGATCGTCGGCGATGGTCTGCCCCGTTTCCGCTTCCTTTGGTGTATACGGCAGCACCTCGGTCACGCTGTCCGCACCCAGCACCGCGTTGCCGGTTTCCACGGCGGAGAGCACCTTATTGCCGAGCGCCGGTTCCAGTTCCTCTGAATTGCCCTGCCGTGCCAGCAGGCGGATCGAGCCCTTGTGCGTCACCGACGTGGTGGCGCTGACGCGGCCGAGCTGATTCACCGCCAGCGCCACCAGGGTCACGTTGCCGCGTTCGGCGATGATCTCGCCCATCTTGCCCGTCACCGGATCCTTTTCGTTAGTGATCTCGCCGGACAAAGCAGGCCCGACCGGCTTGTTATCTTTATCAAGCGGCTGGAAGGGATCCACCTCCACCAGCAGGCCGGCCAAGCCGCGATAAGGTGAATTCAAAGGGATATTTCTGAAATCGTTAATTTGCGGCGGCGCGGTGAGATAGACCTTGCCCCCTGCGGCGAGAATGACCTGGCCCTGGTCGGTCGCGATCTTGCCTTGGTTTTTAATTTTGGGGGCGAACAACATGACCGCCCCACCTAATTGCGCTTTGAGCTCCGCTTCCGGCTCGATCTCTATCATGGAATTCGCAAAATCGCTTGCGCTGCCGTCCCAAAAAAACGCCGCGCGCTTGCCCTCGTCGTAGGCATTCAACACCCCGTTCGTGTGCAGAAAATCGTTGTCAAGCATATTCAGCGCGGAGAAGGTCATGGTATGGATATCGACCTGCGAACCGCCCTTGAACAAAAAGCCGTTGGTGTTGATGAAAATCTGGTTCGACGTCTGTCCCTCCAGCGTGCGGATTTTTCCTTCGATCACGCTCTTGCTGCCTTGCCAGATGCGGTTGAGCGTGGAAAAGCTCGCACCCCTGGGTGCGTTGCCCGCGCCGTCCACGAACTGATAGAGCAGCGTGTTGCCGGCGCCGATGTTGAAATCTTTCCAGTTGACGATCGCTTTGGGGGTGGTCTGGCTGACGGTGCCGGTAGCGCCGTTGATGGCGTAGCTTGCAGCGCCGCTGGAGGCGAACGGCAGATTGGGCGTGGTGCTGGTGCCGCACGTGCCGGTGCCGGTGCAAGGCGTGGGCAAGGACCCCGCCCAAGCCGGAACCGGTAGCGCCGCCGCCAACGCGAGCGCCACGCCCTGGCTGATAGCAAACAAGCGCGCGGGCGTGAAGCGCAAGCGCGCGCGGACAAAGTTGAGCACATTAAAATTCATACGCCATCCGCCACTGCACGCGCACATCGCGCGCCGTTGTATTGCTGGTTTGTTTCAGAGGATAAGCGAAATCCATATCGAGGCTGAAGCCCTTGGCCACTTTCATGCGCAAGCCCAGGCCGGTGCTGGACAAGGTGAAACGCGACTGCTGATCCGGCAGCGGCTCAAGCGTTTCCAGATGCGCGCCCTCGACGAAGCCGAGCGCATAAGTTTGGTTCCAGAAGCTGGCGGCATCGCTGGAAAAAGGCGGCGTGCGCAATTCCAATCCGGCTTGCACGCCCTTGTCGCCCAACGCTTCCGATTCGAGAAAGCCGCGCACCGAGCCCGCGCCGCCGGCGGAATATTGCTCGTTGGAAATGAGCGGCGAACCCGCCAACTGCGCGCCCAAGCGGCCAAACAAACTGTAGCCGCCCGGCAGCTTTTCCGTGTGCTTGAGATCGAGGCGCAAATAGCCGTAGCTCGCGCGGGCGTTGGAACGCTTGTTGGCGAATTGGTTTGCCGTGTTGCCCAGGCCGCGCACCGAGAAATTGAACACGCCATTAAACTGGGTGCTGCGCTGTTCGTTCTGCCACGTGGCGTCATAGCCGAACGACAGCGCGCGATAGCTGATCGGCGTGTTGAAACTATCCGCACCGAGCAAATTCACGGTTTCGTTGAAGTCCTTGTAATCCCAGCCGGCGGTAAGCGTGTGAAAGAAACCCTGGCGGCTGCGCAGCGGACGGATATAGCGCAGGCCGAAAATGCGCCCGTCGCCGATCACGCTCACGTCGCCCACCGCGGCGGTATCGCTGTTGGAGCTCACGCCGTAAGCGGCGAGATAGTCGCCGCTGGTAAACGGAATCACATAATTGGCGGAGAACACCTGCGTATCCTCGGTGCGCTCCGGCGCGATTTGAAATTGCAGCGACACGCTGTGCTCGCGCTGCCACAGATTGTCGTAGCGCACCCCGCCGGAGAGCCGGGTCTGCGTGGTATTGGGCGAATAGCGGTTATTCAATTCCAAGTTGCCGTGCAAGGGGACATGATCGGCGACTTTCAATTCCACTTCCACTTTTCCGGGCGCACGGCCGGGGCGCAGCACCGGCGTCACCTTGCGGTCGGCGCTGCGGTTCACGCCCGCCACCTGCTTTTGCACCGCAGGGAAATACGGCACGGCGCCCTCGGCGAGATCGGGCGTCTGCGACTTGATGCGGCCGAGCGAATAGTAGCGCGCGCCGGATACCTTGAGCCGCTCCACCCGGCCCTCGGTCACCGCCAGGCGCACGATGTTTTCTTTGATGTCCTGCTCCGGAATATCCACGAACACGGTGAGATAGCCCGCGTCGTGATACGCCTTCTCCAGCGCCTTGCTTGCCAGCTTCACTTCTTGGATGGATTTCTTCTCGCCCAGATAGGGATACACCGCCTGCTCGATCGCCAGCGCGGGCAACACGCTATTGCCTTCGACCACGAATTCGAAAATATCGAAAGTGGCATCGGCTTCAGCTTGGGGCGTGGCCGGCCCTGGCTTGGATGCTTCCGCCGTTTCCGCCATTGCGATCCAAGGCAATCCCGCCAAAAGCATGAACGCCAATCCCCTCATCCACAACATGTTTACAATCTTCTTGGTTGGCGGGCGCGAAGCGGGCGCCCGTTTTACGATAAATGCACGAAATACACGGCGTCAGGCGCGCATGGAAAACACAGGCAGTATAGCCACGCCGCATGACGCTTTAACTGCGCGGGGGGAGGGAGGCATAGCCCGTTTGACTCATACCCCGCATGGCGAGCCTGCTTGCGCCGGGTACCGTAGCGCCGACATCCCTGCCGGCAAATTGATTTCATCGTGCCGGCAGGGATGCCGGCGCTACGATCCTTTATCGGGTTACCGGAACGCCTTCTGGCGTGACACATCACGAGCAAGCCCGTTCCTACATCCGAGGTATGACAAGCTAACCGCCGCAGATGACAATTGCGTGACCAGAAACGGCAAAAATATAGCCCGTTCGGGCTATTCTCAAAACACCGCCTAGTGAGTGCGCCCATGCTGGGCGCGAAAAAAAACCGCCCCTCTTACGGGGGGCGGTTTCATTACTGCTTGCTTTCGGGCGGCGTTGCACCGCCCCAAAGCTGCCTATTGGATCAGGCGCTTAGTACTTACGGGCCAGCGGTTTGCACATATTGCCCACATCGCCGTCGCGGTTCGCCTTGGCAACTAGAGCGCCGTCGTAACCTTCGACACCGATCGTTGCGGTCGGGAGATAGGTCGGGGGCAGCGCCAGGGTCCAGAGTGCCTGCAATGCCGGGTCGCCCGCGCGGTCGATCAACTCGTTGATGAAGGAAAGCTTCTGGCTGCCGACGGCATGCTTGCTGGTCAGATATTGCATGGTCAGCTCGGCGGCGAAGTCGTAATGACCATCACGCAGATTGGAACGGTTCGGGCAAACACCGGACTCGGTCACCGCGCCGGCAGCACCGCCAATGCGGCAGTCCTGCGTGGCTTTGTAGAAGCGGCCCTTGCCTTCAGCAGGACGGAAGAACCAGGACGATTCAGCACCGTCCGAAGTCTTCGTCTGGCTATCCAAGGACAGCACGGCGATCGCGCCATAGCCACCGGCGCCGATGCTGAAGTCAGCTTCGTAAAACAGGTTGTCTTCACCCTTGAAGCTGTACTTGGTGCCGGCTTGCGCGGCCTTCAAGCACTTGCGCACGTCGCCGGAACCGGAGTTCTCGATGATGGTGTAGCCCGCAGACGGATCGATGCCGATCGAGTTGGCCGCGTCGACGCCGCTGCCATCGCCGTTGACATAGCTGGCAAAACCGAAGCTCTCGTCCATGCGACCTGGTGCTACATCGCCGGAGACGCCGGAAGTGGCGGAGGCTGAAGTGCAGGGGAAATTATTGAAGTACCAGTTGTAGCTGGTCTGGGTGCCGGAACCGGGCCAGCGGCGGCACACCACTACGCCGTCTTTACCGGCAGGCATGGTCGCGCCCACCTTGCTCCATTGCTTGATGTTTTTGGAGAGCATGCCGGCATAGTCGGCTTTGGAGAGGATGGTGGTCTCGGGAACCGCCGCCGTGGTGGCGTAACCCATCATCAGGGTGTTCACCGAGCGCACGGTCAAGCCGGCGACTTCATTCGGGGCGAGCTGGGTCGCGAGGTATTCGACGTTGAACGGTTCCTTGAACATGAAGGGATTCACGTCGGACACGCCGAAATCGGGTTTCATTTCACCACCGATGTTCCCTTGCGACGGATCTTGGCCGATGGTCGGGCAACTTATAACGAAGGTGGGGTTGGTAAAATCGGTGGGGACGGAAGGAGCGGTGGCAGTATCGACACTTTGGGCACTGGTGCAAACGGTTGCGGAGAGATTCATGGTCTGAATGTTTTGGTCGCGCGCCACCGGGTTGACGCCAAACACCGAGCCGTTCTTCGAGCGCTTGATGAAGAGGATTTTCTGGTTGTGCAAGTTGGCGGGGATGCTGGCATCGGCCTTGATTTCGCCCAGGAAGGCGCGATATTCAGTGCCGGCAGTGCTGACGTTGGTGAAGCTGTAAAAACCCGGATTCAGCATGCCGGTCATGATGCCTTGCAGGAATTCGTCCGGGGCGGTGGCGCCGGACATGAACACCGTCAACGCGCCTGCGGTATCGAAGGCGTTGGCGGGGGCGACGGCGTGCGCCGTCATGGGCAGGGTCAGCGCTGCGGCGCAGGCCAATACGATTTTTTTCAATTGCATGATGAGCTCCTAAATTTGCTGCGTTATATAAGGTTGGGCGCTCCGCCCGGCAAGACCGGGCGGGCACCCTGTGCTATTTCGTCACTTTCTGTTGCAGGTATTGCGCTTGCCTTAGGCAGCCATGCGGCGGCGGGCAATGGCGCCCACTGCCAGCAGGCCGGCGGCGAACATGGCCCAGGTATCGGCTTCCGGAATCGCTGCCACGTTGGCAATGCTATAGGTCAGCGTGCCGTTGCTGGCCAACTGCCACTTTGCGGCAGACGCGGGATTAAGCGCATCGGTGAACTTTGATACCGAGGTAGAGACGGCAGCGTTACCGGCCCCATAAAGCATATAGAAATCCAGCTCTTGGCCCAGCCCGGCAGTCGTGTTGAAAGCGGTGTTGCCGCCAAGGTTGGCGCCCCAAATCACACCAGCCGAATAGGCGTTGCCGTTAGATGCCGTCGCCGTATTGGACAGGTTATCCGCATTCACCGAAGCCACGAGGAAACCATTCTGGGTATCCGCCAGGGGATTGACCGCCGCCAGGTGCGTATCGATAGCGGTGCCAATAGCAGCAAGGTTACCAAGCGACGGCACCACAACCGCGCCGTTGACGGTGGTCAAAACCCGATCTGCACCAGACACATCACCGCCGACCACGTTCCATTTCAACACCGCGCCAACGCCCATGGAACCCAGAAAATTGGCCAATTTAGTGTCGGCCAGATAGCTCTCCACATAGCCTGCCGTGGTTCTAGCGGCGTTCAATGCGAACGGGGCAGCAGCGCCAGCCCAAGTGTTCAACAACGTACCGAGATCGCGGCTGTAGGACACGTCGTCACTCGTAACGGCGGTGCCGTTGTCGTGCCAGACGGACAGGAACAGTTCACCATTGCCTGAAGTGGCATTGGCGATTTTCGCTTGGGCCGGCGCGGCGGCGGCGAGACCCATGACAGCCAAGGCCAGTAGTTTGTGTTGCAGTTTCATATAAATCACTCCTTTAGGTTGATTGAGATGCTCACTTGCGACCCGGCTGTCTCCCCTTTACTCCCCTGCTTCGAGATCCGCGGCTTTCCGGCCCCGCCTCGCGGCGGGTGTGGCTTTGTTGCTTTGCAACGCGGCATCGCTGCGCGCGCTTTGATTCAGTAAGCACGCTCAGGCTATCAGCGCGCTGTTACCGGCATGCGGTTGCACATCGGTTAAAACGTAGCCCGTTCGGGCTAGTGCGCTTAAATAGTTCCCGGCGCGGCAAAAAATACTTGGCCACCTTACGTGCGCGCGATGACGCGCGCGTGAATCAAAAGCGCGAATGTGTAGCCCGTTTGGGTCATGCGGTATTCGAAATACAAAAGGCCGGCTTGCGCCGGCCTTTTGTCTACCGCTGTCAGGGGACAGTATTATTTTTTGTTCATGCAGTTGGCGTAGTAGCTTACCGTCGCAGGCCAATCGGAGAAGAGGCCACGGATGCCCACATCCTTCGCCAGCACGTCGAGCATGACCATGGTGTCGCCTTCGTTGTTGGTGACATCGGTGGTCGATTGATAGTAGTAGCCGCCGCCGTTTTTCAGCAGGCCGGAGCGCTCCAGGGTCCAGGTGATGATATCCAGACCGGCGGCCTTGGCGGCCACGGCGTAATCCGAAGGCACAATCTTTTTATTGCCGTCGAGCGTGACCAGCGCCCACATCGGCGGCGCGATAATTTGCACACCTTGTGCGGCAATCGCGGGCATGCCGGCTACCGCGGCGGCGTAACCACCGGGTACATCCACGCGGTCGTCGAGGTACACGGCTTGTTTGCCGAACCCCGGTTCATGCTGGAGCCAATAGAGCACATCGTTGAGATTGAACGACTGGGCAAACACGCTCTCCGGCGCCACACCCGCGGCTTTGTACTCGTCGATCATTTGCTGTGCGTAGTCCTGTTGCGTGTAGCTGCCTTCATACGGCATCGCCACGTCGGCTGCCTTGAGCTCCGGCGTCATTTTCACACCCAATTTTTTAAACAGTTCGATGCTCTCTTTGTGCGTCATCAAGGTACCGTTCGCGGAATATAAATCCGTGCGGAAGCTCGGGGTGGCGTTCATGTACTCGGCAATCGTGGTGGCTTTCGGATTGGATGCATCCATCTTGCCTTTGAGCGTTTTGAACTCGTCGAGCGTAATGTCGGTGGTGCAGCACTTTGCACTCGCCGGCGTGCCCAAGGCGGGGTTGGCAGGTGTAAACGGCACGGTGCATTTCGCTGCCAGAGGCGTGTCGAGAATATTGGTAGTCGTGTGCAGATCACATTGCGAATGGCGACAAACCAGTTCTTTGTCCTTGGTGAAAGTCACATCGCACTCGACAATCCCCGCGCCCATGCGCGCGGCTGCTTCGTATGATTGCTTGGTATGCTCGGGAAACTGCAACGCGGCGCCGCGATGGCCAATCGAAAACTCGGTCTTCTTAAACGGGCCATTCGCACAATTTTGCAATTTGGTTTTGAGTTGGCTAGGCGCCATGTCGTCAATGAGGTAATAGGGGCGCGGACCGAGCTGCACGCTATGGGCGTTATCCTTATCGCTGTACTTCTTTCCCCGGTGATCCTGGTCATCATATCCGCTGGCGGATACGATCGCCGACAAGCTGAGTAACGCGGCAAGCATGGCTGTTTTGCTAATGATGGTTTTATGTTGAGGCATGACAGACTCCCTTCGATAGAGTGGCTACGGTTAAGACGACATCGAGGATGATTGCGTCATTAACCGTAGCAGGGAGTTGTTGCAGCGTAATGCCAGATTTATGTTAACCAAATAAAAGACGATAGCCCGTTCTTCGGTGCCCAAAATGGGTGCGCGCGGCACACTCTACTGTCGGCCTATCAACGAAGCATTGCCGGCAGGGATGCCGGCGCTACAAAACCTTCGTTTTCATTCTCGCGCCAGGTGCTACTTCAATTCTTGCTTTGCACTGCCGCTGCTTTGGGCTGGCTCACGCCGAGGTTGCGCTCGATCTGAAAGCTCTTGATCGCGCCCGGCACCAGCTTGCCATCGGCGAAAACCAAACCCGGTGTGCCGTTGATCCAGGCTTTTTTGGCGATTTCCTGAATGGCTTGGAACGGAACTTCGCAGGGCTTATCCGATGCGGCAGGCTCTTTGCCATTGAGCATCAACTCGTCCCAGGCTTTGGCGCGGTCTTCGCTACACCACACCAGCTTGGCTTTGCGTTCAGCATCGGGATGCAGCTCGGCGATGGGATAGAGGAAGGTGTAGATGGTGACGTTGCTGACTTTAT
>JADMJT010000028.1 GCA_018781585.1 Burkholderiales bacterium
GGCCGCTTGTCGATTTCCGGTAATTGTTTTTTCCATTCCACGATCGTTCTGGTGTGTATCCATTCCGTTGCCAGCGTCACATCGACTGCCACGCATAGCGCGGTGGTTGCACTACAGGTTTCCACGATTGCTTCCAACATCTGCCGGTTGCGATAGGGCGTTTCAATAAAGATTTCAGTTTCAATGCGGCTAGCGGAAACTTGTTCCAATTCCAGAAGCTTCTTTTTGCGCGCTAGTTTATCCACTGGCAAATAGCCGTGGAAGGCAAAGCGCTGACCGGATAGGCCACTCGCCATGAGCGACAGCAAAATCGAAGAAGGCCCGGCCAGGGGCACGACGCGGATTTTTTTCTGGTGCGCGAGCCGCACCAGATTCGAGCCGGGGTCCGCGACGGCAGGGCAACCTGCTTCCGAAATGAGACCGACATCTTTTCCCGCCAGCAGGGGGGCAAGCAACGTTGCCAATTCGGTTTCGGGCGTGTGCTCGTCGAGCACCAGCAGATTCAATTGCTGCAAGGGTGTGTGCGTTCCGATTTGTTTCAGAAACGCGCGCGCGGTCTTGGGGTGCTCGACGACAAAGGTATCTAATCTCGCCGCAATGGCGCGTACTTGCGCTGGCAGAATCGTATCGAGCGCGGTTTCGCCCAAAGGGGAGGGGATGAGATACAGCGTGCCGGAGCTCACTATGGGACAGCCACACCTTCCTTATTCAGCATGCCCACCAAGGCGATCAGCGGCAGCCCAACCAGCGCATTCGGATCATCGCCTTCGAAGCGCTCGATCAGTGCAATGCCCAAGCCTTCCGACTTCGCACTGCCGGCGCAATTGTAAGGTTGCTCCTTTTGCAGATAGCGCTCGATTTGGTCTTCGCTGAGCTTACGAAATCTGACGGTGATGGGCATCACACATGCTTGCATATTGCCGCTACGGCTATTGAGCAAACACAGCGCGGTATGGAACACCACGGCCTGGCCGCTGGCTGCGAGCAGTTGTTGCTTGGCATTCTCGAAGGTATGCGGCTTTCCGAGTTGCCGCCCATTGAGCAGCGCAACTTGATCGGAGCCGATGATGAGGGCGTCGGGAAATTTCTCCGCCACTGCGCGCGCTTTGAGTTGCGCCAGGCGCAGCGCGGTATCTTGCGGAGCTTCATTTGCTAGGGTGGTTTCATCGACGTCAGGTGACATGACCTCGAATGGGATTTGCAACCGCGCGAGCAATTCGCGCCGGTAGGGGGAGGAGGAAGCAAGGACTAATTGCACAACAAACCCTGGCAAAGAAATTCCCCATGCCTGATACCCTCTCTCCTAGCTCTCTCCCGCAAGCAGGAGAGAGGGACGTAGGCTCGCTGCGCGAGTTTCATCTTAGGATTCAGGTTGAATTTCAACCAGCGACTCATCTGGCGTAACCGAGTCGCCTTTTTTCACGAACACGCCGATCACCGTGCCGGAGACCGGCGCTTGCACTTCGTTTTCCATTTTCATGGCTTCGATCACCAGCACGGGATCGCCCGCTTTCACTTTCTTGCCGGTTTCCACCAGCACATCGACGATGGTGCCCGGCATGGCGGTGGTGACATGGCCTTGGTGGGCCGGGCGGGGGCGGCCGCTCGAGGTCTCGGTGGATTTAGTTTTGGCGCGGCTACCGTTGGAGCCGGTGGCGCCCACTTCAATCTCACTTAAGGTTTCGACGAAGACTTCCTCGTTTACCCCATCGACCGATACATAGAATGGGCGTTGATCTTCCCCGGCCTGGCCGCTGCCGGTGAGTTTGATGTGATAGGTCTCGCCGTGCAACGTGATTTTGAATTCATTCGGCGCGTAACGATTGGAACCGGGTTGCGCCGCTTCTTTCGATAGCAAGGGCTCGGCCTTGAGCGTGCCCGCCGCGCGCTCTTGGAAAAAGGTGCGCGCCAGATCCGGGAACATCGCATAGGTCAGCGTATCTTCCTCGGACTTGGCCAAGCCTTCGATTTCGCCACGCAATTTATCGAGCTCGGGATCCAGTTTATCGGCAGGGCGGCATGCGATGATATCTGCGCTGCCTATAGCGAGGCTTCTCACTTCCTGATTGATCGTGCCGGGCGCTTTACCGTATTGACCTTGTAAATAGTGCTTCACTTCGGTGGTGATGGTTTTGTAGCGCCCGCCGGTCAGCACATTGAGGACGGCTTGGGTGCCGACGATTTGCGACGTGGGCGTGACCAGGGGCGGAAAGCCCAAGTCTTCGCGCACGCGGGGAATCTCGGCCAGCACTTCATCCATGCGATTGAGCGAACCTTGCTCTTTTAATTGGTTGGAGAGGTTGGAGATCATGCCGCCCGGCACTTGATTCACCAGCACGCGGGTATCGACGCCAGTAAAGGCGCTTTCGTACTGCCAATATTTTTTGCGGACTTCGCGGAAATAGGCGGTGATTTCTTGCAACTGCCCCAAATTTAGCCCGGTATCATATTC
The DNA here is from genome assembly GCA_018781585.1 of Burkholderiales bacterium. Lineage (GTDB taxonomy): Bacteria > Pseudomonadota > Gammaproteobacteria > Burkholderiales > Thiobacteraceae > RBG-16-58-11. The sequence continues at coordinate 2,453 of JADMJT010000028.1, forward strand.
GGTGTCGGCGAGGGCGGCGACAATGCTCTCGGTGGACGAGTGGCTCGCACCCTCGCCAAATGAGGAGTTGCAGGTGTCCAGCATCGTGGCGCCGTTTTCCACACCCTTGAGGAAACTCATCGCGGACAGACCAGATGTAGCGTGGCTATGCAAATGAATTGGCATTTTCACCGCGGCTTTCATCGCTTTCACCAACTCGGCGGTGGTATAGGGCGTGAGCAAGCCCGCCATGTCTTTGATGGCCACCGTGTCGCAGCCCATGGTTTCGAGTTCTTTAGCCAGCGCCACGAAGTGTGGAATATCATGCACCGGGCTGGTGGTATAGCAGATCGCGCCTTCGGCATGTTTACCGGCTTTTTTCACGGCTTCGATCGAGACGCGCATATTGCGCAAGTCATTCATCGCATCAAAGATGCGGAATACGTCCACGCCATTGTCGGCAGATTTTTGTACAAAAGCGCGCGCCACATCATCCGGGTAGTGCCGATAGCCCAGCAGATTCTGGCCTCTGAGCAACATTTGAATGCGCGAATTGGGTAGGTGCTTGCGCAACGTTTTGAGGCGCTCCCAGGGATCTTCGCGCAGGAATCGCACGCAAGCATCAAACGTGGCGCCGCCCCAGGCTTCGATCGACCAGAAACCGGCGCTGTCAAGCCGAGGCAGGATGGGCAGCATGTCATCCAAACGCATGCGGGTCGCAATCAGTGATTGATGGCCATCGCGCAACACGAGTTCGGTAATGTGTATCTTAGGCATTTTTATGACTCTAAAATTTCGTTGGAACTGTTTATAAACAGGCTAGCTACAGGCCTTCATGTGCCGCGATAGCACTGGCAATCGCAGCCGCCAATAAATCTTTGTGGCGCGGCGTGTCGTATTGAATCAACTCGGGATGCATCTCCACGAAGCTGGTATCGAAGCGGCCGTCACGAAATTCCTGATTCTGCAATATCTCCAGATAATACGGAATAGTCGTTTTGACGCCATACACCGTCATATCGTTTAAGGCACGTCGACCCCGCGCGATCACGCCTTCCCAGGACAGATTCCACACCGTGAGCTTGGCGCACATGGAATCGTAGTAGGGCGGAATCACATAGCCGGTATACATCGCCGCATCGATCCGCACGCCAGGCCCCCCCGGCGCATAGTAACGCGTGACGCGGCCGAAGCTAGGTAGAAAGTCGTTCTTCGGGTCTTCCGCATTAATGCGGAACTCCATTGCAAAGCCGCGATAGCTGACGTTCGCTTGCTTGTATTGCAACGGCAGGCCGCTGGCGATGCGAATCTGCTCCTGCACAATGTCCACGCCGGTGATGGTCTCGGTCACGGTGTGTTCCACCTGCAGCCGGGTATTCATCTCCATAAAATAGAACTGATTTTCCGAATCCAGCAGAAACTCGATGGTGCCCGCATTGACGTACTTCACCGCCTTTGCCGCCTGCACTGCGAGCTTGCCGATATAGTTGCGCTGCAATTCGGTGAGCTGAGGCGAGGGTGCGATTTCGATCAGCTTCTGGTTGCGGCGCTGGATCGAGCAATCGCGCTCATATAAATGAATGACATTGCCCTGGCTATCGCCCAGCACTTGGACTTCGATGTGGCGCGGATTGACCACCGCCTTTTCCAGAAACACTTCCGGCTTACCAAAGGCTTTGCTCGCCTCAGACACCACGCGGTCGTAATTCTTGAGCAACTCCTCCTCAGAATTACAGCGCCGGATGCCGCGCCCGCCGCCGCCGTTGGTGGCTTTGAGCATGACGGGATAGCCGATTTTCTTGGCTAGCTGCACTGCCTCTTCGACCGAACCCAAGTTGCCTTCGGAGCCGGGAATGACCGGGATGCCGGCCTTGATCATGGCTTGGCGCGCAGCGATCTTGTCGCCCATCTGGCTGATGACGGAAGCGTCCGGGCCGATGAATTTAATGCCGCGCCGCGCGCAAATTTCTGCAAGTTGCGGGTTTTCCGACAAAAAACCATAACCGGGGTGCAGCGCATCGCAGCCTGAGGCGACAGCGAGATTCACGATATTATGTGCGTTGAGATAGCCCACGACCGGATCGGAGCCCAGGTTGTAGGCTTCATCGGCTTTTTTTACGTGCAGGGCATGGCGATCGGCGTCGGTGTAGATCGCGACCGATTTTATCCCCATCTCGGAGCACGCACGCACGATGCGTACCGCGATCTCCCCCCGATTGGCCACTAAGATTTTCTTGAACACGCGTAAACTCTGGTTTTGACAGCGAAAGCTCAAAATTGTATCATGCGCGCCTCATGTCTGAACAGGTCGTAACCGATCCGCTAAAGTTTGCACGAGGGCGGCAAAGCCTGGCGGGCAATCTTTCAGTTGCCAGTATGGGTCGGCTGAAGGATGGTTTGGCATCCGACGCAGGCACAGTCGCATATCGACTAACGGGTTATCTGAATGAAGAAGGTGAACCGTGTTTGCGATGCCAAGTCAGCGGCATGTTACAAATGATTTGTCAGCGTTGTTTAGAACCGATGAATTATGCGCTGCAAGTAGATGCGGTATTGCTGCTCACCAACGATGTGCAATTGCTGCAAGACGACGATCCAGAAGCGCCAGATCGGATAATGGCGCAACAAGATTTACCGGTGGCAGACTTGGTGGAAGAGGAAATCCTACTGGTGCTGCCGATGGCGCCGCTGCACCCGGTAGGGGAATGCAAAGCCAGCGCCGGATTAAGTGAAACCGGGAAGCTTCATCCGTTCGCCGCTTTGGCCCGGTTGAAGTCCTATAAAGAATGATTGATTAAGGAGTACGTAACATGGCTGTTCAACAAAACAAGAAATCCCCGTCGAAGCGTGGCATGCATCGTTCGCACGACTTCCTGACCAACCCGCCGCTGGCCGTCGAACCCGCCACCGGTGAGGTGCATATGCGTCATCACATCAGCCCCAGCGGTTACTACCGTGGCAAAAAAGTGCTGAAAGCCAAAGGCGAATAAGTTCTTTTCCTGCTGGTGCAAGCTGCGCTAGCGATTCAATGGACATAACTGTTGCAATTGATGCCATGGGGGGCGATCACGGCCCCCATGTGACGGTTCCCGCCGCGCTCGCGGTGCTTGACCGCGACCCTGAGGTCAATATCATCCTGGTCGGTCTGCGCGATGCTTTGGAGGCTGAATTAGCGGCCCACAAGCGCACGGTCGGCCCTCGCCTACGCATCCATCAAGCCACCGAAGTGGTCACCATGGATGACCCGCCAGCGATTGCGATGCGCAATAAAAAAGACTCCTCGATGCGGGTCATGATCGATTTGGTGAAATCGGGCGAAGCCCATGCAGCAGTGAGCGCCGGTAATACGGGCGCACTGATGGCGATTTCGCGTTTCGTATTAAAAACCCTGCCCGGGGTCGATCGCCCGGCAATTTGCACCGTGCTACCCACCTTGAAAGGCCGCGCTTACGTGCTCGATTTGGGCGCGAACGTGGATTGCAGCGCCGAACATTTACTGCAATTCGCCGTGATGGGCGCGATGTTGGCCTCCGCCGTGGAGAATAATCCGCGGCCGAGCGTTGGGCTGTTGAATATCGGTTCGGAAGCCACCAAGGGTAACGATGTCGTGAAGGAAGCCGCCGAACTCTTGCGCCAGAGTCATCTGCGTTTTCACGGCAATGTGGAAGGGGATGACATCTACAAAGGCACCACCGACGTGGTGGTATGCGATGGTTTCGTCGGCAATGTCGCACTGAAAGCCTCCGAAGGGCTGGCGCAAATGATGGGGACTTTCCTACGCGAGGAATATCAACATGGACTATTTTCGAAATTTGCCGCTGCCATTTCCTGGCCCGTGCTAAAACGCTTCAAACAGCGCGTCGATCATCGCCGCTATAACGGCGCGAGTTTGCTGGGTCTGCGCGGTATCGTGATTAAAAGCCATGGCAGCGCCGACAGCTACGCCTTGCAATTTGCCATTAACCGCGCCATCGAAGAATGCCGGGGCGGCGTGCTGCGCCGCATCACCGAGCAGATGGCGATCGAACACCCGCAACAAGCCGCATGACTTACGCACGCATTATCGGCACCGGCAGCTATCTGCCTGCGCACATTCTGACTAACGCCGACTTGGAAAAGCGCGTTGAAACGTCGGATGATTGGATCGTCGCGCGCACCGGTATTCGCGAGCGCCACATCGCCGCAGAAAATGAAAACACCAGTGATCTCGCCCTGGCCGCGGCGCGCGCCGCCTTGGATGCGGCAGGCCTCGAACCGAATCAAATCGATTTGCTCGTGCTCGCCACCACCACGCCGGATTTCATTTTTCCCAGCACGGCTTGCTTGGTGCAGCAAAAACTCGGCATCACCAACGGCTGCCCGGCATTCGATCTGCAAGCGGTCTGCAGCGGCTTCGTTTATGCGCTGGCCAGCGGGGAACAATTCATCCGTTCCGGCCAATGTAAAAACGTATTGGTAATCGGGGCTGAAACGCTTTCCCGCATCACCGATTGGAATGACCGCACGAATTGCATTCTGTGGGGCGATGGCGCCGGGGCGGTGGTGCTGCAAGCATCGGATACACCCGGCATCATTTCCACCCATTTGCACGCGGATGGCCGCCACGAGGCACTGCTCAAAGTGCCAGCCGGGCCCTCGGCAGGTTATGCCAAAAAATCCGTGATCCAAATGGAAGGCAACGCGGTGTTTAAAATGGCGGTGAATACCCTGGATGCCATCGTCGACGAAACCTTGGCCGCGAATGGCATGCAAAAAAGCCAGATTGATTGGCTGGTGCCGCATCAGGCCAACATCCGCATCATCCAGGCTACTGCCAAAAAGCTTGGCATGAGCATGGACCGGGTGGTGGTCACGGTGGACACCCACGGCAACACCTCCGCCGCGTCCATTCCCTTGGCGTTCGACACCGCAGTGCGTGATGGGCGCATCAAGCGCGGCGAAACGGTGTTGATGGAAGCGTTCGGCGGCGGCTTTACTTGGGGTTCGGTGTTGGTACAGTTCTAAAAGGTTTCTTCGATATGAAATTTGCTTTTGTTTTTCCCGGTCAAGGTTCGCAATCGGTGGGCATGATGGCTGGATTCGATGGCCTCCAGGCCGTGCGCGATACGTTCACCGAAGCGTCCGACATCCTCAAACAAGACCTCTGGGCCTTGGTGAGCGAGGGCCCGGCTGAAGCCTTAAACCAGACCGTCAACACGCAACCGGTGATGCTCACCGCAGGGATCGCCGTCTATCGTACCTGGCTCGAAATGGGCGGTGCAGTCCCCAGCGTCATGGCTGGGCATAGCTTGGGGGAATATAGCGCCCTCACCGCGGCGGGCGCGATTAGCTTCACCGATGCACTGCCGCTGGTGCGTTTTCGCGCCCAAGTGATGCAGGAAGCAGTGGCCGAAGGAGTCGGGGCGATGGCCGCCATTCTCGGCCTGGACGATGAGGTCGTGAAAGCCGTGTGTGCTGAAGCCGCAGAGAATGAGGTACTGGAAGCAGTAAATTTCAATTCGCCTGGCCAAGTCGTGATTGCCGGCAATAAAGCCGCGGTCGAACGCGGCATGGCATTAGCCAAAGCAAAAGGCGCCAAGCGCGCGCTCCCGCTTCCAGTCTCGGTACCCTCGCATTGCGCGCTGATGCAGCCTGCGGCAGACCGGTTGGCTCAATACCTTGAATCCGTTAACGTCGTCCGGCCCAAGGTGCCCGTCCTGCAAAATGCCGATGTGGCCAGTTTTGATGACCCGGCAGCGATCAAGGCCGCGCTAGTGAGACAATTGCATCGCCCGGTGCGCTGGGTCGAAACCATCACCAACATGGCGCAAGACGGCGTACAACTCGCTGCCGAATGCGGTCCCGGCAAAGTATTAGTGGGGCTCAACAAGCGTATCGCCGCAGAAATGAAGCAGCATGCGTTGATTGATAAGTCTTCAATTGAAGAACTTATAAAACAATAAGTTGCAATATGTATTTAATCTTATTTGTTAATATAAAAACAGTCGCTTTTATCTTAAACCGCTGGAGGAGTAAGTATGCTGCAAGGTCAAATCGCCTTAGTCACCGGTGCTAGTCGTGGCATCGGTCAAGCGTGCGCCTTGGAGTTGGGGCGCCAAGGTGCGGCCGTGATTGGCACCGCTACCAGCGAAAACGGCGCGCAAGCCATCAGTCAGTACCTGACCGACAATCAATTCAAGGGTGCTGGGATTAAACTCAATGTGAATGACGCAGCCGAGATCGAGCAGGCCATGACGACCATCCGCGCTCAATTTGGAGAAGTCTCCATTCTGGTCAACAACGCTGGCATCACGCGCGACAACTTGCTCATGCGCATGAAGGACGCGGAGTGGGATGACATTATGGAAACCAACCTCAAGTCTGTTTTCCGCATGAGCCAAACCGTATTGAAGGCGATGATGAAGGCGAGGCACGGACGCATCATCAGCATTGCCTCCGTGGTGGGGTCGATGGGTAATGCGGGGCAAACCAATTACGCCGCCGCCAAGGCAGGCATCATGGGCTTTTCTAAATCACTCGCGCGCGAAATCGGCAGCCGCAACATCACGGTCAACTGCGTGGCGCCCGGTTTCATCGACACGGATATGACTCGTGCTTTAGGCGATGCCCAACGCGAAGCATTGGTAGGGCATATCCCACTGGGACGCTTGGGTAATGTGGAAGACATCGCCGCTGCGGTGGCTTTCCTGGCTTCGCCTAAAGCTGCCTATATCACCGGCGTCACACTCCATGTCAACGGCGGCATGTATATGGAATAGAACGACTTAATATCCAGTTTGGTTGGGGGCGCTATTTTTTGGTAGAATACCGCCGCTTTTCTAATACATCGAAAGAAGGGGAATTAGATGGAAAACGTAGAACAACGCGTAATGAAAATCGTTGCCGAGCAATTGGGCGTCAACGAAACCGAAGTGAAAAGCGAATCCTCGTTTGTGGATGACTTGGGTGCTGATTCGCTCGACACCGTTGAGTTGGTCATGGCACTGGAAGAAGAATTTGATTGCGAAATTCCGGATGAAGAAGCTGAGAAGATCACCACTGTTAAACAAGCCGTCGATTACGTCTCTGCCCACTCCAAGTAACAACCTCTTTATCTCCCACTACAATTTGGAGCCAGCTTGTCCAGACGCAGAGTAGTCGTCACGGGGCTCGGCATTATCTCGCCGGTCGGTAATTCGGTAGATGAGGCCTGGGCTAATATCGTGGCCGGAAAATCCGGCATCACCCGGATTACCAAATTCGATGCAAGCGGCTTTGCTTCCCAAATCGCAGGGGAGGTACGCGGCTTCGACGTGGCGCAATACCTCTCCCCCAAAGAAGCGCGGCGGATGGATATTTTCATCCACTACGGCATCGCGGCGGGCGTGCAGGCCATCAAGGATGCTGGGCTGGAAGCCAAACCACAGGATGCGGAGCGCATCGGCATCAATATTGGCTCCGGCATCGGCGGCCTACCTTTCATTGAAGATACGCATAAAGAATATCTCGCTAACGGCCCGCGCCGGATATCGCCCTTCTTTATTCCGGCATCGATCATCAACATGATCTCAGGCAATCTGTCGATTATGTATGGCTTCCAGGGGCCCAACCTGGCGTGCGTCAGCGCGTGCGCAACCGGAAATCACAGCATTGGTGAATCGGCCCGTCTGATTGAGCACGGCGATGCGGATGTAATGATCGCGGGGGGATCAGAATCGTGTGTATGTCCCTTAGCCATTGGCGGCTTCGCTTCGGCAAAAGCACTGTCCACGCGCAATGATGATCCGGCGACGGCCAGTCGCCCCTGGGATACCGGACGTGATGGCTTCGTGCTAGGAGAGGGTGCGGGGGTCGTGGTACTGGAAGAATATGAGCGAGCCCGCGCACGCGGTGCAAAAATTTACTGCGAGCTCGCTGGTTACGGCATGAGTTCCGACGCTTACCACATGACAGCGCCCCTGGAAGACGGCTCGGGCGCGGCGCGCGCCATTCGCAATGCGATGCAAAGCGCGCAATTGCGCGTGGAGGATATCCAGTACATCAATGCACACGGCACCTCCACCCCACTGGGTGATATTGCCGAAACCAAAGCGGTAAAACTATTTTTCGGCGAACATGCCCAAAAATTGGCCGTCAGCTCTACCAAATCCATGACTGGCCACTTGCTAGGCGCGGCGGGGGGGATTGAAGCGGTGTTCACCGTGTTGGCGATACGCGACCAGATCGCCCCCCCCACCGCCAATCTGGCCGATCAAGATCCGGCTTGCGACCTGGATTATGTGCCGAATACCGCACGCAAAATGAATATCGATGCCGCCTTATCCAATTCCTTTGGCTTCGGTGGCACCAACGCGACCCTCGTATTTAAAAAAGTATAGCGCTCATGGCGTAGCCGCCTGAAGATGAGCCATACCATGAGCGCCCCCCCTCTCCTAGCTCTCCCCCGCAAGCGGGGGAGAGGGAAACTGACTCGCTGCGCGAGTTACATACCCTGGACGGGGCGGGGATATGCCCTTTAGCAGCCTCCCATACCCCGTCGATCTGTTCCGGCTCTATGCCGCTCAGCCAGATCGCTATCCATTTTTGCTGCAAACTTTGGGCGGAACGCCTGGCTGGGATATTTTGTTCGCATTCCCGATGCGACAAATCATTCATCGCCTGGGCCAGCCTAGCGTATTTCTAGACCAACTCGATGCTGCTTGGCACGCAGAAAACAGCGCACATGACCCCGATAGCAAGGCAAGCTGGCTGCCCTTCCACGGCGGCTGGTTTGTGTATCTCGGTTATGAGCTGTTGCATGAGATCGAAGCCAGCGTACTACCACGCGACATAGGCTCTGATTTTCCCGTGGGCTTCGCGGCGCGCGTGCCAGCAGCCATCATGGTCGATCACGAGCACGACACGACCTATCTCTACAGCGAGCCCGCGCACGCCGAATTGCTCGAATTAATCAAACACGACATCACGCATTCGCCGCCCTATACCGCCACAGAGATTGCTTGTCATGCGCTGGTGGAAGAAGCGCCGGAACAGTACTTAAACGGTGTTGCGCAGATTAAACGCTACATTCAAGAAGGAGATGTGTTCCAGGTCAATTTGGCGCGGCGCTGGCAAGGACAGCTGCAAGGCGATGCCGGCGGGCTTTATCATGCCTTGACGCAGAGCAATCCGGCACCTTTCGGCGGTCTGGCTAATTTGGGGAATGACGCGCATATCGTCAGTTCATCGCCTGAGCGGCTCGTGCGCGTTCGCCATGGTGTCATCGAAACACGGCCCATTGCCGGCACTCATCCGCGTTCGACTGATCCGACGCAAGATTTACAGCTCAAAGCGCAATTACTTTCCACTGCGAAAGAAAGGGCTGAGCACATCATGTTGGTGGACCTGGAGCGCAATGATCTGGGCCGAATTTGCAAACCGGGCAGCGTGACCGTACCCGCCTTACTCGATGTCGCGACTTATGCGCATGTGCATCATTTGGAATCCACCGTACGGGGCGAATTAAGGCCGGAGATCAGCCCAGTTGATACCCTTCGCGCACTCTTTCCCGGCGGCACTATCACCGGCTGCCCGAAGATACGTTGCATGCAAATCCTGCGTGAATTGGAGCTTGCGCCCCGCCTCGCCTACACCGGCAGCATGGGTTATCTGAATCATGACGGGAGTATGGATTTAAACATTCTGATTCGTAGTTTCATGCTGCAAGCGGGGCATCTCAGCTTCTGGGCGGGGGGTGGTATCGTGGCGGATTCCATTCCTGAGCGCGAATTGCAAGAAACGCGCGCCAAGGCAAAAGGCTTATTGCGCGCACTCAATCTCCCTTTCTAAGAACATTTTGCTGCGTTATCCCGATATCGGTACTCGACAGAAAGCCCGAAGTACCGGAATATAAGCACTTCAAACCAAAAAATAATAGCGCCGACTTTTTATGATCATCATCAACGGCCAGCAAGGGAACTCAATTCATGTCATGGACCGTAGCTTCATGTATGGCGATGGCGTGTTCCGCACGATGCGCATGCGCGATGGCCGCGTTAACTGCTGGCTAGGGCAATATCGCAAGCTCGAAGCCGATTGTCAGGCCTTGGATTTTTTGTGCCCGGCACGATCCACCTTGGAGCAGGAAATTGCCCTGCTTGCACGCGAGATCCCCGATTGCGTAGTGAAAATCGTCGTGTCGCGCGGCGAAGGCGGACGCGGGTATGGCGTGCCGGATTCTGTTTCTCCCAATCGCGTGGTGCTCACCTCACCCTTGCCGGTTTATCCGGCGCATTTCTGGCACGAGGGGGTGAAGCTGCATGTGTGTGAAATGCGCATGTGCCATCAGCCGCGTCTGGCCGGCATCAAGCATCTCAATCGTCTGGAAAACGTGCTGGCGCGCATGGAATGGAGTGACCCAGACACCGCGGAAGGTTTGATGCTGGATGTTGAAGGCTGGGTAGTGGAAGGCACCATGGCCAATATTTTCATGCGCCAGGGCAATACATTACTGACACCTGATTTGAGTGCCTGTGGTGTGGCCGGCCTACAACGTGAGCGCATTTTAGCTTTTGCACCGCAATGCGATCTCGTAGCGGAAGTAAGCAACCTTTCATTGAAGGCTCTGCTCCAAGCGGAAGAAGTCTTCTTATGCAATAGCGTCATCGGTGTGTGGCCGGTACGAGAGATTGGCGTGCATGCCATCCCGCTGGGCCCCACTGCGGTACTGATGCAGCGCCTCCTGGAGAACGAAACTGCTTAAGCGCGCATTTCTTGGGTTGATCGTTTTGGCGATCGTCGCTGGCGGATGGATTGCGCATTACTTGACAACGCCGTCTCCGCTGCCGACCACCCCATTCGAGTTCAACGTCAAATCCGGCGCCAGCGTGCGGGGTGTAGCACAACAGCTTGCTCAGGCAGGGGTGATCGAATATCCGCTCATCTTCACCTGGGTGGCGCGTTTGTCCGGCAAACGCACGGCCTTCAAGGCCGGCAATTACGCGCTTGCAGCGGCGCTCACGCCGTGGGAGTTATTGCAGAAGCTCAACAAGGGCGATGTCACCCAAAGCGAGGTGACGTTCATCGAGGGTTGGACCTTCCAGCAGATGCGCCAGGCCTTGGATCGTGAGCCGGGCTTGCGGCATGAAACACAAGGCCTTAGCCCGGGCGAAATCATGGCCATGCTTGGTTTCTCCAATCAGCATCCAGAAGGACGTTTCTTCCCGGACACTTATTTTTTTAGCCGCGGCATGAGCGATCGCGCGATCCTAGCCCGCGCACACAAGCTGATGCAAACGCACTTGGAGAATGCCTGGCGCGATCGCGCGCCAAACCTGCCCTATGCCACGCCGGATGAGGCATTGATCATGGCTTCGATCGTGGAAAAAGAAACCGGCCAGGCCGCTGAGCGGCCGATGATCGCCGGAGTGTTCGTCAACCGTTTGCGCATCGGCATGCTGCTGCAAACCGACCCAACGGTGATCTACGGCCTGGGTGAATCCTTCGACGGCAACCTGCGCCGCCGCGACTTGCTCACTGATACGCCCTACAATACCTACACGCGCGCCGGCTTGCCGCCAACGCCCATCGCGATGCCAGGCTTAGGGGCGCTACAAGCGGCGCTGCACCCGGCAGATACTAAAGCCATATACTTTGTGGCGCGCGGTAATGGTTTGCATCAATTTTCCAGCACGCTGGCGCAGCACAACCAAGCGGTTAATCGCTACCAACGAAATCAAAAATAAATGCCCCACGGAAAATTCATTACCTTGGAGGGAATCGACGGCGCGGGCAAGAGCACGCACCTGTCTTTTATCGCCGAACGCTTACGCACAATGGGGCATCAGGTGATCGTAACGCGCGAACCAGGCGGCACCCCCTTGGGCGAAATGCTGCGCGACCTTGTGTTATCGCAAAAGATGCACACCGAGACCGAGACGCTGATCATGTTCGCCTCGCGCCGTGAACATATCGACAAAGTCATTGTGCCCGCACTGGAAAAAGGCATCTGGGTGCTTTCGGATCGATTCACCGATGCCACCTTCGCGTATCAAGGCGGGGGACGCGGCATCGCGCTGGAACGCTTGCAGACCTTAGAAAATTGGGTGCAAAGCGGGCTGCAACCGGATCTCACCTTGCTCTTCGATGTGCCGCTGGAAATCAGCCGTGAGCGTTTATCACACAATATGTCGCTCGACCGCTTCGAACAGGAAAAACAGGACTTTTTCGCGCGCGTGCGTACAGCCTATCTCGATCGCGCGGCGGCGCATTCACAGCGCATCCGTGTGATAAACAGCAGCCGTTCCATCGCCGAAATTCAAGCCGAGCTGGCACCGCTATTGGAAGCACTGGCATGATGCACCCCTGGCTCGTTCCCTTGTGGCAAGGCCTAAGCGCACAACCCGAGCGCTTGCCCCACGCCTTACTGCTCGAAGGCCCGCGCGGTATTGGCAAACGTGATTTCGCGCTGGCATTTGCCCAGGCCTTGCTGTGCGAAACGCCGTCTAGCGACGGTCATGCCTGTGGTCAGTGCGTCGCATGCCATTGGCTGGCCCAGGACAGTCATCCGGATTTTCGTTTGTTGGAGCCGCTCACGGGAGAAGAGGAGGGCGCAGCGGAAGATGGCCCTCCCACGCGCAAGCGGCGCGAGATCAATATCGCCCAAGTGCGCGCCTTAGCCGACTTCGTTAATCTATCCAGCCATCGGGCGGGGAGCAGAGTGGTGGTGATTCACCCGGCCGAGACGCTCAATCCTGCTGCCTCTAATGCGCTGCTCAAGACTTTAGAAGAGCCCAGCCCCAATACGCATTTTCTGTTGGTGTCACACCAGCCGCACTTTTTGTTACCCACCATCAAAAGCCGCAGCTTTTCGCTCAGCATGCCTCAACCCAGCCCGGCCCTAGCCGCCGCCTGGCTCAAAGATCAGGGTATAAACGAGGCCGAATTGTGCTTAGCCCTGGCGGGGGGGGCGCCGCTGCTGGCGCGCGATTTTGCCGATGCCGACTACCTCAAGGAACGCCGCCTTTTCCTCTCTGCGTTGCAAGCGCCGAAGCAACTCAATTGGCTGGCTTTGGCAGAGCAGGGCGCGCGCGCTGATTTGGCGGCGCGTTTCGATTGGCTGCAAAAGTGGCTATACGATTTGGTCAGCAGTCGGCTCGCAAAACACGTGCGCTATAACTTGGACTTCGCGCCCGGCTTGCAGGAATTGGCGGCGCGGGTTAACTTACCCCGCGTGCAACATTTCGCGCGTGAATTGGCGCAGATTAAGCGGCGCTTGCAGCACCCCCTTAACCCGCAGCTGCTCTTGGAGAGCGTGCTGCTCAGTTATCTCACAGCGGTGAATTAGACATGGCGGAAGAAGCCCCTAAACTGAGTCCTGCAGGCGGTGCGCGCCCCGGCGTGCTGTCGCTTAGCATCAAGGAAAAGTCCGCGCTGTATGCCGCCTATATGCCCTATCTTAAGTACGGCGGTATTTTTATCCCAACCAATAAGGTCTACCGCATCGGCGACGAGGTATTCATGTTGCTCACGCTCATGACCGATCCGAGTAAATTGCCGGTGGCCGGACGCGTGGTGTGGATCACGCCTGCTGGTGCGCAAGGCGGCAAAACCCAGGGCATCGGTGTGGAATTCGCCGCCAACGAAAGCGGCAACGCCGCACGCAACAAGATCGAAGGCCTGTTGGGCGGCTCGTTGAAATCAACACGGCCTACACACACGATGTAATTAGGCGTTAGCCCGATATAATGGCGTTTTCCTAGCACGCCATTCCCCATGTTCATTGATTCCCATTGCCACCTCGACTTTCCGGAGCTGGCGGAAAATCTCCCCCAACTCCTCGCCAATATGGCGGCGAACCAGGTGTCCCATGCCTTGTGCGTATCGGTCGATTTGCCCGATTTTCCCAAGGTTAGGGCCTTGGCCGAGGCCCATTCCAATCTATTCGCCTCGGTCGGGGTACACCCCGATTATCAAGAAACCCCCGAGCCTACCGTGGCTGAACTGGTGAAATTAGCGGATCACCCGCGCATCGTGGCGATCGGCGAAACCGGCCTCGATTATTTTCGCCTCAAGGGCGATCTGGAATGGCAGCGTGAACGCTTTCGCACCCATATTCGCGCCGCGCGCGAAACCGGCAAACCCCTCATAATCCATACGCGCGAAGCAGCGGCGGACACGATCCGAATTATGCAAGAAGAGGGAGCAGGGGAAGCAGGTGGGGTTATGCATTGCTTTACCGAAAGCTGGGAGGTGGCGGAACAGGCGATGGAATTGGGGTTTTATATTTCATTTTCGGGCATTGTCACCTTCAAAAAAGCGCTCGCATTGAAGGACGTCGCAAAACGCATCCCGCTGGAGAGAATGCTGATCGAAACCGACTCGCCCTATCTGGCGCCTACACCGTACCGAGGCAAGACAAACGAACCGGCTTGGGTGAAACATGTGGCCGAGGAAATTGCCAGGCTTCGTGATATTCCGGTTGATGAAGTTGGGCAATCTACGTCTATAAATTACTTTAAGTTATTTAAACATGCCATTGAATAATATATTAATAATATTAATATCTTTATTCCTTTTTGGGGGCAACCTAGCCTGCGCCGGAGAGATTGTGGACGACATGCTGCAATCGGTTAAATTAGACGATGCGGCTGGTGTAGTAGACGGTCTGAAGCGCGGTATGGATGTTAATTTCGTTGATGAAGAGGGCAATAGCTTGCTTATGATCGCTGCGCGGGAAGGTAGCACACAGTCAAGCGCCATTCTTTTAAATGTCGGCGCCAAGACCTATTTGCGCAATGTTTATGGAGACAATGCCTTATTGTTAGCCACTTTTGCTGATCACGAAGCCATTGTGGACATGCTCCTCGCCAAACACGCGAACATGGACGCGAACCCCCATGGCTGGACGCCCATGCATTACGCGGCCTATGTCGGCCATTCCCGCCTGATTACTAAGTTCATTGCTTTTGGTGCAAACATTAATAGCGCAACCGATAATGGTTTGACGGCCTTAATGCTCGCCAGCATGAATGGGCATATTGAAGTGGTACGTACTTTGTTATTGAATAAAGCAGACAAAGAACTTCGCGATGCCAACAATCGCACAGCGGCAGACCATGCGCTTGCTGGAAACAACACGATTATTGCTCATTTATTACAGCTGGCAGCAGTCAATAAATAGTTGCTTGCTGCTGAAATTGCTATTTGACCGAAACTAAACATAACTTCGTATAATGTATATTATGT
>JADMJT010000078.1 GCA_018781585.1 Burkholderiales bacterium
TTTTTCATGAAAGCTCCCTGTGGCGTGCAAACCCGCACACCGATTAAGTGAATGCGGAAATAGCAGGGAGCGATATAGACGGAACGATCCGGTATGCCGCTACCCGCAGCATTTCCATTTCGTTTCGGGCCGGTCTCCGGGCTCGCGATTTACAGGCCACCGCCTTCCCAGGTTTCCCCAGTGGCTTCGTGGCGGCCAGAAAACTCGCATACCGTTGCGGGTGCAGCGCAGGCTTGGAATAGGGATCGGACATCGGGTGCCAGGCGTCAGGGGGGCATGGTTTGCCGTTGTTCCCTGACTCCCGGCGCTTGGCGCCTGAAGCCTTTTCGTACCTTCTTCCCAGTTTCACCCCAAAGCCTGATGGCATTGGGACACCTGAAACAGATGAAATTGTACCTGAATCTTGGGTAGTCTTGGCTTGGTGATCTTGTGTGAGCGCTTGCTCTCAAATAATCCGTTATTTGGCCTGGATTTTGTGTGATCTTGACGCTTAGATTGGAGGGGAGTGGGAGTCGTGAATACTTATCACTGTCTGGGTTAAACTACTTTCAAAAGAATACGTTAGCATTTGACTTTACAGTGATTTCAAACTTATAGTGTTGCCATGGATAACGAGCTGAAAAGCCTCGAACAGAAGATTTCCCAGCTCGTTGGGTTTTGTCATCGCTTGCGCGAGGAGAACCACAGCTTGCGCCAGCAACTCGTGTCCGAGCAGAACGATAACAAGCATCTCAACGACAAGCTCAGCGGCGCCAAAGGCCGACTCGAAAACTTGCTCACTCAACTCCCCGAAGCCTAACAGTCATGGCAAAGGCCACCGCAGATAATGAAATTCGCCATGACTGTTTCCCTCTCTCCCAACTCTCTACCCGCAAGTGGTACGCCGGTGGGTGCCCCGTTGCTTCGCAACGACCCTTCCGCAGTCCCGCAAGCGGGAGAGAGGGACGCAGTCTCGCTTCGCGAGTATTAGGTTAAACATGGCGACTGACCCAAAAAGTTTGGATGTAACAATCATGGGCCGTGCGTTCCGCGTGGCGTGCCCGCCGGAGGATCGCGCCGGCCTACTAGAGGCGGTGGATTATCTCGACCGCCGCATGCAAGAAATCAAAGACGGCGGCAAGATGGCCAACCTCGAGCGCATTGCTATCATGGCCGCGCTCAATATCACGCACGAGTTTCTCACCACCCGCGTCGGCGGATTTGATGTGGGCGACTTTAAGCGTAGAATCAACGTCATGAATAAAGAGATCGATCAGGCCATGTCAGACAGCGGCGATCTCTTTAAGTAACACCCCAGTTAATCCCCTGCGGTGTTTGTCTTGGCTAAACATTCCTTGAACCAATGAATCATCCTTGGTTGCGGCATCTCAGGCGCTTTTGTGCGCGTCCTTCGCGGATGTACCTACGGCGCTCTTGTTGCGACCCCTTGAACCTCAGGTTCAGGATGATGGCCCGGGCGGCATTCGCGGGGGACCCCTTTCAAGAAGACGGGTTTCCTCAAGCAACCCTAGCGATCCGCTAACACAGCCCATGGATAAATCCGCTCTCCGCCGCGACATGCGCGATCGCCGCCGTACGGTCAGCGCAGAAGATGCGCGCACCGCCTCGCAGCATTTATTGCGCTTGGCCAAACGCCATCACTTGTTGCTGCGCAATCAACGCATCGGTTTTTATCTGCCGCTGGGCGAGGAGATTGATCTTCTCCCGCTCATGAATGCCGCGCTGTGGCTGCACAAAGCCTGTTTCTTGCCGGTGGTCCCCCCGCGCGGTGCGCGCCGGATGTGGTTCTCGCGCATTACCGATCACCCCACTTGGTATCAAAACCGGTTTGGCATTTACGAACACGGATCAATCCAGCGGGTGCGCGCACATAAGCTGGATGTGTTATTCATGCCGCTCGTCGCTTTCGATTCAGAAGGCAACCGGCTCGGCATGGGCGGTGGCTTCTACGATGCGAGCTTGACCTATTTGCGCAGCCGCCGTGCATACCGAAAACCTAAATTGATCGGCGTGGCTTATGATTTTCAGCACGTGGAGTCACTCCCTTATGAGCCGTGGGATGTTACCTTGGACGCGGTGTTGACCGATCGTAAACTCTATCGATTCAGAAAGTGACATATGCGTTATTGGTTGATGAAATCCGAGCCATCCGATGTCAGCATTGATGATTTGGCCAAGCTGCCGAATCAATCCGTGGCCTGGTATGGCGTGCGTAATTATCAGGCGCGCAATTTCATGCGCGATCAAATGAAAGTCGGCGACAAAGTGCTGTTCTATCATTCGAATTGCGAAGT
>JADMJT010000131.1 GCA_018781585.1 Burkholderiales bacterium
CAGCACTTTCGCACCATGCATCATCACCAACCCATGCACTGGACGCACGAATTGATGCTCGCTGTCGCCCCAGCGCATGAGCTTGGGAATCGGCAAGGCCTTGACCGAAGCGGCCACCAATTCGGCAATGACCTCGGCAAGCTTCGCACCCGGTTTCACGTCAGAATAAAACAGCGCCTCTGCCTTGCCGTCCATGCGCCGCTCGAAGCTGGCAATGCGCTCGGGAGAAATTCCCTTGGCTTCCAATTTTTTCAGCAGGGCTTGCGTCGGCTTGCCATCAGCATCGAGCGCTACCGCCACCGGCATCAGCTTTTCGGTAAACGCCTGATCCGGCGCTTGAGCGCGCACGTCCATCACTTGCAGCGCCAAGCGGCGCGGTGTGGCAAACCAGGAGTAGCCCGATTCGGCATCGACCAATTGGCGCGCATGCAGATCCAGCACGATTTTTTCGGCAAAGGCCTGGCCCAGGCGCGCCAGTGCTTTGGGGGGGAGTTCTTCGGTGAGCAGTTCGATGAGGAGTGTGTTTTGCATGATCATTTTGTTTTTAACATCGGGAAACCCAGCGCTTCCCGTGAGTTGTAGTAAGCCTGCGCCACCAGCCGCGCCAGTACGCGCACGCGGCCGATATAGGCCGCGCGCTCGGTCACCGAGATCGCGCCGCGTGCGTCGAGCAGATTGAAAGCATGCGAGCATTTCATCACTTGCTCGAAACCGGGCAGGGGCAGGCCCGCTTCCATTAAACGCTTGGCTTCCGATTCAAACATATTGAACTGCTCTAACAGCCAATGCACATTGCTGTGTTCGAAGTTGTATTGGGATTGTTCGACTTCGTTCTGGTGATAGATATCGCCGTAAGTCACACCTGGTGTCCAGGTGAGATCAAACACGTTTTCCACACCTTGCAAGTACATCGCCAAACGCTCTATGCCGTAGGTGATCTCACCCAGCACCGGCTTGCAGGCGAGCGAACCGACTTCCTGGAAATAAGTAAATTGCGTGACTTCCATGCCGTTTAACCACACCTCCCAACCCAGGCCCCAAGCGCCGAGGGAGGGCGATTCCCAGTCGTCCTCGACGAAGCGAATGTCGTGCACTTGGGTATCAATGCTCAATGCGCGCAGCGAATCCAGATACAAGTCTTGAATGTTTTCAGGGGAAGGCTTCAACACGACTTGGAATTGGTAGTAGTGCTGTAAACGGTTGGGGTTTTCGCCGTAGCGCCCATCCTTGGGTCGGCGCGAGGGCTGCACGTAAGCGGCCTTCCACGGCTCGGGGCCGAGCGCGCGCAAGAAGGTGGCGGTATGAAACGTACCCGCACCCATCTCCATATCGTAGGGTTGCAGGATCACGCAGCCTTGCTTGGCCCAATACTGCTGCAGGGTGAAGATGATTTCCTGGAAGGTTTGCATGTTGAACTTTCTAATCGGGAAAACGCGCGGCGAGAACGCTGAAAACGCTTGATTTTACAGTGTTTTGCGGGTGATAAAAAGGCTAGGATGATGCTGATCCAAACTTCACCGTGCCGACGCTAGTCCAGTCTTGATAAATCACTAATCCCTAAGTAGTCTTAAGTACTCGCCCGTGCATGTCGTTATCTATTATGTATGGCGCTTCCACTGATGCGTGCAGACTGTGATGCGAATCGTAGGCTACCCATATTTTTCCATTCATCTTTCATTTAGTGACCTAGACTTCTCCTTATGAACGAAACTACCGCGCCTACGCTGACTCATTCACCCCCATTGCTGCCCGCTGTCATGCGCCATAAGGCAGAGCTTTCTCAGCAAGACAGGGATGATATCCAAGCACTTGCCGGGCCGCGTCCTATTCAGTTTCTGACGCAAGCCGTTTTGGCCTGGGCGATCATTTTCGGCTCGATTTATGCGGCCGAGCAGATCGGGGCACTCTGGGCAACGTTAATCGCCATCTTCTTGGTCGCATCCCGCATGAATATACTTGGGCTGCTTGTTCACGAACAGGCGCATTTTCTGGGTTTCCGCGGCAAATGGGCAGATCTGATTGCCAACATGTTGACGGCCTATCCCTTGATGGTGCTCACCATCGAAGGCTATGCCAAGGTACACCTCTCGCACCATCGGTTTTACTTTACGGACAAGGATCCCGATTTGCAGCGGAAGTCAGGGCCGGATTGGACCTTCCCCATGCCGGGTTGGCATTTGGCCAAGCTTTTCCTGTCTGATATCACCGGTCTTTCCATTGTGAAATTGGTGCGCGGGAAACGTTTAGAAGCAAATGTGTTTCATCGCCCGCACCCCATCCCCAAATGGGTGCGCCCCGCGTTTATCTTGGGCATCTTGGGACTGATTACCGTTTTTGGCGCTTGGAAGTTGTTTTTAATCTACTGGCTCATTCCGCTGTTATTCGTCTTCCCCGTTATCGTTCGGCTTGGCGCCATTGCTGAGCATGTCTACATACCAGGAGGCGATGTGGCAGAAACGTCGCCGCTACTCATCCAACAATGGTATGAAAAGTTGCTGTTGCCGAATCTGAATTTTGCCATGCACCCGTACCACCATTGGTATCCCGGCGTGGCATGGTGTCATTTACCAGACATACATCGCATCTACCAGCGCGCAGGATGGGTGAATGAGGCCAACGTGTTTCACGGGTACGCACACTATCTACGTCACTTGCAAACAGCACAACCGCTTCCCGTATGACCCCCCGCCTAGCCATTAGCGCACAAGCTAGTCCAAAATGGGGAATCCGAAATTCAAATGAGGGGACAAATCACCTTTTAACACGCATGCTTCTTTCCCGCCCTCTTTCCTGCTCGTAGCACTGCATCGTCAGTAGCGGGTGCAGCGTTAGCCCATCCACTTACCTAAGGAGCGCTCATGATTATCACGCGTGTATTTGTGTTTGTATTCGCCCTATTCGCCATGTCTGCCTTTGCCGCACCGGATGCGCCCTGGGGTCGAGGCCAAGCAATCGAGAAGGAATACAGCAAGCAAAAGGTCGTGTACGACGTGGCGGTGGGCAGCGTGGCCGCCCTGACCAGCGTGCTTGATCGCGCTAGCTTTCTCAGCCAATTAAACGGGGCCGATCCGTTCGACAGCAAAATCGTCATCGTGCTGCATGGCAATGAGATTCCGTTTTTTGCGATCAAGAATTTCGCCAAATACAAAGCACTCATGGAACGCGCGCAGAGCCTCTCGGTGGGCGGGGTGATCGAATTCCGCATGTGTCGTGTCGCGGCGCGGGGACATGGATTCCAGCCGGAGGATATTCACGGCTTTGTGACGCTGGTACCGATGGCTGACGCCGAAATTATCGCGCTGCAGCAAGCCGGGTTTGCGTATATGCGTTAAGCGGTGACCGAAATAAAAACGGGGCGGCCAAGCCGCCCCGTTTGCCGAATGTGCAGAATGTGTAAAACTTATTTAGGCAGAGCGGCAGGTGGCACTAGTATGCCCGGTGCTTTGGTTTCGGCAAGTTGCTTCTCTAGCGTATCAATGCGTTTTTGCATCCCGGCTAAGCGGCCATTGAGCGCGCCCACATTAAAGAAAGTCACGTTCTCCGCCGGGGCATCCAGCGTATTGCCGTAACCCAGCCAAGAAGAATCGTAAATTCTGACCTTCTTGAATCCGAGATCCTTCATGACAGTCGCCGTCTCCGAGGCGCGCACACCACTCTGGCAATACACCACCGTTTCCTTGTTTGGATCCAGGCTGGCATAGAGCTTCTTCAAATCATCGCGCGATTTTAGCGCTAGGCCATCCTTGGTGCTTACTTGCTTCTTAGCCAGCTTCGCCGGGGTCTCGGGGTCGGCCCAGTTTTGCTCATAAGGAATATTCACCGCACCGGGTATATGCCCGCCACGGATTGCACGAATATCTTCGCCGGAAAATTCACCCGGCGTGCGCACGTCGACGACCTGAACACTCTTACGCTTTACGCCTTTGACGACATCCGGCGTGGCGATGGTAATACCGGCCTCCGGTTTGAGCTTAAGCACGACCGGGGCAAGCTTGTCCGGCTCCGTGCTCAGCGCTTGGCCGGCTGCTTTCCAATCATCAATACCGCCATGGTAAATCCGGCCTTGCTTGCCGCCGAGGTATTGGACGGTGGTGAGCCCGAAATACACGAAGGGATTTCCCTTGTCGCCATACACCACGATTTCCTTGGCGGGATCGATGCCCGCCGCTCCCAAGATTTTCTCCATGTCGGCCAGCGCGATGTAATCTTCATCGTTGTCTTTGCGCAGCACTTTGCCGATCTCGCCGATATTCACCGCACCGGGAATATGCCCTTTCTTGTAATCATCGGCGTGGCGCGTATCCCACACGATCGCGCCGCGCTTGAGTGCGGCCTGCACGAATGCGGTATCGACTATCGTGCTAACGGGGCTGGCCGCCTTAGGCTCGCTAAACGCCAGCTGCGAAGTGACTGTGCTTAAACCGATGATTGCCGCAATAAACAACTGCTTCATGTCTAGCTCCTTCGGGTTGTGAGAGAGATTAATACAAATAGATTTTGTTTTATGTCCGCCCGGCGCGGCGGGAAATCCCCAGCGCGACCCCACCCGCCAGGGCAGCGAGCGCGAGAAATAAACTATTACCCCAGCGCACAAAGGGCGTGCTGCCCATCATACCCTGCGCCGTGCCATGCAAGGCCGCCTCATGAAACGCCGGTGCTTGCGCGGCGATACGGCCCTTTTCATCCACAATCGCGGTCATGCCGGTATTGGTGGCGCGCAGCATATAACGGCCTGTCTCCAAGGCGCGCATTTGCGAGATTTGCAGGTGCTGGCGCGGTGCGATCGAATCGCCGAACCAGGCGTCGTTGCTCACATTCGCGAGCAAGGTGGCCTCGGGTAGCTGTCGAATAATTTCTTCGCCGAACACATCCTCGTAGCAGATATTCATCGCGACTTTCTGGTCTGCTACAGCGAGCGGTCTTTGCAGCGGTGATCCCCGTGCAAAGTCGGTCAAGGGAATTTGCATCATGTCGATGAACCAGCCGAATATTGGCTTCAGTGGCACGAATTCTCCGAACGGCACCAGATGCTGCTTGCGATACACCTGGGACGGCGCGCTGCCCACACTCAACACGCTGTTGTAATACGCGCGGCGTTCGATGTCGCGCTCCGGCAGGCCGACGATCAGATCGCCGCCCTTATCACGCACATGCCGCGCCAGATTTTCCAAATAGGCGGGGGGTACTTGGTCGTAAAACAAGGGAACGGCGGTCTCGGGCAAAATGACCAACCGGCTCGGGCTGCTCAGCACCAGATCACGGTACGTAATGAGCGTCGACATCAGCCGGTCTTCGCGCCACTTCATATCTTGTTCAATATTGCCTTGGAGCAAGCTGACCGTAACCGGGCTGCCGACGGGCTGCGTCCAGGCGATGGCTTTAAGTCCCGCGCCGGCGCCCCACAACACCAGCAGCGTAATGAGCGCAAATCCGGCTTGGCGGCGTTTGCCACGCCAGGCGTGGTAAATCAATGCGCATAGCCCCGCGCTCAAAGCCAGTAAGAGCGAGACGCCATACACGCCCAGCAGCGGCGCGTAGCCGGCAAGCGGGCTGGACGGCGCTTGCGAATAGCCTACCGTTAACCACGGAAAACCGGTAAAGAGCCAGCCGCGCACCCATTCGATCAACGCAAAACTGGCGGGCAAGATGAGTAACAATCGAGATGGTGCGCCACCCTTGAACCACGCTTGCGCGTAACCGACCAGCGCCGGATATAGCGCAAAGAAAGCGATAAACAGCAGCGTGGCAAGCGTGGCGAGCGGCAACGGCAGCATGCCAAAATCGTGCATGCTCACATACACCCACGACACGCCGGCGCCGAATAGTCCAAGCCCGAACGCGAATCCGATTAACGATGACGCACGGCGCGAACCAGCGTGAAGCCACAAATGAAACAGCCAGGCCAGCGTCAGCGGAGGCAAAAAATAAAAATAAAACGGCGCATAACCGAGGACGGTGAGTGCGCCGAGTAAGAAGGGAAGCGCGACGAGCTTGAGCCGCCCGGCGCGCAGGATGATCGCGCTACTTTGCGTCAAGCCGTTCCTTGCAGGGGGGAAATCATTTCAGCGTTTTGCACGCGCTCGACTAAGAGTGAGTGCAGACGCCGACTGTCAGCGCGCAGGACCTGGAACTTCAGCCCTTCGAGGAAGACGCTTTCACCGCGTTTGGGCAAGCGGCCAAATTTACTGACGACCAAACCGCCCACGGTGTCGAAATCTTCGTCGCTGAATTGCGTGCCGAGCGCTTCATTGAAGTCGGCGATCTCGGTCAGCGCCTTGACGCGATAGCGACCGTGGCGGTCACGCAGGATATTGTCTTCGTCTTCATCGAAATCGAATTCGTCCTCGATCTCGCCCACGATCTGTTCCAGCACGTCCTCAATGGTGACCAAGCCCGCCACGCCGCCGTATTCATCCACCACGATGGCGATGTGATTGCGGTTGCTGCGAAATTCCTTGAGCAGCACATTGAGACGCTTGGATTCGGGAATAAACACCGCCGGGCGCAGCATGGCGCGCACGTTCACCTCTTCGCCGGCGTAATAGCGCAGCATATCTTTAGCCAGCAGGATACCGATCACATCGTCGCGGTCTTTGTCGGTGACGGGGAAGCGCGAGTGCGCGGTACTGATCACGAAGGGCAAAAATGTTTCAGGCGGGTCATTGATATCCACTACATCCATTTGCGCGCGCGGAATCATGATGTCGCGCACTTGGGATTCGGAAACCTGCAGCACACCTTCAATCATGGCAAGTGCGTCGGCATCCAGCAGATTCCGCTCGTAAGCGGAGTGTAATAATTCAACGAGTTGTTCTCGATCTTCCGGTTCGCGCATTAACAGCGCGCCGAGCCGCTCGAGCCAACTCGGCTTGGTACTCGCATCATCCATATACAACGGGTACGCCTCCCTGGGGTAATAAATAACGAATAATTGGGTTATTCGTTATTGATCACCGAATATACGCGTTAGATGCCTCGACTAAACGCTATCCGCATACGGATCAGGATAGCCAAGCTTGATTACGATTTCGGTCTCGCGCGCTTCCATCACTTGCGCCTCAGCATCAATCTCGTGATCAAATCCTTGTAAATGCAGGACGCCGTGCACGATTAGATGCGCGTAATGCGCGTCTATCGTTTTGCCTTGGTCTTGCGCTTCGCGCTCGACCACCGGCGCGCAAATCACTAAATCACCCTGCACCGGTGTGCTGGAATAAATAAAGCTTAGCACATTGGTCGCGTAATCTTTACCGCGATAGTCCCGGTTGAGGCTGCGACCCTCTGCTTCATCCACAAATCGCACGGTGATTTCCGCATCAACCGCCAACGCGGCTTTGGTCCATTTTCGCACTTGGGCGCGGGTAGGCAAGCCCGCTGCCTCCACAGCGTACTGCACCGCGAGGGAGAGTTTGGGCGGCGTGCGGGCGGCGCGCGGGGCACGGGCGAGGCATGCCTCGCCCCTACTGTGCTTTGTTTTTTTCGTAGCGTTCGTAGGCATGAACGATGTGTTGCACTAAAGGGTGGCGCACCACGTCCTCGGCCTGAAAATGGGTAAAGCCAATGCCTTTTACGTCTTTCAGCACCTCTTGTGTTTGCACTAAACCGCTCATCTGGCCGCGCACCAAGTCGATTTGGGTGACATCGCCTGTAATCACCGCCTTGGCGCCAAAGCCGATGCGGGTGAGAAACATTTTCATTTGCTCCGGCGTGGTGTTTTGTGCTTCATCCAAAATAATGAACGCGTGATTCAGCGTACGGCCGCGCATATACGCCAGCGGCGCGACTTCGATCGCGTTGCGATCGAACAATTTAGTGACCTTATCGAATCCCATCAGGTCGTACAACGCGTCATACAATGGGCGCAAATACGGATCCACTTTTTGCGCCATATCCCCGGGCAGGAAACCTAAACGTTCACCCGCCTCCACCGCCGGGCGCACCAGCACCATGCGCTTCACCAAATCGCGCTCCAGCGCATCCACCGCACTCGCCACGGCAAGATAGGTTTTGCCGGTACCAGCAGGGCCGATACCGAAGGTGATGTCGAATTCCTGAATCTGGCGCAAGTAGAGATTCTGGCGCGCGGTGCGCGCATGCAAGTCGCTCTTGCGTGTCATCAGCACCGGCATCATCTCAAGCTCTCGCTCGTCGCCCGCAGCAGGCGTATGCGCAATCTCCACCAAACCGAGTTGCACCTCATCCACACTTAAGGCACGTTGCGCACGTTCGTAAAATTGCTTCAGCAATTCGGTTGCCTGGCGGGCTGGGCTGGCCGCGCCCTCTACCCTGAAATGCTCACCGCGACGCGCGATTTTCACCCCGAGCGCGGTTTCGATTTGACGCAGATTTTCGTCCAGTACGCCGCACAAATTAGCCAGGCGTTTGTTATCGACAGGCGTGAAGGAAATATCCATCAAGACACCAGCGCCTCACCGCGCAAATTGCGCGCAGAGGCTTCGGTAATTGTCACGTCGGCATAGTGATGAATCAAACGCGCATTCCCTGCGAAACTTACCACGCGATTATTGTCGGTGCGGCCGATTAAGCGCGCACCGTCTTTGCTCGATACATTCTCGACCAATACGCGTTGTACGCTGCCAATCATGGCTTGGCTGATCACCAGTGCTTGCGCATCGATGCGCTGTTGCAGGCGTTTAAGGCGCTCGGCTTTAACAGCTTGCGGCGTCGTGTCCTCCAGGGAGGCGGCGGGGGTGCCGGGGCGAGCGCTGTAAATGAAGCTGAAACTGGCATCGAATCCTACTTCTTCAATCAACTTCATGGTCGCTTCAAAATCGACCGCGGTCTCGCCGGGGAAGCCGACGATAAAATCTGAGGTCAGTGTCATGTCCGGTCGCACGGCGCGTAAACGGCGCACTTTTGCTTTATATTCGAGCGCGGTATAGCCGCGTTTCATCGCCATCAAAATTCGATCAGAACCCGATTGCACCGGCAGGTGCAAATGCGATACCAGCTTGGGAATGCGCGCATACGCTTCGATCAAGCGCTCGGAAAATTCCAGCGGATGCGAGGTGGTAAAACGGATGCGCTCAATACCGGGAATCTCCGCCACATAGTCGAGTAGCAGTGCGAGATCGGCACCCTCCCCTTCATGCATCTCACCGCGATACGCGTTCACGTTTTGGCCGAGTAAGGTCACTTCTTTCACGCCCTGCGTTGCGAGCTGCGCCACTTCCGCCAGCACATCATCGAAGGGACGCGACACTTCCTCGCCGCGCGTGTAGGGCACGACGCAAAAGCTGCAATACTTGCTGCAGCCTTCCATGATCGATACGAAAGCGCTCGCGCCTGTCGTCTGGGATGGTGGTAGATGATCGAATTTTTCGATCTCGGGAAAAGTGATATCCACTTGCGACTGCCCGGTGCGGCGGCGCGCATCGATCATCTCGGGCAGACGATGCAAGGTCTGCGGACCGAACACGATATCCACATATTTCGCGCGCTTCACAATCCCTGCACCCTCTTGGCTGGCGACGCAGCCGCCGACGCCAATCAGCAAATTGGGATTACTTTGTTTAAGATGTTTCCACCGGCCCAGTGCATGAAACACTTTCTCCTGCGCCCGCTCGCGTACCGAACAGGTATTGAACAGAATCAGGTCGGCATCTTCGGCTTTTTCCGTGCGTTCAAAGCCTTGCGCTGCATGCAGCACATCCGCCATTTTGTCCGAGTCGTACTCGTTCATCTGGCAACCGAAGGTCTGGATGAAGAGTTTTTTGGCCACTGAAAGGGTGCTTAGAAACAGCGGGACGGCTATTTGGAAAGATGCGCGATTTCTTCGGGCGTCAGAATCCACAACTTGAGCACATTGCCTTGCTGATCAAGCTTGAATAACACCTTGCCGGTTTTCGGCGCCGCATTGGGTAGTACGATGCGGTTCATAGTGTCGTATATCCGCCCGCCCGGGGCCAGGCGATAGGTTCGATCGTCGATGCGCACATTGGGATACTCCACACCGCGCAACTCCGCTGGTTTCACATTCGTTGGAAAATTACGTTCGGCGTGGGCGGGGGCGATAAACAAAAACATCGCCAGCAAAGGGAACAGGTAGTTCGTTAGCGTCCGCATGAGACCTCCCGAGACAAAATCGGCCGCGCAAAGCGGCCGTACGCAATAAAATCCTGGTGGTGATAGGTGGACTTGAACCACCGACCCCAGCATTATGAGTGCTGTGCTCTAACCAACTGAGCTATATCACCAAGGGGGTGGATCATAGCCGAAAGCGCCCTGCGACGTCAATGGAGACGGTTCAAAAAGTCAATGAAAATAATCGCTTGGAGATGTTACGGGGTTGCGAGATTGGCTAGGCTATTGAGCCGATTCAGAAGACTGCTTTGCGAAGACTGCGCGGCTTCGCCTTGCAACAACAAGCCATTCAGCGTTTGATCGGTTTTGTTCACGGATTGCACTAGCCCGCTCAATTGGCTGTACTGTTGATCGAATCCATTGGCAACTTCTAGGCTAATCCCCGAGGACGACCCAGCCTGGCGGGCTTGTGCATCCCGTGCGAAGGCGGATAAGCGCGATACCTCATGACTCGCCGCTTTTGAGAGTTCATGCGCGACCGCAACGAACAAATCGGCAAAACCGGTGCCGTCGTTGGTGAAGATTTTCGCGACTGCATCCCGATTCGCGCCTAGGGCGGTTTGGAAAGTAGACGCATCAAGCTTTAAATTACCTGCTGCATCGGGCCGAATACCGATCCCGGCCAAGCCGCCAAAAGCGCCGGCGTTACTATTCGCTTCTTCCAACGCTTCGTTCACACGGGTATTGAGATTACGCACCACCGGCGGAATCGATACATCGCCCGCACTGGATTGCTTGAGTTGGGCTTGCAGTTCATTGAACGCGTTCAGGAAGTTGTTAACCTTCTGCGCAATGACATTTTCAGCATTCTCCCCCACCACGACTTGTGCGCTGCCCACACTGCGCAGCGCCAGCGTGACGCCATCCGCTGCATTCGTGACGGTATTCGAGCTCGCCGCAACCGTTACGCTATTCACCTTGATCTCGGCATCTTGTGCCGTGACCGTACGCGTTACTGCTTGTGAGGTATTTTCCGGGGTGTAAGTGAGATAACGCTCCAGCACATCATCGCCGGCGGCGGTCAGCGTAAAGCTATTCTTCTCACCACTTTCCTCGGCAGAAAACTGCAATTTATAGCTATTGCCATCGAAGATGACTGCGGCGATCACCCCTACATCTGCCGCATTGACCGTGGCCGCAATGCCATACAGGTTGTTATTGCGCGTATTGATGTTGACGGTTTCGGCTTCGCGCGCGTCGTCGGCGGTAAAATTCGTGCCACTGCTCACACCGAATTGGACGCTGAGCGTAGTCTGTTCGCCACTGCCTATTAATGTATTGGAACTGGCTAAGGACGCGGTGGTCAGTGTCTGCGCTTTCGCTAGCTTCAACACTTCCACATCGAACGAACCGCTCACGTTACTGCTGGTGAGATGCGCGTTCACTACTGAGGGGTTACTCGATGCCGCGACGTGCGTGCTAAATGCGGCAGGACCGGCCAGATCGGATGCAGCCGATTGCAGCCGATCAAGCGCAGCACGAATCAGCCCATAACCCGAAATCTGGGTGGTATAGCTTGACTGTCTCAGTTCGACGCGGCCCGCTTCCTGGTTATTGGCCGAGGGCGCAGGTTTCCCCGTACTCGAGTACTGAATCAGATCGCTTGATTGTATGGCGGATATCGCCATCACCTACTCCTTAAAATAAATCCAACCTACCTACAAGGAATCGGTGCGGCAGAGAGCAGAAGCGAAGCGGGCGAACCCCCTCGCGCAAACAGGTACCACTGCGTTCTCTGGTAATCCCGCTATCGTAGGCATTCGCCCTTAGACCGGAAATTTTGCGTCCTTAGCCTTTCAGCTAAGTTTACCCTTGCAGATCACAATGCCAGTGTAGGCCACCTAAACCCGAAGTCAATGCCATGGCCTCATATAAAACGTAGGAGAATCCAGGGGATAGCTACGGCTTAGCGTGGCCTCAAAATTTATACGTTGAACAAGAAATTCAGTACGTCACCATCCTTGACGACGTATTCCTTGCCCTCGGATCGCATCTTGCCCGCTTCTTTCGCACCTTGCTCGCCGTTGCCTGCGATGAAGTCGTCGAAGGCAATAGTCTGCGCGCGAATGAAGCCGCGCTCAAAGTCGGTATGAATCACACCGGCGGCTTGCGGCGCGGTGTCGCCTTTGTGGATGGTCCAGGCGCGCACTTCTTTGACACCGGCGGTGAAATAGGTTTGCAGGCCTAACAAGTCATACGCAGCACGGATCAGACGATTCAGACCCGGTTCTTCCATGCCCATATCCGCCAGAAAGAAAGCGATGTCTTCATCTGATAAATTGGCAATCTCCGCTTCCATTTGCGCGCTGATCGCCACCACCGGCGCGTGTTCGGCTTGTGCGTAGGCTTGTACTCGCGCGAGAAAGGGATTGTTCTCGAAGCCGTGCTCGTCCACATTGGCCACATACATCGTAGGTTTGAGGGTGAGCAGGCACAGCGGCTTTAAGAGGGCTAACTGCTCTTCATCTAATTTCAGACCGCGCGCGGGCTTAGCTTGATTGAGTTGCGCTAACACTGGCTCTAACACCGCGACCATTTTCGCCGCGTCTTTATCGCCGGAGCGCGCCGTCTTTTGGTAACGATGCAGGGCTTTTTCCACCGTGGAGAGATCGGCTAAAGCTAATTCGGTGTTGATGGTTTCGATATCGGAGATCGGGTCGATTTTGCCCGCCACGTGCACGATGTCGTCGTTTTCGAAACAACGCACCACATGCGCGATGGCGTCGGTCTCGCGGATATTGGCCAGGAATTGGTTGCCCAGTCCTTCGCCTTTGGAAGCGCCCGCCACGAGGCCGGCGATATCTACGAACTCCATCACCGCTGGCTGAATTTTTTGCGGCTTCACGATGGCGACCAATTGCGCCAACCGCGGGTCGGGCACTTCGACGATGCCGACGTTAGGCTCGATGGTGCAGAAGGGATAATTCTCTGCCGCGATGCCCGCTTTGGTAATGGCATTGAACAGCGTGGACTTGCCCACATTGGGCAGACCGACGATTCCGCATTGAAGGCTCATTCTTTAGGCTCCAGGATTCAGGGGTCGGGATTCAGGATTCAGGATCAGGTTTTCCCTGACTCCCTGCTCCCGAATCCTGATCTCTGACTTTCATATGTAAACGCCGCATTGCGCCGGCCATGTCACCGCTCACGATCAATGGCAACGCGCTCAGACCGCTATCCAGCGCAGCGCGCATCGGCGCTTCTTCGGCTTGGCTCGGCCGATGCAACACAAAATCGGCGACCGCATTTTTATCGCCGGGATGGCCGATACCAATGCGCAGCCGCCAGAAATCGGGGCCAGTGTGTGCGATGATATCTTTCAAACCATTGTGGCCACCCGCGCCACCGCCGCGTTTTAAACGCGCGCTGCCCGGTGGCAAATCCAACTCATCGTGCACTACCAAGATTTCTTCCGACGCAATCTTGTAAAAACTGGCCAGTGCGCCTACCGCTTGCCCGCTGACGTTCATATAAGTTTGCGGCTCGAACAACCAGACTTCCTGTCCATGCAAATTTACACGCGCCGCCAATCCATGAAACCGGCTCTCGGTGCGCAAGTTCGCTCCCGCCTTGCGCGCGATTTCGTCGACGAACCAAAAGCCCACGTTGTGGCGATTGTCGGCGTATTCGCGGCCGGGGTTGCCGAGGCCAGCAATGAGGCGAATGGGGGTCATGTGAATATTTGAAAACTCAAATTGTAACCACGGATGAACACAGATGAACACGGATGCAATGCCAGAAACATCACGGACTTGGTTTCATATTTTTTCATCTATGCGTATCCGGTTCATCCGTGGTTCCAAATGAAAAAGCCCGTCCCAGATCGTCTAGGACGGGCTTTCTCTAGACTGCGACCCGAATCAAGAAGCCTTCGGCGCTTCGACAGCGGCGGCAGCGGGCGCCGCGGCGGTTGCAGTCGTTTCTTCTTCGGCCACGCCGCGCGGTATCACGCACGCCGCGATGGCTTGGTCGATGCCGTGGGTCATGCTCACGAACTCGACGCCCGGCGGAAGCGTGACTTCGGACAGGTGCATCGACTGGCCCGCAGCGATGTTGGACAAATCGACCTCCATGAACTCGGGCAGGTCTTTGGGCAAGCACGACACTTCGACTTCGTTCAAGATGTGCGTCACGTTGCCGCCACCCAGCTTCACGCCTGGAGACAATTCCGCATTCTTGAAATGCAAAGGCACTTTCATGTGAATCTTTTGATTCGGGTTCACGCGTTGAAAGTCGATGTGCAGAATCAGTTTCTTCCACGGATGCACTTGCACATCGCGTAGCAGCACTTGTTCCTTGGCGCCATCCAGGTTGAGCGAAAGAATCGAAGCGTGAAACGCTTCCTTGCGCAGTTGCTGCACGATGGTGTTGTGATCGAGCTCGATGTTCGCGGCAGGCTTGTCCGCACCATACACGATGGCCGGTACTTTGCCCGCAAGACGCAGACGGCGGCTCGCACCCGTTCCCTGCAAATTGCGCGTATTGGCATTAACTTCAAATGACATGGTGACACTCCTAATAATGAGCTTGTCCGCGACCAGACAAGCTCGGGTAAATGCCGGGGTAGCACCCCAACACGAAAAACTATTCGGTAAACAGTGAGGACACTGAATCCTCGTTACTAATGCGCTGCATGGTTTCGGCCAGCAATTCGGCAACCGACAACTGGCGGATGCGACCGCAAAGCTTGGCCTCATCGCGTAGCGGAATGGTGTCCGTCACCACCAACTCATCCAAGTGCGAGTTGCTGATGCGTTCAATGGCCGGGCCGGATAATACCGGATGCGTACAGTATGCGACCACGCGCGCTGCGCCATTATCTTTCAAGGCTTGCGCCGCTTCGCACAGGGTGTTGGCGGTATCCACCATATCGTCCATCAGCACGCAGGTGCGGCCTTGCACTTCCCCGATGATATTCATCACCTTCGCCACATTGGGCTTGGGGCGGCGTTTGTCGATGATGGCCAGCTCCGCTTCCATGCGCTTGGCCAAGGCCCGCGCCCGCACCACGCCGCCCACATCGGGCGACACGACGATCAAGTTCTGATAATTCTGCTTCCACACATCGCCCAGCAAAATCGGCGAGGCGTAAACGTTGTCCACGGGGATATCAAAAAACCCCTGGATCTGATCCGAGTGCAAATCCATCGTCAGCACGCGATCTACCCCGGCGGTGGTCAGCATATTCGCCACGACTTTGGCGGTGATCGCCACCCGCGCCGAACGCGGCCGGCGGTCTTGGCGCGCGTAACCCAAATAGGGGATCGCTGCAGTAATGCGACCGGCGGAAGCGCGCTTCAACGCATCCACCATCACCATCACTTCCATCAAATTATCGTTGGTCGGCGTGCAGGTGGATTGCAGCACGAACACATCGCGGCCGCGCACGTTCTCCATAATCTCCACCATCACTTCGCCGTCGCTAAAGCGCGCGACTTTGGCCTTGCCCAAGGGCAGGTTGAGCTTACGCGCGACGTCCTCGGCCAACTTGGGGTTGGCGTTGCCGGTGAAGATCATCATGCCGCTATGAGCCACGTCTGCCTCTTTCCGCAAAAACAAAAAAGCGTGTAAGGGTTACACGCTTTAGTCTCTCTATCTGGCTGGGGAGGTAGGGATCGAACCTACGAATGCCGGAATCAAAATCCGGTGCCTTACCACTTGGCGACTCCCCAATATCGCTACTACAAATCGTGCAAGGGATGCCGATCGAGCCCCCGTGCCACAAAACCCTCAATTCCCACTGGTTTTCCCGCTAGGACGTCATGCGCCTCGCGAGCCGAACTAAACGCGGCAAACACACACGCGCCAGAGCCGGTCATTCGCGCATCGCCATACTGCTTCAGCCATTTTAGGTGCTGCGCGACAGCGGGGTATCGCGCGCTCACCACCGGCTCCAAATCATTATGAACTTGCCCGGCTGAAAAGGCCGACATTGTGACGGGAAGCGTGTTTCGTGTCAATTCAGGTGCGGCGAAAACCTCGGCGGTTTGGACACTTA
The DNA here is from genome assembly GCA_018781585.1 of Burkholderiales bacterium. Classification (GTDB taxonomy): domain Bacteria; phylum Pseudomonadota; class Gammaproteobacteria; order Burkholderiales; family Thiobacteraceae; genus RBG-16-58-11. The sequence continues at coordinate 16,103 of JADMJT010000131.1, forward strand.
GCGCTGGCACCAGCACCACATACCAGGCTGGCGGTAAGGCGATGGGCGCCAGCTTTTCACCCACCCCTTCGGCCCAGGCATTCTCCCCCAACACGAATACCGGCACATCCGCGCCCAGTTGCAAGCCTAATTCCATCAAGGCCGGGCGCGACAGGCCGGTACCCCAGAGTTGATTCAGGGCCAGCAAGGTCGTTGCCGCGTCGGAGCTGCCGCCGCCCAAGCCACCACCGAGCGGCAAGCGTTTTTCAAGTTTAATATCAATACCTTGGGTCGTTCCGGTAGCGGTTTGCAACAGGCGTGCGGCGCGGTAGCTCAAGTCTTTTTCAGGCGGCACACCTGGTAGTGGCGTCGATAAGACGATTTGGCCGTCCGCGCGCGGCGTGAAGCTGAGCGTGTCGCCGAAATCGATGAAGCGGAATATGGTTTGCAGCAGGTGATAACCATCACTGCGGCGACCGGTGACATGCAGAAACAGATTCAATTTGGCTGGGGCGGGGAAAACCTGCGGGCTCATGGCGCGGGCACCTGCCACTCATCGACGATCAAGCGCAGCTTCACTTCTGCGGTTTCCATAAACACCTTACCGGGTAATTGCAGAACACCCACCGTGCGATAGGCGAGATAGTCGATCTGCCACCCTTGCTCGCTGAGTTGATCCAGCGTGCCGTCCGGCTTGTAGCGCAATTGCGCCTGCGATCCGATCGGCTGCGCCTGTACCCAATGCGGCAAGCCCGACAGGGGTAAGGCGAAACCCAAGGAAGCTTGAGTGAGCGATTCCGCATCTGGCGCACGCACGATGGCTTGATCGGACGTTTCCAACGTTACGCCTGCCGCATTTTTAATAATGCGCGCTACGCCTTGACCGAGCGGGGTCAGGATCACAAATTCGTCTTCAGCATTTGCATGACGCCAAGTAAGATTGCCGGAGAAGCCCTCGGCGCCATGTCGCACCGAGATACGCCCGGCGATTTGGAACGAGGTGAGCAGCGGTTGGGTGGGCGGGGAAACGACGGGAGGCGTTTCGAGCGTGGCGCAACCGCCGAGCAAGGCCAAGGCGCCGCACAGGAAACGGACCATTACTTCGCTTTGAATTTATGCACGGTGCCGGTCAATGCCTCATGGCCGGGGTTATCTTTAAGCGCGCTATCCCACACTTTTTGTGCTTCATCCTTTTGGCCCGCGGCCCACAGCACCTCGCCCAAGTGCGCGGCGATTTCTGGATCCGCACGCACACTGAGCGCTTGGCGCAAGGTGTTGATGGCTTGCGCATAGTCTTTCATCCGGAATTGCAGCCAGCCCATGCTATCCAAAATAAAAGGGTCGTCTGGCGCCAGCTTCAACGCTTGCTCCAGATATTGCTTGGCTTCCTCATAGCGCGTGGTGCGATCGGCCAGGGTGTAGCCGAGCGC
>JADMJT010000106.1 GCA_018781585.1 Burkholderiales bacterium
CGCAATGCGGCGGGTAGCGAGTTGTTTAAAGGTCTCGCGGGCGATATCGGTGGGGTTGGTCAGCTTCGGCATAGTGGCTGAATCCGAGCCGCGTGCTCGGATTCAAGCGCCTTTATTTTTCAAATGGAGTGGGGGCGAATGCGGCATCGAGGCTGGCCGCTGTCGCGCGTAACGTGGATGCCGCCTGCGTCGCTGCTTGCATTTGGCTGGGGGACTCGCTGGCGAGTCGTGCCATGTGCTCGATGTGTTGAGAAATGGCCCGGCTCGATTGTGACTGGGTTTGGGTGGCGGTGGCGATCTCGGCAATGAGTTCGCGTTCGCTCATTAACGCGCCGCGCGAGGTGCCAAGCGCCTCGGCTACCTGCTCCAGCGATTCCATGCTCTCGGCAAGCTGGGCGCGGCCAGCGGCGATGGTCGCATCCAGTTTGCTTGAATGTTGGCCAATCAGTTTGGTTACTTCGTCAATTTCGCGCGCGGCTTGGGCAGATTTTTCCGCCAGCTTGCGCACTTCGTCGGCCACGACCGCAAAGCCGCGGCCTTGCTCGCCGGCGCGCGCGGCTTCAATCGCCGCATTGAGTGCGAGCAGGTTGGTTTGGTCGGCGATATCTTTGACTTGGCTTGTCATCGAAGTGATCGTTTGCATGCTGGACATGAATTCTTCTACTGATTGAGCGATCACACCGACCGACGACTCGACTTCGTCGATGCCGCCCATCAGACGCGCCACGCTTTCATTACCATCTTGGGTATTGTCGATGCAAGTGTCGGCCTGCTCCACCGCGCTGGTCGAGTGTTGATTGATACTGCTGATCGCTTGACCCATTTCATGTAATTCTGCTGTAGCGTTGCCGGCAAGATTGACTTGTTGCTCGAAGCGCCCGGCGCAATCTTGTAGCGCACGGCTGATGCTTTCAGTGCTTTGGCTGATTTCACTTACGCGAGCCCGTAGCGCGGATGATTGGTGCGCCATCGTGTCTAAAGCATGGTTTACGGCGTCGATCAGGGGGTGCCAATCGCTATCTACATTTTGCGGCAGGCGTTTACTGAGTTTACCTTGGCCGATTTCCCGTGCCGCCTGCATGAGTTCGGCGGAGGGCGCGGCACTTCGCATCAGCCAGCGTGCAGTAGCTATCCCCATGATTGCGCTGAGGATCAGGCCGATCATATTGGCCACTGTACTGGGCCCATCGGTGGTAAGCGTAATCCCGCTTGCGATTGCTAGCGGCAGTAGGCTGGCGGCCAAGCCTAGCGTGATTTTCGTTTTCAGCTTCATGTTTTGCCTCAAAGTCGTTAATTTCCCTACATACCTGGGGACGGTCGGGAAGGTCAGAAGACGCGTGCTAAAATGCCCCGATCGATTTAAACCTTGAACTTTTTTCGGCTTTTGTGGGCATAACTTTAGCTAATCTTGCGGCGGTGGAAGGTATGAAATGATTTTTGGCGGGCGGTTTACACTGGGATGTCTGCTGGGGCTGTTTTGCTTGCCCCCGGCGTTGGCGCTACAGCAGGATATATCCCTGATCCGGCAAACGGCCGAAGGCTATGCAAAACAGCAAACTGCGCAGCTACCGGGCCAAGTCACTATTACGCTCGGCGCGATCGAGCCGGTGCAATTCCCCGCCTGCGCAAAACTACAAGCGTTTTTACCGCTGGGCGCGAAGTTATGGGGTAATTCCACGGTCGGCGTTCGTTGTGCCGCGGGTGCAGAATGGAGTTTATATGTGCCGGTCACGGTGCGCGTGCAGGGATCGGTCGTGGTGGCGGCACGCCCGCTTGCTAGCGGCAAGCTGCTCGCCGCGGAAGATGTGGTGTTGCAGAACGCAGAGTTAACCCAATTACCCAGTGGTGTGGTGAGCGATGCTAATGAGGTCGTTGGCAAAACTTTGAGCGTGGGGGTGGGCGCCGGGCATGCCTTGCGCCAGGACATGTTGCGCGCACCGCTGGTCATTCGCCAGGGGCAGGCGGTGAAATTAGTCGCGCAGGGGCAGGGCTTCAAGGTGAGCTCAGAAGGCCGTGCACTGGCGAATGCGGCAGCGGGTCAAACGGTGCAAGTGAAAGCGCAAAACGGCCAAACTGTGAGTGGTATCGCGCGCGCAGATGGCAGCGTTGAAGTACAGTTCTAAGTGAATTTTGCGGCTTTTATGTTGGCGTTTCTGGCCCTCAAAAGCTTAGACTTGACGTAGGATTGTTGTTAAACTTAACCGTTGTAACGTCCCGGTGGGAAGACCCGCCACCGGCTTGAAAGCCTTCACTGGCGCGCTTCTTGGCGCAGCGGTGGATTACCGCGGCGTCATCAAATTTCGCTAAAGTTTCAAGGGTTTCTAGCCGAAAATTGAGTTGGGCGCAGCGTTTCCGTGCCTTGAAGAAAATTGAGGACATTACCTTGAAAATCGACAACTCAACAAAGTCGGTATCACCACAAAGTCGGGTAGAAAAGACGACGCCCAAAAAGGGCAGCGCAGGCGCGAGTAAAACCGCACCTAAATCCACCGGCTCGCAAGAGCGGGTGGATATCGGCCCGCTTTCTGCGCAACTTCAGTCACTGGAAAGCAGTCTGGAGAATGTGCAGGTCGTTGATACCGCGCGTGTCGAAGCGATCAAACAAGCCATTACCGAGGGGCGCTTTCGCGTCAACCCGGATGTGGTGGCGGATCGCTTGCTGACGACCGTCAAAGAACTCGTACTCAACCACAAGGGCTGAGTAGCTTGGCGCAAGGGCCTGATTCCGGCGGCCTCGAGGCCTTTCTTGCAGCTTTGAAGCGCGAGCTTCTAGCCTTCCGTCAGTTTCACTCCCTCTTGCAAGCCGAGCAGGACGCGCTGATCAGCGGTAATACCGACAGCTTGATCGCCTTGGCGCAGCAAAAAAACGAAAAAGTCATTGAACTCACCCAACTGGCCGAGCAGCGCAACCGGTTTCTCACCGAACGCGCCGGTAGCACCAATGAAATCGGTATGGAAGCCTGGCTGGATAGCTTCGATCCAGCCGATAAACAGGGCGCGGGTAAACTGTGGCGCGAATTGATAGAACTCGCGCGCAATGCGAAAACGCTCAATCAGCACAATGGACAGCTGATCCACACACGCTTAGCCAACAACCAACAAGCTTTGGCCGTCTTGATGAGTGCTAATGCCACGTCTAGTAATCTTTATGGCAAGGATGGTCAGGCGTATGCAACGCCACCGACCGGCAGCGGCCGTCCCTTAGGCAAAGCTTAGCCTAAAAGGCTTTTGAACCAGCGCGTAGCCTACCCTCCAGGGTACGGGGAACACGGGGTTCACGGGGAAGGCCAAACCTTTTTCGCTTGAGTTCTTTTTCCGTGTGCCCCGTGAACCCCATGTTAATTTAATTGATATGATCATTGCACTTGCGGCGGGGGGGGCGGCTCGGCGGGCGCACCATCGATAGGGATTTCTTTTACCTTATCTTGCAATTCGGAAATGATGAGTACCGTCACGCGGCGATTGCGCGCCCGGGATTCATTGTCGGTGTTGGGCACCACGGGCCGGTTGTCGGCGTAACCGATCGCTACCATGCGCTCTGCATTCACACCATTCAAATCGAACAAACGAACCACGCTGCTCGCACGGGCCGAAGACAATTCCCAATTCGACGGGTAATACACGGTGCTGATCGGCGCATCGTCGGTGTGGCCTTCGATTTGGATGCGGTTGGGGACTTGTGACAGAACTTGCGCCACGGCGCCCAAGGCTTTGGCTGATTCGGCTTGCAGTATCGCTTGGCCTGGCGCAAATAATACCGATGCGTTGATTTCTAGTGTCACGCCGCGCAGACTTTGGGTAATCTTCACTTGGTTATCTTTCACCAAGGGTGCTAATACTTTGAGCAAATCCTGCGCCACTTGCCGCATGTCTTCGGTTTGCTTTTTGAGCTTAGGGTCAACTACCGTGCCTGATTTTTTAGCGGCGGTGATCGGGTGCGGGGAGGATTGCGGCGGTTGATCGAGATGCGCCGGCGTCGCGCTCGATGGTGTATTTTTGAAAGCCGTCACCAAGGAGTCGGAGAGCACGCGGTATTTGCCCTCGTTGAGAGATGAGATTGCATACATCACCACGAAGAACGCGAACAGCAGGGTGATGAAGTCGGCGTAGGAGACGAGCCAACGTTCGTGATTTTCGTGCTCTTCCGGTTTTTTTTTGCGACGCATATAAAAATCAGGCTTCAAGATCGCCGAGGCTAGACGAGATAGCCTTGCAATTTTCGCTCGATCAGGCGCGGGTTTTCTCCATTTGCGACGGCAATCAACCCTTCGATCAGCATTTCGCGCAGGATGATTTCGCGCCCGATCAGGCTTTTGAGCTTGTTCGCAATGGGTAAAAAAAACAGATTGGCGGAGCCGACGCCATACACCGTGGCAACGAAAGCAACCGCGATGCCCGAACCGAGTTTGCTCGGGTCGGAAAGGTTTTCCATCACATGAATCAGGCCCAACACCGCGCCCAATATGCCGATCGTGGGCGCATAGCCACCGGCGGCATCCCACACTTTTGCGGCTTGGCGTTGTTGTTCTTCGTAGGCGTCGACCTCGACTTGCAGGGTGTCGCGCAGCGATTCTGGTTCCGCGCCGTCGATTAACATCTGCAACCCGCGTTTGACGAAGGGGTCGTCGATATCCTCGATCGCCGGTTCCAGCGCCAATAGCCCGCCGCGCCGCGCGGTGTTGCTCCAGCCAGTGACTTGTTGAATTAAGTGCTCTCCGTCTAGCACCGGCGGTACGAACACCCATTTCGCCATACGCATGCCGCGCAGAAATACGGTCAGGGAATTTTGCAGCATGATCGCACCCAGCGTGCCACCGATCACGATCACAAACGCAGTGAGTTGGAATAGCGATCCGAGATGGCCACCTTCGAGGAGTTGACCGCCAACAATGGCGATCAGGGCAAGCACGATGCCGGCGATGCTGATGAGGTCGAAATTACGCATGGGGGATTAACCCGGCACTGTCCAGACGAGGATCAGTGCCGGTCTTCTATCCATTCTGCCAGCTTTGCGCGCAGGCGGGCGACAGCTTGGCTGTGAAGTTGGCAGACGCGCGATTCGGACACCCCCAATACTTCGCCGATTTCGCGCAGGTTTAATTCCTGCTCGTAGTACATCCCCATCATTTGTTTTTCGCGCTCGGGTAGGGATTGGATGGCTTCCACCAGAATTTTGCGGAACCCGGCATCTTCGATCATTTTCAGCGGGTCGCCGCTGTTCGTTGTGACATGGCGTTCGAAAAAGTCGGAATCTTCCGAGTCTTGCAGGTCTTCGTAATACATCAACTGATGGCCGCGCCCATCGAGCAGCATCTGCTGATAGTCTGCCAGCGAAATACTGAGTGCTTCCGCAACTTCAGCTTCATTCGGCGCGCGTTTGTTTTTTTGTTCCAGTTTGTTGATCGCGGCTTCGATTTGGCGCAGGCTTTTGCGCACGGTGCGCGGCAGCCAATCGGCTTGGCGTAAGTCATCCAGCATAGCGCCGCGAATGCGCTGTACGGCATAAGTCTCGAACTGAGCGCCTTGTGTACCGTCGTAGTGCTCGGCGGCATCCATCAGGCCAATCAGGCCCGCTTGGATCAGATCATCGACCTGCACGCTGGCCGGCAATTTGGCCATCAGGTGATAAGCGATCCGCTTTACGAGCGGGGCATGTTTATGGACGTAATCTTCTGTCTTCAAGTAAAGCCTGGCTATTTTTAGGTTAGGCGCGGACGCTGGCTTCCGACATTCTGCCCGACATGATAAGCCGATGTAGGAAACCCTCCAAGTGCCCCGCTTCCGGCCGCGCCGCCGGCCACCCCGCGACGGCTTGCGCCAAGACGCGGTAGGTGTGGCTGGCGGGTGCTTCGGGAAAGCTTTCAACGGCCGGTTTGCCCAGTTTTCCGGCGCGTTTGATGGCGTCGTCTAACGGTATCGGGGGCAGGCTTTGCAGTCGGGCATGCAGGTAGCGCGTGGCTGCTTCGGCCATATTAGTATAAATTGCCGCCGCTTCGGCATCATCTTTTGTTTTAGTGGCCAGGAGGTGGAATTGGCGTTGGCCAAATTCTTGCGCGAGTTGTTTGACCAGGGCATAGGCTTGCGTGATCGCGGCATGTCCGGGACCGAGCACGACCAGCACCGCATCGGCGGCGGATGCAGCGGGCAGGGTGGTGTGGATGCGATCCGCCGCCAAATCAATTAACGCGATATCCGGTTTCCAGGGCAAGGTTTGCAGCGCGCGCGCAAGCTGGTCGTGTGCATCCGGCGTAAGATTCGACAGTCGCCGCAACCCTTCGCGCGCAGGCAGTAAGTGGATGGCATCGTTGTAGCGGAGGAGCGCTTGGGCCAGCGAGGCTTGGCCTTTCAGTACTTGTGCAAGCTCAATGTGCGGTGCAAGCCCGAGCCGGGCGGCGCAGCTGTCGGCACCAATGCCTTCGTCGATGACTAACACCGATTTGCCTTGACCCGCGAGGGCGCACGCCAAATTGGCCACCACGCTGGTTTGCCCGACATGCGGTTTGCCGCTGATGACGGTCACCACGCGCAAAGCATCGCGCCCCAGTAGGCGACGCAAGCCTTCCGCTTGATCGAAGGCGAAACTGCTCATGCTAGGCGAGGGGTTGCGCTTCGGTCAGAAAGGCATGCGCGTCATCTTCGCGTGCGCTGATCTTCAGTGAATATTCCTCATCTTGTGGGGTGTGTGCCGCTTCCGCTTCGCATTTGAATGCGCGATCCACGAGATAGAGATGGTTGGCGCGGTGCAAGTCTTCCGGCACGCGCTGGCCGTTGGTGATGTAATGCAGAGCGAGCTTGTGCCGCATTACCACATCCAACACCGGGGCGAGGCTCAGGGCCTCGTCGATCTTGGTCAGCACCACACCCGCTAAACCCGTGCCGAGATAGGCGCGCACCACATCATCCAATGTGCCGGCCTGCGCGGTGGCGGAAAGCAGCAATAGGCGCTGCACTTGGGCAGCTTTGCCCGAAGAAAGCAAAGCGATTTGCGCATTGATGCGGCGATCGCGCTGGCTCATGCCCGCCGTGTCGATCAGCACCAGATGCTTGGCGCGCAATTCGTCCAGGGTACGGGCGAGTTCTATTTCGTCCTTGACCGCATAAACCGGGACATTGAGAATTTTGCCGTAAATTTTGAGTTGCTCGTGCGCGCCGATCCGGTAGGTATCGGTGGTGATCAGTGCGAGACTGGCTGGGCCGTGCTTCAACACACAGCGTGCGGCGAGTTTGGCCACGGTAGTGGTTTTGCCGACCCCGGTGGGGCCGACGAGCGCGAATACGCCGCCATGCTCGATCAATTCAGCGCCGGGCGCGACCCCGTGCAGATTGTGCGCAATGGCGCCACGCACCCAGCGCCACGCTTTCTCTACGTCCAGCTCATTGGGCACGGCGCTCGATAGCTGACGCGCCAAGCGCGGGGAGAAACCTACGTCCAGCAAGGTGCGCAGCACGTCGAATTTAAGCGGGTCGGCCGATTTCATTTCACGCCAGGCGAAATTGACGAGCTGGCGCTCGATCAGGCTGCGGATGTTTTTCACTTCATGCGCCAAAGTCTCGACTGCAGTAGTGGATTCCAGGCTTGCAGTGCGCGCTGGCGTGACCAGCGCCGGCTCGTCCGCACCGGGTGGCTTGATCGATGCGGTCGGTTCGAGCATTTTGATCCCGGGAATGTCATGCCGTATCGGCAAGGCAGCCGCGTTGGGCGCGGCGCCTTTGGTGAGCGAAGCCATATCGGATTCGGCCATGGCCATGATTTCGACGCTGCCGTCTTGCACGCGGTTGGAGAGAATTAAGGCTTCAGGCCCCAAGGCATCGCGCACTTGTTGCAGGGCGTCACGGGTCGTGCTGGCGGTGAATTTTTTGACGATCATGCACTCGCTCCTATAACGGCGGTTACTTTAATGGTTTTGGTATCGGGCACTTCGGCGTGGGAGATGACTTTCAATTGCGGTGCAACGCGGCGCAAAAACCGGGAGAGCAGCGTGCGCAGCGCGGCCGGTACCAGTAGCACCGGCGGCAGACCTTTGTTTTCCTGCTCTTGCACCACGCGTCCGGTTTGCGCTAACAGTTTCTCGGCCAGTGTCGGCTCGAAGCCGGCACCGCCGTCAGCAGTCGTGGCTTGCATCAGCAGATGCTCCAGCGTGGGGTCGAGCGCGATGACTTGCAACTCGGACGCATTTTGGTAAATGTCTTGAATGATGGCGCGACCCAGCGCCGCGCGCACTGCCGCGGCAAGATCCTCGACATTTTGAGTGCGTGGGCCGTGTTCGGTGAGGACTTCGATAATGGTGCGCATGTCACGAATGTGCACACCTTCGTCCAGCAGATTTTGCAACACGCGTTGCACCGTGCCCAAGGGCAAGATCGCTGGCGACAGATCTTCGATCAGCTTAGGTGTGTCCTTGCCGATGTGATCGAATAGCTGCTGCACTTCGTCGCGACCCAATAGATCGGCGGCATGGGCTTGCAGCAGTTGCGAGAGATGGGTCGCGACCACCGTGCTGGCATCGACCACCGTATAGCCATAGGTCTGCGCCTGCTCGCGCAAGTTGGCATCGATCCAAACCGCGGGCAGGCCGAAGGTGGGATCTTTGGTTGGTGTGCCGGGCAGTTGGCCCAGCACCCGGCCGGGGTTGATGGCGAGATATTGCCCCGCTTGGGCCTCGCCCCGGCCCATTTCCACGCCTTTGACCGTGATGCGATAACCGTTCGGGCGTAGTTCCAGGTTGTCGCGGATATGCACCGGTGCGACCAGGAATCCCATTTCTTGCGCGAATTTTTTGCGGATGCCACGAATGCGCCGCAAGAGCTCACCATCTTGCGTGCGGTCCACCAAGGGGATCAAGCGATAGCCCACTTCCAGCCCGAGGGTGTCGATGTGTCCGACATCGTCCCAACTGACATCCACTTGCTCCGTGGGTGGAGGCGGCAGTGTTTGCTCGATGACAGATTCTGCCGTGCGCTCCTTCTTTTCGAGCGAGTAAGCGAGCCATGCCAAACCGCCGCCCAAGAGCAAGAAAGAAAAATGCGGCATGCCCGGAATAATCCCCATAAAACCCAGAATGACCGCAGTGATGTACAGCACTTGGGGGTTCATGAACATTTGTTCGACGATCTGTGCGCCGATGTCTTTTTCGGCCGAGACACGCGAGACCACGATGCCGGCCGCGGTGGAGATCACTAGCGCCGGGATTTGCGCCACCAAACCATCGCCGATGGCGAGCAGGGTATAAGTTTTTAGCGCTTCCTGAACCGGTAAGTCGTGTTGCAAGACACCAACGGCGAGTCCGCCGATGATGTTGATGATGGTGATGAGGATGCCCGCCACCGCATCGCCGCGGACGAATTTGCTCGCGCCGTCCATCGCGCCGTAGAACTCGGCTTCGAGCGCGACGGCCGCACGGCGGCGGCGTGCTTCGTCTTCGCCGATCAGGCCGGTGTTGAGATCGGCGTCGATCGCCATTTGCTTGCCGGGCATGGCGTCCAAGGTAAAACGGGCCGCCACTTCCGCGATCCGGCCCGAACCCTTGGTGATCACCACGAAATTGATCAGCACCAGAATCGCGAATACCACGATGCCGACCGCGTAGTTGCCCCCCACCAGGAATTGGCCAAACGCCTCGATCACCTTACCCGCGGCATCCGGCCCGGTGTGGCCTTCCAGCAGCACGACGCGGGTCGAGGCGATGTTGAGCGACAAACGCAGCAGGGTGGTGAGCAGCAGTACGGTGGGGAATACGGCGAAATCCAGTGGTTTGCTCAGATACATGCTGATCAAGAGCACAATCATCGCGATCGCAATATTGAAGGTGAACAACAGATCGAGCAGGAAGGGTGGTAGCGGCAGCACCATCATGGCCAAAATCATGACCACCAGAATCGGTCCGGCCAGGCGGTACAAATCTAAGCGCGCCATAAAGCCTGCGTTAGCGACGCGTGCGTTCATGTCAAGGGCAACTCGCGGAGCGAGCCTAAGTCCCTCTCCGCATGCGGGACTGCGGAAGAGTCGCTGCGCAGCAGCGGGGCACCCACCAGCGTCCCCCTTGTGGGGAGAGAGTTAGGAGAGAGGGAGAAAATTAGCTCGAATTTCATTTTCAGATGGATTCCCCAGCCGGTTCGGGCATGTCCATATCCGCGGGCACTGGCAGGTGGTCCGGTTTGATCGGACGGTGCGTTGCATATTCGGGGTTGCGCAGCTGATACACATAGGCCAACACTTCCGCCACGGCGGTGTAGAGCCGTTCCGGAACAGTATCGCCGACATCGGCATGGCGATACAGCGCACGCGCCAACGGCGGGGCTTGTAGCACCGGCACGGCATGCTCCTGCCCCAACTCCATGATGCGTTCGGCCAGCAATCCCATGCCTTTGGCAACGATTTGCGGTGCGGCCATCTGGCCTTCCTCATATTTCAGCGCGACGGCGTAATGAGTCGGGTTGGTGACGATGACATCCGCTTTGGGCACCGCCGCCATCATGCGTTTGCGCGACGCGGCGCGTTGCGCGGAACGAATGCGTGCCTTGATCTGCGGGTCACCCTCCATCTCCTTGGCTTCTTGCTTCACTTCTTGCTTAGTCATGCGCAAGCCCTTGGCGTAGTGCCAAAGCTGGAAGGGCACATCCGCTAGCACGATCAGGATGAGCGAGCCGACCATGAATAAGGCGGTGGTAAATAATAAATCACTCATATGTGCCATGCCGGCGCCGAGCGATTCCGAAGCGAGCGAGAAGAGTTCGTCCTTGTAACGCCAGATCACCCATGCACCAATACTGCCAATAATCGCGGCCTTGACCGACGACTTCATCAGTTCCATCAAACTGTTGATCGAGACCATGCGTTTCATGCCCGTGATGGGGTTGAATTTGGCGAAATTCGGGGTGAGCGGTTTCCAAGTGAAATGCCAGCCGCCCATCAGCAACGGCCCGGCAAAGGCGGTGAGGATGAACAACAGCATGAGCGGTAGGAAAGCGATTAGGGCATCGGTGGTGTCATGCATGAAACGCGACATCATCAGCGTGGGGTCGAAAACTGCGGCCCGGTCCATGGTGAGGCCATGCCGCGTGAGGGCGAGGAGTTTTTCCATGATGTAGCTGCCCATCAGCATGAGGCCGCCAACCGCCGCCATCAACTGGATGAAAATAGCCAGTTCTTTGGACTGGACGACCTTGCCTTCCTCGCGCGCACGCTCAATGCGTTTGCCCGTGGCCGCTTCTGTTTTTTCTAAATCGGAGTCTTCCGCCATTTACTACCCCCACGGGAGACATAGTCTGCACCGGTTTGGGGTTAAACACAATATATAGGGGGTTGCGCAGGGGGGAAATCCCACAGATTGTGTATTATTCACGCGGGGTGGAAGCTCAAATTCCTTAAAAACAGTAAGTTATCGTGAGTAAAATAAAAATCGGCTGGCGCGGAACAGATCCGGCCAGCCGATTGAGGAGCGAGGCGTCTCGATAACGTTAACTGGTTTCGTCGATCCACATCATTTGGATCGCTTCGAGAATTTTTTCGCCGGAATGGTCGGGGTCATCGTTGAAGTCTTCCAGTTCGGTCACCCAGCGATGCAAGTCAGTGAAGCGCACATATTGCGGATCCACCTCAGGGTGCGCTTCCGATAACTCAATCGCAATTTCACGTACATCGGTCCATTTCATCTTTACGCTCCTGTTCGACGCTTGAATTAATGGCCTTCTTTGACCATATTGATGCTGTATTTTGGGATCTCGATCACTAAGTCTTTGCTCATCACCAGCGCCTGGCAGGAGAGGCGCGACGTCGGCTCCAAGCCCCAGGCTTTATCCAACAGATCTTCTTCCAGCTCCTCCGCGGGCACCAGCGATTCGAAGCCTTCGCGCACAATCACGTGGCACGTGGTGCAAGCGCAGGATTTTTCGCAGGCATGTTCGATCTCGATGCCATTTTCCAAGAGCGTATCGCAAATGGTTTTGCCGGGGGTGGCATCGATGGCGGCGCCATGGGGGCAGAGTTCGACATGGGGCAGGACAATGAGTTGGGGCATGGGGTAGCTTGCTTGGCTTAAGGTTGAACTATTATCGGCGAAACGTGCAGTTTTTACGTGCCGATATCGGCTAATTTTTGTCCGGTCAGGGCGCGGCGGATGGAAGCATCCATGCGTTTCGCAGCAAACGCTTCACTGGCCTGGTTGAGCGACTCAATGGCCGTTTTGATCGCGCGGTGGTCGGCGCCGTTCAAGGTCTGTGTTAGCGCATCCATGCTGGCTTCAATCGCGGCGCGCTCGTCGGGAGCGAGCAGGGCGCTATCGGTGGCCATCGCACCGGCGACGGCCTCTAATATGGCGTTGGCCTCTACTTGTTGTTCTTTGAGCGCGCGCGCCAGCTTGTCGTCGTTGGCGTGATCACGCGAGGCGGCCAGCATATTGGTGATTTCATCATCCGATAGTCCATAGGAGGGTTTGACGGTGATGGCGGCTTCGACGCCGCTGTTCTGTTCACGTGCCGACACCGAGAGCAAGCCGTCGGCATCGACTTGGAAGGTGAGACGGATGCGCGCCGCACCCGCCACCATGGGGGGGATGCCGCGCAGTTCGAAACGCGCCAGCGAGCGACAATCGGACACCAATTCGCGCTCACCTTGCACCACATGAAAGCTCATCGCGGTCTGGCCGTCTTTGTAGGTGGTGAAATTCTGGCCGCGCGCGGTAGGGATGGTGGCATTGCGCGGGATGACTTTTTCCACCAAGCCCCCCATGGTTTCGATGCCAAGCGAGAGTGGAATCACATCGAGCAGCAGCATTTCCTCGCCGCGCTTGTTGCCGGCCAGAATATCGGCTTGGATCGCCGCGCCGAGGGCGACGACCTTATCCGGGTCAAGATTGGTGAGCGGCGTTTGCTTGAAGAATTCAGCAACCGCTCGCTGAATGTGCGGCATGCGTGTCGCGCCGCCAACCATCACCACGCCTTTGATGTCCTCGGGGGTTAAGCCCGCATCACGCAGCGCTTTGCGCGTGGGGGTCAGGGTTTTTTTTACCAAGCCTTCGGTCAGTTCTGCCAGGGTATGACTGGTAATGGGTTGATCCATCATCTCGCCCGTGGAGAGCATGGCAGTAAAACGCGTGTCGCCGTGATAGGTCAGATCTTCTTTCACTTCACGCGCCTTGGCCATCAATAGCCGCGTGTCTTGGGCGTTAAGCGGGGAGAGGGTGGATTGCTCTAGCGCCCAGCAAAATACCCGCCGGTCGAAGTCATCGCCGCCGAGCGCTGAATCGCCGCTGGTGGCCAGCACCTCGAACACGCCTTTTTGCAGGCGCAAAATCGAAATATCGAAGGTACCGCCGCCCAAGTCGTAGACCGCATACACGCCTTCAGACGCATTATCCAAACCATAGGCTACGGCGGCGGCTGTGGGCTCATTCAACAAGCGCAGCACGTTAAGGCCGGCTAAGCGCGCCGCGTCTTTGGTCGCTTGGCGCTGCGCGTCATCAAAATAGGCGGGCACGGTAATCACCGCACCGACGAGCTCGCCCCCGAGTGCCTTCTCGGCACGGGCGCGTAGCGCTTTGAGAATATCCGCGGATATTTCCACTGGGCTTTTGACGCCGACGGACGTCTTGATCTGCACCATGCCAGGCGCATCAACAAATTTGTAGGGCATTTCATGCGAATGCGGAATGTCTTTCAAGCCGCGACCCATAAAGCGCTTGACCGAAATAATAGTGTTTTGTGGATCGCTGCACTGGTAGGCAAGTGCACTGTATCCGACCTCCACCCCCCCAGACTCGCTGTAGCGCACAATCGAGGGCAGGAGCGGGTATCCGTCATCATCGCTCAATACCAAGCTCATTCCGCTACGCACGGTGGCTACCAGCGAGTTGGTGGTGCCGAGATCGATGCCCACCGCCAACCGGTGTTGGTGCGGCGCGGTGCTCATGCCCGGTTCGGCAATTTGTAGTAATGCCATCAGGCCTCCAGCGTTTCTAATGCGTCGTTGATTTCTTCGCGCAGCTTTTCCAGGAAGCGCAGCTTGCGCACCGCCTCTGCGGCGCCTGGGTAGTCGTGTTGCTGATCGAGGCGCTGACCTACCTCATCTTGCAGGTGATGCATTGCTTGACGCAGCTTGGCGCCGAGATGATCGAGCTCGGGCGCATCGGCAGCGCCCTTCGCTTCGCCGATGGCCTCACGCCATTCCATTTGTTCCATCAAAAAATCAGTGGGCATTGCGGTGTTGGTTTCGTCCTGCGTATCCACCCCATGCAGCTTCAACAAATAGCGTGCGCGGCTAATCGGTTGCTTCAGGGTTTGATAGGCCTCGTTCACATGCGTGGACCATTGCATCGACAGCCGGCGCTCGGCATCCGGGGCATGACTAAATTTATCCGGATGCACTTGCGCCTGGATATCGCGATAGCTCTGTTCCACGCGCGCCAAGTCAAGTTGGAACGCAGGTTCCAAGCCGAAGAGTTGGAAGTGATTTTTGGAAAAGTCGATCATGAAGCGGGTGGCTGGTTCTGGGGGTTCGGTAGCGATTATAGCGCCTTGCTGTCTGCATCACTCCCCGCGCATTTAACGCCGGGCGAGGCATGCCTCGCCCCTACAGGCGGTCGTTCCGGCAGGTGGGATACTTTATACGTTAAAACTCTCGCCGCAGCCGCAGCTATCTTTGACGTTCGGGTTGTTGAATTTAAATCCTTCGTTCAAACCTTCGCGCGTGTAATCGAGCTCGGTGCCGTCGACATAGGCAAGGCTTTTCGCATCGACAAACACTTTCACGCCGCTGCTTTCGAATACCTGATCCTCATCCTTCACCTCGTCAACGAACTCGAGCACGTAGGCGAGGCCGGAACAGCCCGTGGTGCGCACGGCAAAACGCAAGCCGACGCCTTTGCCGCGCTTGGCGATAAAGTTTTTTACATGCGTGGCGGCTTTTTCGGTCAGCGTGATCGCCATTTCAAACCTCGCCTTATTTCGCCGCGGCAGCGGGAGCCGCAGCTTCGCTGTGCTTTTGTTTGTAGTCGGCGACGGCTGCTTTGATCGCGTCTTCCGCCAGAATCGAGCAGTGAATTTTAACCGGCGGCAGGGCGAGCTCTTCCGCAATTTGGGTGTTCTTGATTGACATGGCTTGATCCAGCGTTTTGCCCTTCACCCATTCAGTTACGAGCGAACTGGAGGCAATGGCGGAACCGCAGCCGTAGGTCTTGAATTTGGCATCCTCAATGAGGCCATCCTTGCCGACTTTAATTTGCAGCTTCATCACGTCGCCGCAGGCGGGTGCGCCTACCATGCCGGTACCCACATCGTCATCTTCCTTGCCAAAGGATCCGACGTTGCGTGGATTTTCATAATGATCCAGAACTTTATCGCTGTATGCCATGATCGTTCTCCTACTGAGTAATTAGTGTGCTGCCCACTGAATCGAATTGATGTCGATGCCGTCTTTGAACATCTCCCACAATGGGGACAATTCGCGCAGTTTGCCGATTTTGCTTTTGACGAGGTTGATGGTGAAGTCAATTTCTTCCTCGGTGGTAAAGCGGCCGATGGTAAATCGCGTCGAGCTATGTGCCAATTCGTCGTTACGGCCCAAGGCACGCAACACATAAGACGGCTCGAGGCTGGCGGAAGTGCAAGCGGAGCCACTGGATACCGCGACGTCCTTGATCGCCATGAGGAGCGATTCACCTTCGACGTAATTGAAGCTGATATTCAGATTATGCGGCACGCGGCTGTGCATATCGCCGTTGACGTACACCTCTTCCATGTCTTGCAGGCCTTTCAGTAGCCGGTCACGCAGCATGCGAATGCGCTCGTTCTCGGTTGCCATTTCTTCACGTGCAATGCGGAAAGCCTCGCCCATGCCAACGATCTGATGCGTCGCCAGCGTGCCGGAACGCAGGCCGCGTTCGTGGCCGCCGCCATGCATTTGCGCTTCGAGGCGGATGCGGGGCTTACGCCGTACATACAGTGCGCCAATGCCCTTCGGGCCATAGGTTTTGTGCGCGGAGAACGACATCAAATCGACTTTAAGTTGTTGCAGGTCGATCACGACTTTGCCGGTGGCTTGCGCAGCGTCGACGTGGAAAATTACGCCTTTGGCGCGACAGATTTCACCGAGCTGGGCGATGTCTTGAATCACGCCGATTTCGTTGTTCACATACAAGACCGACGCCAGAATCGTATCGGGCCGCAACGCGGCTTTGAATTGCTCGATGTCCACCAAGCCATTGGTTTGCACCGGCAGATAAGTGACTTCGAAACCTTGGCGTTCCAACTCGCGCATGGTGTCCAGCACCGCCTTGTGTTCAGTCTTTAACGTGACCAGATGCTTGCCCTTGCCTTGGTAGAAGTGGGCCGCGCCTTTGATCGCCAGGTTATTGGATTCAGTGGCGCCAGAGGTCCAAATAATTTCTTTCGGATCTGCGTTCACCAATTGAGCGACTTGTTCACGCGCTTCTTCCACGGCTTTTTCCGCTTCCCAGCCAAAGGGATGCGAGCGCGAGGCGGGGTTGCCGAAATGCTCGGTCAAATAGGGAATCATTTTCGCTGCCACGCGTGGGTCCACCGGCGTGGTTGCGGAGTAGTCCAGGTAAATCGGGGTCTTAACCATCATTACGGTCCTTCAATTAAACCAATTACGCAACAGCTTCGTTCGTGACGCGCTTGTCTTTCATTACCGACACTTTGTCCGTCGTCTGGGTGTTTTGCGAGGCAACCAGATTGGCGAGCGAAACCGCTTCCAAATATTCGTAGATGTGTTTATTCAGGCCGGTCCACAAATCGTGGGTCATGCAACGGTGATCGTCCAGGCAGTTGCTCAGGCCACCGCATTGGGTAGCGTCGACCGGTTCGTCCACCGCGCGGATGATCTCGGCGACCGAAATTTCGCTGGGGCCACGGGCCAAGCAGTAACCGCCACCCGGACCACGCACGCTTTCCACCAGCGCATTGCGGCGCAGCTTGCCGAATAATTGCTCTAGGTAGGAAAGGGAGATTTTTTGACGATCGCTGATGCCGGCCAAGGTAACGGGTCCGTGACCATCGCGCATGGCCAAATCCAGCATCGCGGTAACTGCAAAGCGTCCTTTTGTGGTCAGTCTCATGATCTATACCCCTGTTTAAGCCGAATTTGATAGTGTCAGCGTAACGTTCCCTACTAATTTAGTCAACTATTTTGTTCAGGTAGTTCACATCAAATTTTTCTTCTGCCACTGATACCGAATTAATGTCTACACCTAGCTTCTCTATTGCTTTTAAAATCAATTGCATACGCTGGTCATTCGCGGCTGCGTGATCAAGCAGGGCGTGAATCGCTTGCACCATCGGATCATTCATATCTTGGCTGATTGCATAGGCGGAAAACCCCATTTTTTCAGCGGTTTCGGCCCGTATTTTGGCTTGATCGGTATCCAGGATGCGAGCTGGGATGCCGACGGCCGTCGCCCCCGGCGGCACATCTTTGACGACAACCGCATTGGA
>JADMJT010000040.1 GCA_018781585.1 Burkholderiales bacterium
ACCTGTTCCTCGGCGTGCTGGAAGCAGCGGCAGCGCTGGCGGTATTTTTCTTCGTGCTCGAAGCGGCCGGTTGGCAATACGGCGAAACCCTGGCGAGGTTGGATCCGCTTTATCTGCAAGCAACCACCGCCTGCCTCGCAACGATCGTGATGATGCAAGTGGTAAACGTCTTTCTCTGCCGCCACCCGCTCAAGTCCTCGCTCAGCTTCGGCCTATTCAGCAACCCGCTCATCCTGCTCGGCATCGCGGCTGAGATCGGCTTGCTGCTATTCATCGTCTACACCCCGGCCGGCAACTGGCTATTCGGCACCGCACCCATCGGGCCGCAGGTCTGGCTGTTTGCGATTTGCTTCGCGGTGTTGATGTGGGTGTTGGAGGAAATGCGTAAGGCGTGGATACGGCGAGCGATTAAGTGAGTTTCAGAATTCAGCCTATTGCCGGTGTTGCGAAAAGCCTCGCAGGCCGGTTAGCTTCATTTTATGGACCTTATGCTTGTATTCTTTAAACGAGTGACGGATACTCTTTAAAGACGAATATTCGGAGCTTTAAAGAATGGCCATTAATTCAGAAATTGATGCTCTAAAAGTTTTAGATGAAGCGTTAAGCGCGATAGATAAAGAAGCACAAGTGCGTGTGCTGGAGTGGGCAAACTCAAAATTCTTGGGCTCACCAATAACCAAGTCGAAATTCGAGCCCACGTCACAACAAATTATAGAAGCGCCAACTAGCCCAACCAGCCAAGTTAGCAAAAAAAAGCCCCAAAAATCAAAGCCGACAAAAAAACCAAAAACGGTTATCAAGCAGGTCAAAGATCTTGATTTGCACCCCAAAGGAAAAATATCTGCCAAAGATTTCGTTGCAGAAAAGCAGCCAACCAACACAAAACAAAAATGTGTGGTTGCTTTGCATTACCTCCTTAACACTTTAGAGCTAGAGGTGGCTGGTATCGACCATATCTACACCTTCTTCAAAGGCGTTGGTTGGCCCGCTCCAACCAACTTGCCAAACACGCTCCACCAAGCGGGCTCTGCAGGCTGGCTTGATACTGCGAATGCAGCAGATATTAAGATTACCCCTTTGGGTGAAAATGAGGTCGAACATCATTTGCCAAAACAAAAAAAGGTATAGACGGATAAATGTCATCGCAGTTTACCGGCTTGTTATCGTCAATCCCTCAAACATTAAGGGACGAACTAATAGAATCGCTTAATCAAGTCGAAAGAAACTTCAAGGAAAATCGCTGGGAACCATCGGAGTTAAACGGTGGGAAATTATGTGAAGTAGTTTATTCAATCCTAAAGGGATACGTCGAGAATTCTTTTCCTGCGTCAGCGTCAAAACCCGCCAACATGGTTGATGCATGTAAATCTTTAGAACGGAGTCCTTCCAGTTTCCCAAGATCAATTCGTATTCAAATACCAAGAATGCTTACCGCTTTATATGAAATTAGAAATAATCGGGGCGTCGGTCATATAGGGGGCGACATTAATCCAAACCATATGGACGCAGTTTGCGTGTTACAAATATCTAAGTGGGTTGTCTCAGAGTTAATTAGAGTATTTCATGGTATCTCAACTCAGGAAGCATCCCGAGCAGTTGATGCATTATCTGACAGAGAGCTAACATTGATATGGAAAATTAATGGCAAATCAAGGGTATTAAATAACTCTCTCTCAATGTTGGATAAAACACTGGTTTTGTTATATGGCTCACCTTCAGGAATTGGCGAGGCAGAGTTGATTTCATCAATTGAACATTCAAATCCATCCATATATCGTCGAGACATTCTGCGTAAAGCCCACAGTAAAAGACTGTTGGAGTACGACGCATCAGCAAAAATCGCAACAATATCTCCTTTGGGTTCGAGGTATGTGGAGGCAAATATACTTGCATAACAGGCTTTTTTGGCAACAGCCACTGATTGCCAGCTCAAATAAAACCGCTACACCTTAGCGTTTGGATACGGATACAATCTATTCAACGCCATACTCCGCCCCGCTTGCTGCACGATGCGCACATGCTCCCGCTCCAATTCGCGCGCATGCTTGAGGCCGCAGGCGTGGGCGATCATTTCGATCTCTTTGTTCATCATCTGGGCGTAATTCGCCGCCCGTAGATATTTCTCTTCCACCACCAAGCCGCGCTGTAGGCGTTTGTTGTGGGTGGTGATGCCGCTCGGGCAGGCATTGGTGGCAGGTTGAAGATGCAGTAAATACAATGAATTATCTCTCACTCTTTACGTTTCAGTCAATCATGATTTACAATTAACCGTATCTATCTTTACGTTTAATTACCCATGACGCCAGAACTCCGCCGCTCCATTCTCTCCGCCATCGCTCAGGATGGCGGCAATGTCGCCGCTCGCTTGGCCGAGCAATATGGGGTGTCGCGCCAATCGGCCAGTGCCTGGCTTGCGAAGCTGAAACAGGAAGGCGGGATCGCATCGATCGGCGTTGGGCGCGGGGTTCGCTATCATCTGGCGACGCTGGCGCAGGTGCGGCGGGTCTATCCGCGCGCGGGGCTAAGTGAGGACAGGGTGTGGCGTGAAGCCATTGCCCCCGCGCTGCATGATCTGCCAGCCAACGTGCGTGATATTTGGAACTATGCCGTGACGGAGATGGTGAACAATGCCATCGACCATTCCGGTTCGGAGCGGGTGACGGTGGAATTGCTACGCGATGCACTGAACACCACGGTGTATATCGCGGATGAGGGCGAGGGCATCTTCCTGAAGATTCAGCGTGCGCTCAATTTGTACGATCCGCGCGAGGCAATTCTGGAATTGGCCAAGGGCAAGCTGACTACCGACCCGGCCAACCATACCGGAGAAGGCATCTTTTTTTCGTCCAAGGTGATGGATGCCTTCGATATTCGTTCCGGCACGCTGCACTTCATGCACGACGAGTGGGAGGCGGATGTGTTGCTGGAGCGCCCCGCCAATGCGCCTGGCACGCTGGTGCTGATGCGCTTGGCCAACGATAGCCGGCGCACCTTGCAGGAAGTGTTCGATCAGTTTGCCGCGCCGGAGGAATACACCTTTGCCAAGACGATCGTGCCGGTGCGGCTGGCACAGCATGAAGGTGAGAAGCTGGTGTCTCGCTCGCAGGCCAAGCGGCTGACCATGCGCTTTGAACGCTTTCAAACCGTGGTGCTGGATTTCGCCGGAGTGGAGGAAATCGGGCAGGCATTTGCCGACGAGGTGTTTCGCGTGTTTCATCAGGCGCATCCAGCGACGGCCCTATTGCCGATCCATATGACGCCAGCGGTGGAAAAAATGTTCAAGCGCGTGGTGAAGGGATGATACGTTCAACATTTTCAATACCCCACGTGCGCCCGATCTTGGCCGCAAACCTGAATGGCGTCCAGGTACAATCAGCGCTCCTTTAAGATCAATCCACACCTGATGAGCAAAGCCTTTACCCGCGAAGCAGACGACGACCCGGATGACGAGCTGGAGCCGGAGGAGCAGCTCGCGCCCAAGGGCAGCAAAAACTACATCACGCCCGCCGGCTTCGCAAACCTGCAAACGCAGCTCAAAGACTTATTCAATGTGCAGCGCCCGGAAACCGTCAAGGTGGTGTCCTGGGCCGCGGCCTTGGGCGATCGTTCAGAAAATGCGGATTACCTTTATGGCAAAAAGCGTCTGCGCGAGATCGATAAGCGCATCCGCTTCCTGACCAAACGTATTGGTTATGCAGAGATAGTCGATCCGACCCAGCAGCCCAAGGATAAAATTTTCTTCGGCGCCACGGTGGTGGTCAGCGATGAAGCCGGTAACGAACATACTTATTCCATCGTCGGCATGGATGAAATTGATCTGTCACGCGGACGCGTGAGCTGGATATCGCCGGTAGCTAAAGCGCTGTTGGGGAAACAAGTGGGTGACACGGTAATTGTGCACACCCCAAGCGGCGCGCAGGAATTGGAAGTGATTGAGATTCGGTATGATGCGATTGATGATTGAGGGTAAGAAATGCCCCCTCTCCAGCAGCATGGGTATCTACACATCACCTCCCCCCTTTGAAAAAAGGGGGGGTAGGGGGGATTTTGAAGCGTCGACGCAACATCTAAATCCCCCTTGTTCCCCCTTTTTCAAAGGGGGAGACGCTAGCTCGACAGATGATTGCACGCTTGTGTAGATAGCCCTGCTCCCGCAGGGCGGGAGGATCGGAGAGGGTATATTTTTATGCGCCCGCCTGCCGCTGTCGTCGTGTTTCAAATAAACAGATCCCGCTCGCGACGGACACATTCAAACTATCCACGCTGCCCAGCATGGGAATCTTCACCAGCTCGTCGCAGTGCTCGCGCGTCAAGCGGCGCAGGCCCTCGCCTTCTGCACCCATGACCCAGGCGATGGGGCCGCTGAGTTTGGCCTGATAAAGCGTTTGCTCGGCCTCGCCCGCTGCGCCGATGATCCAGATGCCTTGGTCTTTCAGCTCGCGCAGGGAGCGCGCCAGATTGGTCACCGGAATAAAGGGCACGACCTCGGCTGCACCGGAGGCGACTTTACGCACGGTCGCGTTAACACCCACTGCACGATCTCTAGGGGCAATCACTGCGTGAGCGCCCATGGCATCGGCCAAGCGCAGGCAGGCGCCTAGGTTGTGCGGGTCTTGCACCCCATCCAACACCAGCAGCAGCGCAGGTTCAGTCAGCTCCGACAGCACGTCATCAATACTGACGGCGAGTTTCACCGGATTGACGCGCGCCACGCAGCCTTGGTTATTGGCAAATCCGCTCATGCCGGCGAGTCGCGCGCGATCGACGGGCAAGACGCGCACTTTTTGTTCTTCCGCGAGTTGCAACAGATTGCGCGAGCGTTGGTCTTTGCGCTCGGCATCGACGTAGAGTTCGACCACGCTTTCAGGATGGCTACGCAGGCGGCTTTGCACGGCGTGAAAGCCGTAGATGAATTCGGTGCTCATTCGTTATTTTCTGCGTGGCTGCTTGCCGGATTTTACCGGCGGCGCTGCTTCAACACCTGGCAAGGTAAAGTCGATACGGGCGGTTTCAAGATCGACGCGGGCGACTTTGACGCGCAGCCGGTCTGATAGACGATAATGATGGCTGGTGCGTTCGCCGATCAGGGCGTGCTTAGCCTGGTCGAATTGGTAGTAATCATTGCCCAACTCGGACACATGCACTAAGCCTTCCACATAGACGCCATCGAGTGCGACGAAGATGCCGAAGCCGGTAACGCCGCTGATGGTGCCTTCGAATTCCTCGCCGATTTTATCTTGCATGTAGTAGCACTTGAGCCACTGTTCCACATCGCGTGTCGCGTCATCGGCGCGGCGTTCGGTCATGGAGCAATGCGTGCCCAGTTCTTTCCACTTGCCGGGGTTATAAACTTTCTTTTGCACGACTGCTTTGATTGCACGATGCACCAGCAGATCCGGATAGCGCCGGATCGGTGAGGTGAAGTGGGTATAAGCCTCGTACGCCAGACCAAAGTGCCCGACATTCTCCGGGCTGTATTGCGCTTGCTTGAGCGAGCGCAACATCACGGTTTGCAGCAACTGCGCATCGGGCCGCGTTTTGATTTGCTCCAATAGCTTGGCGAAATCCTTGGCGTGAGGTTCGTCGCCGCCAGTCAGGTTGAAGCCGAAGCCCTTAAGGAAATCGCGCAACATGACGAGTTTTTCGGGCTTCGGGCCTTCATGCACGCGGTACAAAGCCGGATGGTTGTTGCTCTGCAGAATATCCGAGGCGCACACATTGGCTGCGAGCATGCATTCCTCGATCAAACGATGCGCGTCATTACGATGCGTGGGCTGGATACGCTCGATCTTGCCTTGCTCGTTGAAAATCATCTGGGTTTCGATGGTTTCGAAATCAATTGCGCCACGCTTGCCGCGCGCTTTTGCCAAGGCTTGATATAGGAGGTAAAGATTCTGCACATGCGGCAACACGCCCGCGTATTCCTTCGCCATTGCGCCTTTTGGCTCCTGCAACATTTCCCATACTTTGTTGTAGGTCAGCCGCGCGTGCGAATGCATCACAGCGGGATAAAAACGATATTGCTTGATCTCACCGCTGGCGGAGATTTCCATGTCACACACCATGCACAGCCGATCCACTTCGGGATTGAGCGAGCACAGGCCGTTGGATAACTCTTCCGGCAGCATCGG
The DNA here is from genome assembly GCA_018781585.1 of Burkholderiales bacterium. Lineage (GTDB taxonomy): Bacteria > Pseudomonadota > Gammaproteobacteria > Burkholderiales > Thiobacteraceae > RBG-16-58-11. The sequence continues at coordinate 6,132 of JADMJT010000040.1, forward strand.
AATGACGCGGCGCGGGAAATACACTGAGTTGCCCCGACTCAAGGCTTCCACATCCAAGGCATCACCCGGCGTGACATAGTGGCTGACATCGGCAATCGCGACCAGCAAACGCCAGCCGCGCAATTTTTTCTCGCAATACACCGCATCGTCGAAATCGCGTGCGGTCTCGCCGTCAATGGTGACCAGCGGCAGGTCGCGTACATCTTCGCGTCCTTCCAGATCCTGCTTACGCACCCCCTTAGGGAATTTTTTTGCCAGGCGTTCGACCTCAGCGGAAAACTCGTGCGGCAAATCATGCTTGCGCAGCGCGATTTCGATTTCCATGCCGGGGTCGGCGTAATTGCCCAGCACTTCCACGATGCGGCCAATCGGCTGTGCATGACGATCCGGCTGTTTGATGATTTCGATGATCACCACTTGGCCGGGTTTGGCTTTGTGCTTCACGCCGGGCTCGACCAGAATATCTTGGTTAATGCGTTTATTTTCCGGCACCACTAGTGCGATGCCGCGCGCCTCGACTAGACGCCCAACCACTTTGGTATTTGCGCGTTGCAATATTTCAACAATCGCCGCTTCGGGCCGACCACGCCGATCAAGCCCAATTTGGCGCGCTACGACACGATCGCCATGTAATACTTTTTCCATCTCGCGTGAGGAGAGGAAGAGATCATCGCCACCGGCGTCCGGAATCAAGAAGCCAAAGCCATCGGGGTGGCCTTGCACGATGCCGGGGATCAAATGCAGCTTCTCGACCATGCACAACGCGCCCTTGCGGTTGCGCATCAACTGGCCGGCGCGCTCCATTGCATCGATGCGGCGCGAGAAGAACTCCACTTCTTGCGGCTGGATCGCGAGCAGTTTCGAAAATTCTTCGAACGGTACCGGCACGCCTTGCTGTGCGAGTAGCTCCAGCATGTATTCACGGCTGGGTAGCGCTTCGCCGTACTTGGCTTGCTCGCGTTCGAAATGCGGATCCTTTAAACGGATCGCAGCTAACTTAGGTGTTTTAGGTTTCGTTGACAAATTGAGTATTTCCTTTAAAATTCGCGCTCTTCCAGCCCGGATGGCGGAATTGGTAGACGCACATGGTTCAGGTCCATGCGGTGGCAACACTGTGGAGGTTCGAGTCCTCTTCCGGGCACCAATTAGAAGGGCGGTTCATTTGAACCGCCCTTTTCTTTATTTAAACGGGTGACGTAACACTATCGTTTCTTCGCGATCCGGGCCGGTGGAAATCATATCAACCGGCACTTCGCACAAAGCTTCCATGCGCTTGAGATAATTACGCGCCGCCTGCGGCAAATCCTCGTAGCGCTTAATACCCACGGTGCTATCCGTCCAGCCTGGCATATCTTCGTAAATCGGTTCGCATTCGGCTAAGGTTTCCGCGCCCACCGGCAATATGTCGCTGGTGCCGCTTTGTAGTTTATAGCCCACGCATAAACGCAGCGTTTCCATGCCGTCCAGCACGTCGAGCTTGGTCACGCATAGACCGGATACACCGTTGATCTGGATTGAGCGCTTCAAAGCGGCCGCGTCGAACCAGCCACAGCGACGCGCACGGCCTGTGGTGGCGCCAACTTCATGGCCCTTCTCCGCCAAATGCTTGCCGATGTCGTCGAACAACTCCGTCGGGAATGGGCCGGAGCCGACGCGCGTAGTGTAGGCCTTGGTAATGCCCAGCACGTAGTGCAAGGTGTGCGGCCCCACACCTGCGCCAGTAGCGGCGCCGCCAGAAGTGCAATTGGACGAGGTAACGAAAGGATAGGTACCGTGATCGATGTCGAGCAGCGTGCCTTGCGCGCCTTCGAACAGCAGATTCTTGCCCGCCTTGTTGGCTTCATACAGTTGGCGCGGTACGTCGCCCACCATCGGCTTAATCCGCTCGGCCAAAGCCATGGTCTCATCCAACGTTTTATGAAAATCAACGATCGGCGCGTTGAAATAATTTTTCAGCACGAAATTGTGATAATCGAGCACCTCACCCAGCTTGGCGGCAAAGCGCTCACGGTGAAATAGCTCCTGCATACGAATCGCGCGCCGCGCGACTTTATCTTCATAGGCCGGGCCGATGCCGCGCCCGGTGGTGCCGATTTTACTTGCGCCCTTGGCGATTTCACGCGCCTGATCCAGCGCGACGTGGTGCGGCAGGATGAGCGGGCAAGCTTCTGAAATGATGAGTCGGCTGCGCACATCCACGCCGGCTTTTTCCAGCATTTCCAGTTCTTCCATCAACGCGCTGGGGGAGACCACCACGCCGTTGCCGATATAGCAACGCACGTTGTCGCGCAAAATGCCGGAGGGAATCAGATGCAGCACGGTTTTTTTTCCGGCGACCACCAGGGTATGGCCCGCATTGTGGCCACCTTGAAAGCGCACCACGCCTTGGGCGTGATCCGTCAGCCAATCAACGATTTTGCCTTTGCCTTCATCGCCCCATTGGGTGCCGATAACTACGACGTTCTTCATTTTTCCCCGCCTATGTTCATTGTTGTCTTACCTCCCAACCAGTGTTGGTTTTGACCAACATCCGATCACAATTTGCTTCACTGCGGTAGGCCTCTTGCCCCGGCAACTCCACCACCACGATTTCGCCCGCAGCGCGCAGTGCTTCAATCTTGGCGGCGAGTGCCGCATCGCCACTATAGGGCGCGAGGATGCCGCGCTTAGCCGCCGCCTGCTGCAGGTGGACCGCAATCATGCGCAAATCCATGGAAAAGCCGGTCGCGCTACGCGCCCGGCCAAATACTTTGCCCACATTGTCGTAGCGTCCGCCTTGCGCCACTGCGTAGGCAGAGCCTTTGACATACGCCGCAAACACCACCCCGCTGTGATAGTGATAGCCACGCAACTCAGCCAAATCGAAATACAGCTCGGCGCCGCTCGCCGCTAAATCATCCGCCAGGGTTTGCAAGGCATCCAAGGCACGCCCGATCTCGGGCAGCTTGGGCAACACAAGTGCTGCGCGCGTCAACGCCTCACGTTGACCATACAGCGTGGGCAGCACAAGCAAAGCTGCGCGCAAGTCGGCGTCCAGATTGCGCGTCAATTCATCGATGGTCGGCACATCCTTGGCTTGCAATGCCCGGAACAGTTCGGCTTCCAGCTCGGCGTCGGCGTGCGCCGCTTGCAGCAGCGCGCGGAAAATACCGACATGGCCCAGATCCAAATGCACCGCCGTCAATCCCAGCGCCTTGAGGGTTTTCAGCAGCAATTGCTGCACTTCCAGATCGGCTTCCAAGCCGGCGTGGCCGAACAGCTCTGCCCCTACTTGCAGCGGCTCGCGGCTAAAATGCGAATTGCCGGGCTGGGTGTGCAACACACTGCCGGCGTAGCATAGACGCGTCATGCCTTGACGATTCAGCAGGTGTGCGTCGATGCGCGCCGCTTGCGGCGTGATGTCGGCGCGTACGCCCATCAAGCGCCCGCTCAACTGATCCACCAACTTGAAAATATCCAGCTCCATATCGCGCCCGGTGCCGGTCAACAATGATTCCAGGTATTCCAACAGGGGCGGGATAATCAGCTCATAGCCGTGTGCCGCAAACAAATCCAAGGCCGTGCGCCGCGCATGCTCAATACGCTGCGCGTCGGGCGGCAAAATGTCTTCGAGGTATTCGGGGAGCAGCCAGGTATGCATGATTAACGTGAAACGAATACGATGCCCAAGCCCATCAGCATCGAGATCAAGCCCATGAAGCGCAACTGGCCGTCGGATAATTCCAGCAGCTTACGAAAAGTGTCACGCCATAGGCGCGGGGTAAGAAAAGGCAGCACCCCTTCCAATACCAGCACCAGCCCCAAGGCCGCCAACAGACTATTCATGGACGCCTACTTGCCGCTTTTACCGGAATGTTTGAAATACTTGAAGAAGTCGGAATTTTGATCGACAACCAGTAGATCTTCCTTGCCTTTGAAGCTTTCTTTATACGCTTCCAAGCTGCGGTAAAAGGCATAAAACTCAGGGTTGGCGGAGTAGGCGCCGGAATAAATCGACGCTGCCTTCGCATCGCCCTCGCCTTTGATACGCTGTGCATCGCGATAGGCGCCAGCAATCGTAATATCGCGCTGACGTTCGGCATCGGCTTGAATCTTTTCCTTATCCGCCGCACCCGTAGAACGCCGCTCGTTGGCTACCCGCAAACGCTCGGAGCGCATGCGCTGATACACCGAGCTTTCGTTATCCTCGGAATAATCTACACGCTTCAAGCGCACGTCCACCACTTTGATCCCGATCGAACGCGCATCCTTATCCGCGTTGTTGCGCAGGTTGAGCATGACTTGATCACGCTGGCCGGACACCACATCATCGACAGAACGCGAATTGAACTCGGCACGCAGACCGTCGCGCACCACGTTCATGATGCGTTGTTCGGCGCGACGCTCATCACCGCTCACCCGTTCGTAATACTTCTTGGGGTCGATCACTTGCCATTTTACGAATGAGTCGACCTGCATATTGATCTTCTCTTTGGTGATAATGAGATCGGAATCAGGCGTATCCAGCGTGCGCACCCGCGTATCGATATATACCACGTTCTGCAACAGCGGCACTTTGAGGTAAAGACCCGGTTTTTCCTTGATCGAGGTGATCTCGCCCAATTGCAGCACGATGGCCTGCTGGCGTTGATCCACGGTATAGAACATGAAGCTCATCAGCACCAAGGCGGCGAGGGCAATCATCATGAGCGTGGCTAAATGACGTTTCATTATCGACCCTCCCGGTTGCGCAGCGCATCACGGCCTTGGTCAGCCTCGTTCGGGCGCGGCGTCTCGCCTGTGGTCGACTTTGCTGGTGCGGCGACTTGGCCTTCCTGCACGCGCTGCATCAATTTATCCAGCGGCAAATACAACAGATTGTTGCCGCCCTTTTGATCGACCAGCACCTTGGTGGTACTGGAATAGATCTGTTGCATGGCGTCGATATACAAGCGGTCGCGGGTGACCCCGGGCGCTTTATTGTATTCCCCGACCAGCGACTTGAAGCGCGAGGCATCACCTTCGGCTCGCGCGATTAGGCTTTGCTTGTAGCCTTCTGCCTCTTGCAGCAGACGCTGCTTGGCGCCTTCGGCCTTGGGCACGATATCTTTCAAATAGGCTTCGCCTTCGTTTTTCTGGCGTTCGCGGTCTTGATCGGCCTTGATCGCGTCGTTGAAGGCGTCTTGTACTTGCTCCGGCGGTTGCACTTGATTGATGGTGACATTGGCGACCGTCACGCCGACTTCATACAAGTCGAACATCGACTGCATCAGCTTGCCGGCTTGATTCGCCACCTCGGTGCTTTTGCTCAACACATCATCCACGATGGTTTTACCCACGATTTCGCGCATCGCGCTTTCTGCGACTTGGCGCACAAAAATCGCATCTTCGCCTACGCGGTTTTTGAACAAGAAATTCTTGGGGTCGGTTACCGAGTATTGCACGGCAAATTGCACATTGATGATGTTCTTGTCCTTGGTCAGCATCGCTGCTTCGTGCTGCTGCTTGGTTTTGTCATTTTGCCGGTAACCGACCTCGGTCACACGCACTTGCGCGGTATCGACAATTTCCACGCTCTCGATCGGATAGGGCAAATGCCAGCGCGGCCCGGGGAGGGTAATTTCCGCGGCCTTGCCGAAGCGCAGCACCACCCCGCTCTCGCGCGGATTGACGATGTAGAAGCCGCTGCCGATCCAGATGACCAGAATGATGCCGGCCAGCAACAGCGCGCCGTTTGCGCGGTTAACTGGGTTATTGCCGCCCGTTGGCAAATTGGGGCCACGCCCCTTACCCCCGAATAAGCCTGACACGCGCTCGTTAAAGCGCCGCCACAATTCATCCAGATCGGGTGGGCCGCTGCTATTATTTTTCTTGCCCCAATTAGGGTCGTTCCAAGCCATGAGTGAATCCTGTGAAATGTTAAGCCGTGAGTGCTACAGGCTGAGTGGTTGATTCTAGTGTCTCTTTAGCAAACTCGACCAAGGCTAGACGCACTAAATCCAGGCCATCGCCACTTGCCGCACTGATCCAAACCCGCGAGATTTTACCATATTCATCGCGCTCCACGCGCGGCGGCAGGCCCGCTGCATCGATCTTATTCATGACCAATATTTGCGGCGATTGCGCCGCACCGATCTCAGTCAGCACGCTATTGACTTGCTCGATCTGGCTGTCTCGGGCCGCGCTCGATGCATCCACCACATGTAGCAGTAAATCCGCCCGCGCCGCTTCTTCCAGCGTGGCGCGAAACGAGACTACCAAGCCATGCGGCAATTGTTTGATGAAACCCACCGTATCGGACAGTACAAGCTGACCCGCTTCCGGCAAAAACACCCGACGTGAAGTGGTATCCAAGGTCGCGAACAATTGATCCGCCACATACGCTCCGGCATGGGTCAGACGATTGAATAAGGTGGATTTTCCGGCGTTTGTGTAACCCACCAGCGAAACCGATAAAACGGCATTTTTAGTGCGTGCGCGACGTTGTGTGTGGCGTTGTCGCGTCAGTTTAACTAATTTTTCTTTGAGCGATTTGACGCGCTTGCCGATCAAACGCCGATCTGTTTCTAGCTGCGTTTCACCGGGACCTCTTAAGCCGACACCGCCTTTTTGCCGCTCCAAGTGCGTCCAGCCACGGACTAATCGGGTCGAGAGGCGTTCCAACTGCGCCAACTCTACTTGCACCTTGCCTTCATGGGATTGTGCGCGTTGGGCAAAGATGTCGAGGATGAGGCTGGTACGATCCACGACCCGGCTTTGCAGGCGCTGCTCTAGATTGCGTTGCTGAGCGGGCGATAAATCATGGTTAAAAATAGCGACGCCAGAATGCGTATCGCGCAGGGCTTGGCCAACTTCGTCCACTTTGCCGCTTCCAGCAAATAAAGCCGCATCCGGCCGTGAGCGTTTGCCTTGCACTACCGCCTGCACTGACACCCCGGCGCTTTCGGTTAAACGGCGTAATTCTTCCAGACTTTCCTCGGCATCGGGTTCGCCGAAATCGAGGGCAACCAGTACTGCCTTGTCGCTGCTTGGCTTACTACTACTTTCCTGGTCGCCGTCTTGCGGGCGATCAATCATCAGGCGTATCGACGGAAATACTGACCGGCCGTGCAGGAACCACAGTAGAAATGGCGTGTTTATACACCATCTGAGTGACGGTATTTTTTAGCAGCACGACGTATTGATCGAAAGATTCAACTTGACCTTGGAGCTTAATGCCGTTGACGAGATAGATCGACACCGGAATGTGCTCTTTGCGTAGGGTATTTAAAAACGGGTCTTGTAGTAATTGCCCTTTCCCGCTCATGGCATGTCCCTTTTCTTGTGAGTAAATAAAGAAGTACAGGCCCAGTATATTCCAATGGCAATCTCGCCGCCACAGCACATGAACCCACCTTGGATGCCGTCTGCCCCCATAGGGTCAGACCAGACATGCTTTTTAATAATAGTCAAAAACCATTGTTTTTAAAGCCAAACGAGGAGCTATGACCCAACGATCTGGTGAGAAGTTCCCTTTTCTTCCAGCGCCGGGTAGCCAAAATGGTAGCCTTGCGCCCAATCCACTCCCATATCGCGCAGGATTTCCGCAGTACGGGCATCTTCCACGCATTCGGCGATGGTGGTGATCCCGAGGGTTTTGGCGAGCATGACCACGCTTTTCACCATGCTAAGGATGCGGTCGTTGTACTGCATGTTCCGCACCATCCAGCCTTCAATCTTGATAAAACTGATCGGCAGTTCCGCCAGATAGAGGAAAGACGAGTAGCCACTGCCAAAATCGTCCAGCGCTAAACGAAAGCCGTATTCCAGCAAATGTTTCAAGTCCTCGCGCATAGCGCCGAAGTCTTCCAGTAATTGGCGCTCGGTAATCTCAAACACCACCGGCTGACGCGAGGCGAATTTCATTCCGCTGCGCTCTGCCAATAATTTCGCATCAGCGAGCAGTGCATCGAGCAAATCGCGCCGCGCCAGAAATTGAGGCGACAGATTGATGAAATGCACCACTTCGTCCTGCGGGTCATGCACCCGCCTGCCGCAACAACGTGCTAGCGCACTACGCGCGATGATGTCGTCCACCACATGAATTAGATTGATTCCTTCGGCCGCTTCGACAAAATCGGCGGCGGGTAATACCTTACCGTCTGGCTGGATCAGCCGCGCCAGCGCTTCATCCGCGACCACCTTGCCCGTATTGAGATCGACCATGACTTGGTAGGCCGCGACAATGCGTTGCTCCTGTAACGCGCGTTGCAGCATGCCGGCCTGCCACAACAACCCCTTGGTCGCGGCCTCGCTCATCATGACTCGATCTCGACCGCGTCGTTTTGCCTCGTACAGGCAACCATCGGCTTCGGCCAATACTTGCGTGATATCAGCCTCGCTGTCACGGTAGGTTCCAATACCGAAGCTCGCGGTCAGCTCCAGTTTGCCGTGTGGTGTCACCAGCGGACGGGCCTTGATTTCCTCGCGCAGACGCTCCATGGCATTGAACGCTTCCTGCCCGGTTGATTGGTGCAAGAACAGAATAAATTCCTCGCCCCCCCAGCGCGCAACCCAATCGCTCTCTCGCAGCGCGGTGTGCAAGATGGTGCCGACATGCTGCAACACCCCGTCGCCCACATCATGGCCAAAGTGGTCGTTGATGAGCTTGAATCGATCTAGATCGCAGATCACAATGGTGAACGGTTCTTCTGCGCGCTTGGCGCGCGCCAGCTCGACGGAGAGACGCGCATCTGCGGCGCGCCGGTTGGGCAAGCCCGTGAGACTATCGGTCATGGCCATGGTTTCCAGCATTTGCCGCTGGCGCTGTTCGAACAAGGCCTTGCCGAACCAGGCCGCGAGCAATTCGACAAAGGCCTTGTCTTCTTCGCTCAAGGGCTGGTCGCGTAATGTCTGGCCCAAGAACACCAGCGTCCCATAGATTTGATCGCCGACCCAAATCGGCACGCTGGCATAGACGAGGACGCCGCGTTGCATCGCCATGCGATTAGTGCGGTAGACAGGATGCGTGGATACATTGTCGATGAAAAGACTGCGCTTCTCGCGCAAAGTATCGTGGCATAGGCTATCCATCACTGGGAAGGATGTTCCCTCCTCGAACAGCATGGCGTTGCCGACCAGATAGCGGACATGGAGCAAACCGGTTTCGACCTCGCCGATCAAAGCTATTTCAAGACCGAGCGTATCCAAGCCCAAACGCAGCATTTGCTTGACCTTATCCATATCCAGCGAATCGCGATCGGTGGCGAGCCGCCACAACGCGTGCAGCCGGTCAGAATGCGACTGCACCTTGGCCAGTAGTTCCTCGCGCTGGCTGACATCGATCGCTAGACCTTGACGCAGCGGCTCGCCTTCCGAGTTATCGATATATTCCGCCAGGGACAGCCACACCGGCCGGCCGCTTCCGTGCTTGAAACGTAATACGCGCAGCGATAATTCCTGGCTCGGGAAGGCTCCGGAATTGGCGCCGTCGATCCCATCGCCCTGCTCAAACAAGGTGGCCCAGGCACGGCCGACCACTTCGTCCCGATTGCGGCCGAGCATAGCCACGAAGGCATCGTCCGCTTGCAGCAATACGCCATCGCGCAGGCGCAGGGTATAGGTTCCGGCATCCGCCGCCGACAACAACTGATGCTCGCGATTTTTCGCCGCCGCTTTGAGTTTGCTCTGGGTATCGGCCAAGGCCGCGCACAGATCATCGATCTCGCGCACGCCGCTGGTGGGCAGCTGCACCGAATCACTCAACCTGCCCTGAGCGAGGGTGGCTTGGATGGTCTGCATGCGAAGCGCGAAGCGACGCGCCAATAAAGCGTAGGCCCCGGCGCCGAAAGCAAACAACACCAACAGCAAATAAATGGGCAATTGAACGGTTCGCCACCAGAGTCGCAGATTCAACTCATTGGAAACCGACATGAATGCATACAGCGGAGCAGTGCGCAGACGCTGGTAAGTGCCAACTCGATGATCAATCCAACTGGCATCGATGGACTCAAAAAAACCATTTGCAGAATTTTTCTGTATCGCCTGCGACAATGTCTTGGCCTGGAAGGACTTGGGATCAAACTTGCCGCCCGGCATCGGCCACATGGAAAGCAGGACACCGTCTTCGCGCATCAAGCCGATCTGCGCGCCGGGCTGTAGACCCAGGTTGGCCCACAAGGCTTGTTGCCGTTCCATCAGGATCGAAGTTTGGATTAAAAATTCTACCCGTTGCAGGGAATCGCGTGCGGTATAACGCAGCGGCATGAGCCACGCCTCTAGCAGGTAGCCACGCTGCGGTCGATTGATCGATAGGCCGGTGGCGTTCAGATTTTTGGCGAAGTCTGCGTTCCAATCCGGGTTCTCCATCACATTGGGCAGCCGCACGCCCGGTTTTTGCGCGGTGGATACCAGCATCTGCCCTGAGGGAGCAATCAGCGTCGCCCCGCCCAAATCGCCATGCTTGGCTTTGAAATCCTCAAGCAAGGTATACGCAATGCGCGGATGATTCAGCGCATCGTTCTGCCGCATCAGGAGGGAGAGTGATTCAAGATGGCCACCCACCGTATCCAGGTAGCTTTGAGAGTGATTGGCGGCGAGCGAAACCGCCACGGTCATGCGCTGTAGCTGCATCTGACGCACACCGTTCCACGTCAACCACAACCACATGCAGATCAGTAACAACGCGATCAGGCTAAAGATCCACAATCCGCGCCGGCCCAACTGAATCAGCGTAGGCGTAGCAGAAATCGGGGGGTTAATTAGCGTATCGGGTATTGGGGGTAGATTACTTGTCATCCCCTCTATTAGCGGCAGTATTCGAAAAATATTAAGCACATAGGAATCATAAACTTATGCTTTGCACAAAAAACCTCGCCTATGCTTGAAGGTTTATTACGATGAAATAGTTTTACCCGCCATACCGTTTTTTGGAGGTCCGTTTGGCACGCCGCCGTGCATTCTCTTCACTCAAGGTAGGCGGCTTGG
>JADMJT010000117.1 GCA_018781585.1 Burkholderiales bacterium
CGCACGTCATCCACTTGGCGCACGCCGCCGCCCACGGTGAGCGGAATGAACACCTGCGCCGCTACGGCTTCGATGATGTGCAAAATAATGTCGCGATCGTCGCTGCTGGCGGTGATGTCGAGAAAGGTGAGCTCGTCCGCGCCCTGCTCGTCGTAGCGGCGCGCGATCTCGATCGGGTCGCCCGCGTCGCGCAGGTCAACGAAATTGGTGCCCTTCACCACGCGGCCAGCGGTGACGTCGAGACAGGGGATAATGCGTTTGGCGAGTGGCATAGATTCTAATGGGCAGGGTGCATTTCAATTTGAGGAGGCTTTTTTAGCCCCTCTCCCTAGCCCTCTCCCCGCAAGCGGGGCGAGGGGATTTATTTTCTCTAATCCGGTCTATTGCTTTTATCTTTATTTCGCACCCAGCTCATCCGCCATTTTCTGCGCCGCCACAAAATCCAGCGTGCCTTCATATATCGCGCGGCCGGTGATCGCACCCATGATGCCTTCGGCTTCGACTTGGCATAGGGCTTTGATGTCGTCGAGGTTGGTGATGCCGCCGCTGGCGATGACGGGGATGGTCAGTTCTTTAGCGAGGCGCACAGTGGCTTCGATATTGACGCCGGAGAGCATGCCGTCGCGGCCGATGTCGGTGTAGATGATGGCTTCGACGCCGTAGCCTTCGAATTTTTTGGCGAGATCGACTACGTCGTGACCGGTCACTTTGGACCAGCCATCCACGGCGACTTTGCCGTCTTTTGCATCCAGGCCCACCATAATATGGCCGGGGAAGGCATAACACGCTTCATGCAAGAAGCCGGGGTTTTTTACTGCGGCGGTGCCGATGATGACGTAGGTGATGCCGTCGTCCAGATAGCGCTCGATGGTATCCAGATCGCGAATGCCGCCACCCAGTTGCACCGGGATATCGGTGCCCACCACATCGGTAATGGCCTTGATCGCCGCTTCGTTGATCGGCTTGCCGGCAAAGGCGCCGTTCAAATCCACCAGATGCAAGCGCCGCGCGCCGCGTTCGATCCATTGCCGCGCCATGGCGCCGGGGTCTTCGGAGAACACGGTGGCACCCTCCATGGAACCCTGTTTCAGGCGCACGCAGTGGCCGTCTTTTAAATCGATTGCTGGAATGATTAGCATGGTTTTTTCTAAGCGTTAATCAAGGTTACATACAGGCGGATGAGGTGCAGGAATCAGCCGAAGCGGATGACCCATCCCACATCACGAAATTGCCGAGCAGTGTTAAACCGGCAGCGGCGCTTTTTTCCGGATGAAATTGCACTGCAAAAATATTATCCCGCGCTACGGCGCTGGTAAAGGGGAAGGGGTAATGCGTGAAGCCCGCCACCAGATCCGGATTGGCCGGCTCGCAATAATAGCTATGCACGAAATAAAAACGCGCGCCATCGGCAATGCCCGCCCACAGCGGATGTTCCATCGCTTGGTGCACTTCGTTCCAGCCCATGTGCGGCACTTTCAGTTTGTTGCCTTTGTCGTCCACCATCGCCTCATGCGGAAAGCGCAGCACGCGGCCGGGGAATAGCCCCAAGCCCGCCACGTCGCCTTCTTCGGAATGCTCGAACAGCATTTGCATGCCGATGCAAATACCGAGAAAGGGTTTAGTCTTGGCGGATTCCAAAATCGCTTGGTGCAAACCGCGCGACTCCATTTCGCGCATGCAGTCTGGCATGGCGCCTTGGCCAGGGAAAACCACGCGGTCCGCTTTGATCACTTCATGCGGGTCGCTGGTGACCACCACGCTCACGCTTGGGGCCACATGTTCCAGGGCTTTCGACACGGAGCGCAGATTGCCCATGCCATAGTCGATGACGGCGATATCGATCATAGATGTAGGGGCGAGGCATGCCTCGCCCGCAAACTAGGCTAGAGCGCCCCCTTGGTGGACGGCATGATATTCGCGGCACGCGGATCGGCCTCGACCGCCATGCGCAGTGCGCGACCGAAGGCCTTGAACACCGTCTCTGCCTGGTGGTGAGCATTCACGCCGCGCAGATTGTCGATGTGCAGCGTCACCAAGGCGTGATTGACGAAGCCTTGGAAAAATTCGCGGATCAAATCCAGATCGAACTCGCCCACGCGCGCACGGGTGTACGGTACTTCGTAGATCAAACCGGGGCGACCCGAGAGATCAACTACGACGCGCGTTAAGGCCTCGTCCAGCGGCGCATAGGCATGCCCCATGCGGCGCACGCCTTTTTTGTCGCCGATCACCCCGGCGAAGGCTTGGCCCAGCGTGATGCCGACGTCTTCTACGGTGTGGTGCGCGTCGATGTGCAGATCACCGCGGGCCTCGACTTCGATATCCATCAAGCCGTGGCGTGCGATTTGATCCAGCATGTGATCGAGGAAGGGTACGCCGGTATTGAGCTTGGTTTGCCCGGTGCCGTCGATGTTGAGGGAGACCGTGATATTGGTTTCCAGGGTGCTGCGATTGAGTTTTGTGGTTCGCATGGCTGAATTATAGGCTAGTGGCTAGGGCGGTGAGAAATTGTGTATTTTCAATCGGGGTGCCGACCGTGACCCGCAAACAGTTGGCCAGTTGCGGATGCGCGCGGCTCAGATTTTTGATCAAAATGCCTTTGCCTTTCAGCTTATCGAATACCGCATCCGCTTGCGCGACACGGAACAGAATAAAATTCGCGGCGGACGGATACGCCATGACACCCGGCAGATTCTCCAACGCTTGCATCAATTGCGTCCGCTCGGCGCGGATCGCTGCCGCTTGCTGCTCCAACACATCGGGGCGGGCGAGTACTCGCTCCGCTACCTGCTGGGTCAAGACGTTTACATTATACGGTAAACGCAGCTTGTCTAGCTCGCGCAGCCAGGCCGGCGCGCCCACCAAAAAACCCAGTCGCAAACCAGCCAAACCCAATTTAGATAAGGTGCGCATCACTAATAGATTCGGGTATTGCGCCAACTGGGGCAAAAAACTCGTCTCGGCGAACACATGATAGGCCTCGTCCATAACGACCAGACCTTGCGCGGCGTCCAGAATGCGCGTCAATTGTCCTGCGTCGAATAGATTGCCGGTGGGGTTGTTGGGGTAGGCAATAAAAATCAGCGCGGGTTGGTGTTCGGCAATCGCCGCCAGCATCGCGTCAACATCCAGGGTGAAATCCGCTTTGAGTGGCACCCCCACATAACGCGCCCCGACATAAGCCGCGATCATGCGGTACATCACGAACGAAGGCTCCAAGCCCAAGATCACCGCACCCGGCTTGGCGATAGCCATCGCCAGGATTTGAATAATCTCATCCGAACCATTGCCGAGCAGAATCTCCATCTCCGCCGGAATCTGCATCGATTCTCGCAAGCGCGTCTTGAGCGCAGATGCCGCCGCATCGGGGTAGCGATTAATCGCGGCATCGCGCGCGAGTTGTCCCAAGGCATCGCGCAGGTCATCCGGCAAGCGATAAGGATTCTCCATCGCGTCGAGCTTCACATAGCCCGATGCATCGGGCACGTGATAAGCGGCGAGCGCGCGGATTTCGTCGCGGATGAGTTGGTCGGGTTTTAAGGGCATAAATGCTTTACCACGGAGTACACAAAGGGCACAGAGGAAAATCTATGGAAACTCCGTGTACTCCGTGGTTCAAGATTTTGCTTATCGATGAGTTATCCGGTACTCCGCCGATTTGGCATGCGCCTGCAAACCTTCGCCATAAGCCAGGGTCGCGGCGATTTTGCCCAGCGTATTCGCGCCTTCGGCCGAGACTTGGATCAGGCTCGAACGCTTCTGGAAATCGTACACGCCCAGCGGCGAGGAAAAGCGCGCGGTGCGCGAGGTGGGCAGCACATGGTTCGGCCCGGCGCAATAATCGCCCAGCGCTTCGCACGTCATGCGGCCCATGAAAATCGCGCCGGCGTGTTTGATTTGTTTCGCCCACTGCTGCGGCTGCTCGACCGACAACTCCAAATGTTCTGGCGCGATTTGATTCGCGATGGCAATCGCTTCGTCCAGATCGCGCACGTGGATTAAAGCGCCGCGATTAGTCAACGAAGTAGTGATAACTTCTTTGCGCGGCATGGTCAGCAGCAATTTCTCGATGCTGGCGGCGACTTGATCGATATAACCTTGATCCGGACAGAGCAGAATCGACTGCGCCAGCTCGTCGTGCTCGGCTTGGGAGAATAAATCCATGGCGATCCAATCCGGATCGGTCTTGCCATCGCAGATGATGAGGATCTCGGAGGGCCCCGCCACCATGTCGATGCCGACCACGCCAAACACGCGGCGCTTGGCGGCGGCGACATAGGCATTGCCGGGGCCGACGATTTTGTCCACTTGCGGCACGGTCTCGGTGCCGTAAGCCAGCGCGCCCACTGCTTGCGCGCCGCCGATGGTGAACACGCGATCCACGCCGCACACGTGCGCAGCGGCCAACACTAATTCGTTAGTCACCCCACCCGGCGTGGGCACCACCATGATGAGCTCTTGCACCCCCGCCACCTTGGCCGGAATCGCATTCATCAGCACCGATGACGGATACGCCGCCTTGCCGCCGGGCACATACAGGCCCACGCGGTCGA
This sequence comes from Burkholderiales bacterium, assembly GCA_018781585.1. Classification (GTDB taxonomy): domain Bacteria; phylum Pseudomonadota; class Gammaproteobacteria; order Burkholderiales; family Thiobacteraceae; genus RBG-16-58-11. The sequence goes on from JADMJT010000117.1 coordinate 4,554, forward strand.
GTGCTGTAATTTGCTGGCCGAGCAGCGTGCCGTCGGCTTCCGTGTAGCTCCACGATTGCTGCACTTGGCGCTCGTGATAAATGCGCACCCGCTCCGCCGCTGCTTGCAGTGCGGCTTTAGCATCGGGTGCCAAGTTGACGAAGGCCGCTTCCAGCTTGGCTTGGGGTATCTCTAAATCAGCCAAACTTTTCGCATCGAGCCGGTCGAATTGGCGCGTGTAATCCAACACCGCCGCATCGCCCCGGCGTTTGACGTTGTCGAGAATGTCCGCAACCGTGGCGTCGATGGTTGCGTCCTGCGCCGATTCGAAGGCGAGCAGCTCGCGCAAAGCCGCTTGAAAATCGGCATCTTGAGTAGAGAGGCGTCGGATTTTTAGCATGATCGTTTACTTGCCCACCGCCGCCGCGAATTGATCCAGCAGGGGCTGAATCGCGGCATGTTTGAGTTTGAGCGCGGCCTGGTTCACGACCAGGCGCGAGCTGATTTGCATGATCTCTTCCACCGCCACCAGATTGTTGGCCTTGAGCGTGTTGCCGCTGGATACCAAATCCACGATCGCATCCGCGAGGCCGACCAGCGGCGCTAACTCCATCGAGCCATAGAGCTTGATCAGATCGACATGCACGCCCTTCTGGGCGAAATGCTCGCGCGCGGTTTGCACATATTTCGTCGCCACCTTGAGCCGCGAGCCCTGGCGCACATGGCGCTCGTAATCGAAACCCTGCTGCACCGCCACCATCATGCGGCATTGGGCGATTTGCAAATCGAGCGGCTGGTACAGCCCCGCGCCGCCGTGCTCCAGCAGCACATCCTTGCCCGCCACGCCCAAATCCGCCGCGCCGTACTGCACATAGGTCGGCACATCGGTAGCGCGCACGATAATCAGCCGCACACCGGGATGATTGGTGCCGATGATGAGCTTGCGCGAAGACTCCGGATCTTCGAGCGGCACAATGCCCGCCGCTTTTAACAGCGGCGTGGTTTCTTCGAAGATGCGGCCTTTGGATAAGGCGATGGTGATGCCGGACACGGTGAAATTCCTGCAAAAGCGCGATTTTACCGCAGAGGGCGCAATCTACGCAGGGTAATCTTTAAAGAGTTCAGGCCAAGCTATCCTTATCCGGTTAGCCACGTCATGTATTTTTGCTCAATATTTCGCCTTGATACGGGCCAATTCTTCTTTGGTAATGGCATCCTGCTTCTTGAGGACCCAGGCGTCCTGACCGACCCACGCCTTAAACAGCGCGAGATTTTTTTGCCGCTCTTCTTCGGTCGCCCCGAGGGTGGCGTACATGTTTCCGGGTTTACCGTCCTTGGTATGCTTGCCATCGTCCAGCCGGCGCATGATGGCTCCCGAATCCGGCCAAGCGATGAAAAAAAGCATGTCCGCATAGGTGGCCATGCGCGGGCCTTGGCTCAGGGCCTTGTACTTTTCTTTATTCTCGTCGAACTCCCCCAAATCAGGCGCATGAGCGCCATGACATGCCACGCATTTCGCGTTCCATAGCGGCCGGATATCCTTACGGTAGGTTACCTCTTGCGCGATAGCGGGCATACCCAACGCCATTAACAGCAAAAACGAAAAAATGGTTTTCATTGCAGTTTCCTCTGCTTGGTTTGAACCAGAATCTTCCATGCGATTTAATGATCGGCGCAACCGAATCACTAGGCGCTTTTTTTGATACGCCGCCCGACGTGCCCCGCGATGGTAACAACTACCAGCACTGCCGCACCCGCCGCCATGCCCGCCAAGGCATCCAGCAAAACCGGGGTGATCACTTGCAGCGTACCGCCGATGCCGGGAATAACACTCACGTTGCTTGAAAGATGCAGGATCAGTTCATGTGCACCGGGCAGACCATGGGTCAAGATGCCCCCGCCCACCAAAAACATTGCGGCCGTACCGACGATGGACAAGCCCTTCATTAAGACCGGGGCGGCCAGCACAATATATTTGCCGACACCACGCTGCATTTTGCGCGGCAAGCTGTCGCCGCTCTTGTGACTGAGGTAAAGCCCAGCGTCATCCAGTTTGACGATCCCGGCCACTAGGCCGTAAACGCCCACCGTCATAATCAGTCCAATGCCCGTCAGCACCGCAACTTGCGTCCCGAATGACGCCGTTGCAACTGTGCCCAGCGTGATGACGATGATTTCAGCAGACAAAATAAAGTCGGTGCGGACGGCGCCCTGGATTTTATTTTTCTCAAACGCAATTATATCAACCGCAGGATCAGCCAACGCCTGCACTAGATCGGTGTGATGTGCATTGTCTTCCGTCTTGCTGTGCAAAAACTTGTGCGCCAGCTTCTCAAATCCCTCATAGCAAAGATACGCGCCGCCCAGCATCAGCAGCGGAATCACCGCCCAAGGCGCAAAAGCGCTGATCGCCAAGGCCGACGGCACCAAAATCAGCTTATTTCTCAAGGAGCCTTTTGCCACCGCCCAGACCACGGGCAATTCTCGATCGGCCTTGACGCCCGCCACCTGTTGCGCATTGAGCGCGAGGTCATCCCCCAACACCCCCGCCGTTTTTTTGGCAGCGACTTTGGTCATCAGCGCCACATCGTCCAGCACGGTGGCGATGTCGTCGAGGAGAAGTAAGAGGCTGGTTCCGGCCATGAATCGCTTTCTTTTCTATGCGCAGGTAAGGACGCTTTAAGTTCTATATTTCAATTATCGCTCGCCAACGGTGTTCGGCACAGCGAATACCCCATGGGCCCAGCACCGTCATTGTCAGCTTTGACCAAAATGACAGCCCTGCTCGGCATTCTGCGAACGAACCTATATCATGCTGGCCAACTTAAAGATTTTATTCGATGAATACCCCCCACCCCACCTCGCTTGTCTGGTTTCGCCGTGATCTGCGCTGCTTTGACCATGCCGCACTGTCGCAAGCTTTACGCCACAGTGAACGCGTGTTCTGCGTGTTCGTGTTCGATACCGATATCCTTGACGCGCTTGCCGATAAAGCAGATCGCCGCGTTGATTTCATTTGGCACTCGATTAAGGAATTAGACAAAGCCCTCACGACGATGGGCGGCGGCTTGATCGTGCGCCACGGCGCGGCGCGCGAGGTGATTCCGCAATTGGTGCAGGAATTGGGCGCGACCGCCGTGTTTACCAATCGCGATTACGAACCAGCCGCAGTGATGCGCGATGCGGCTATTGCCAAAACGCTGAAACGGGTCGGGATCGAATTCAACACGTTTAAAGATCAAGTGATTTTTGAGCGCGATGAAATCATGCGCGGCGCGGGCCGCCCTTATAGTGTTTTCACGCCGTATAAAAACGCGTGGCTGAAGCGCGTGACGGGCGACGATTTGGTGCCACATCCGGTGGCGGAATTTACCCATGCGTTCGCCCGGCCCGAATCATCCACGTTGCCGACACTGAATGAGCTGGGATTTCAGCCGACCGATTTGATTCAACTCGGGGTCAAGCCTGGCATGTCGGGCGCGCAAGCGGCATGGGATACGTTTCAAAATACCTTGGCGAATTACGATGAAGTGCGCGATCGCCCATCACTGGATGCCACCTCGCATTTAGGCGTGCATCTGCGCTTCGGCACGATGTCGATCCGCGATCTGGCACGCACTGCCTACTATGCCCCGGGCAAGGGCGCACAGGTTTGGTTGTCTGAGTTGATCTGGCGTGAATTTTTTCAGATGATTTTGTACCACCACCCACGCGTGATGACCCAAGCCTTTCGCACTGAATTTGATGCCGTCGCGTGGGAAACCAACCCGGAGCGCTTTGCCGCATGGTGCGCGGGCCGCACCGGCTACCCGATTGTCGATGCGGCGATGCGCCAGTTGAATCAAACCGGCTTTATGCACAACCGGCTGCGCATGATTGCGGCCTCGTTTCTGACCAAGGATTTGCATTTGCATTGGCTGCAAGGCGAACGCTATTTCGCGCAGAAACTGCTCGACTACGATCTCGCCTCGAATAACGGCAATTGGCAATGGGCGGCTTCTACCGGCTGCGATGCGCAACCGTATTTCCGCATTTTCAACCCAGTGACCCAATCCGAGCGCTTTGATCCGCAGGGCGTTTTCATCAAGCGCTACGTGCCGGAATTGGCCGCGGTCGATGCGCGGGAGATTCACGCGCCGTGGCAGATCAGCCCGATTGAACAGCAAATTTATGGTGCGATCATCGGCCGCGATTATCCCGCGCCGATTGTCGATCACGATGCGGCGCGGGTGAAGGCGCTGGCGATGTTTAAGTGTATTAAAGAGATCGATTCATTGTCGAAATAAAGATGGCGGGGACCGCCCGCCGAATACCGCGTTCCCTCTCCGCCATAAAAAAAGGGGCGCTTGCGCGCCCCCTTTAAATCCCCAATTGCTGGAGAGAGGAGAACAACTCGTTACATGGTGTAAGCGCGCTCGCCGTGCTCGGACACATCCAAGCCTTCGCGCTCTTTTTCTTCCGGCACGCGCAGACCGATGAACATGTCGACCACCTTGAAGGAGATGTAGGCTGCGACCGCCGACCAGACGACTGTGAGGCCGACTGCTTTCGCTTGGATCCATACTTGATCGATCATCGGGTTAGAGCCGACCGTCGCGGTCACCCAATCGGTGACCAGGCCCGGGCCGCCCAGCGCCTGCGTGTTGAACACGCCGGTGAGCAAGGCACCCAGAATACCGCCTAGGCCATGCACGCCGAACACATCAAGCGAATCATCTGCGCCGAGCATTTTCTTCAGCCCCGTGACACCCCACAAGCAAACCACACCCGCCAGCAGGCCGATCACCAATGAGCCCATCATGCCGACGTTGCCCGCAGCCGGGGTGATCGCTACCAGACCCGCGACCGCACCTGAAGCAGCACCCAACATCGAGGGTTTGCCCTTGGTCATCCATTCCGCGAAGGTCCAGGCCACGACTGCGCCGGATGTTGCCAGGAAGGTGTTCATGAAGGCCAGCACAGCGGAGTTGCCCGCTTCCAGCGCGGAACCCGCGTTGAAGCCGAACCAGCCCACCCACAGCATGCAAGCGCCGATCATGGTCATCGTCAGGTTGTGCGGGGGCATGGCTTCGCGGCCGTAACCGATACGCTTGCCCAGCATGTAAGCACCGACCAGACCCGCGATACCCGCGTTGATGTGCACCACCGTACCGCCCGCGAAGTCGAGCGCGCCCCACTGCCACATCAGACCCGCTTTCGCGTTCATGGCATCGACTACTTCCTTACCGGTGTACGCATCCGGACCCATCCAGAACCACACCATGTGCGCGATGGGTAGATAGCTCAGCGTGAACCACAACACCATGAACAGCAGCACGGCGGAGAACTTCATGCGTTCCGCGAAGGCGCCCACGATCAGCGCGCAAGTAATGCCGGCGAACGTGGCTTGGAAGGCGGCGAACAATAACTCCGGAATCACCACGCCCTTGCTGAAGGTTGCGCCATTAGCAAATACGCCTGTCGCCGAGTCGAATATTCCCGACAAGAACAGCCGGCTGGTTCCGCCGATGAAGGCATTGCCCTCGGTGAAAGCGATGCTATAGCCGTAGATGGCCCACAGCACAACAATCAAGGAGAAGGTCACCATCACCTGCATCAACACCGAGAGCGTGTTTTTCGTGCGCACCAGGCCGCCGTAGAACAAGGCCAAACCCGGGACGGCCATCATGATTACCAATAAGGTGGAAACCAACATCCAGGACACGTCGCCTTTATTGGGGATCGGTGCAGCAGCAGCCGGTGCGGCAGCGGCTGGCGCAGCGGCAGCGGCAGCGGCAGGCGCGACTACTGCCGCCGGTGCAGTTGCAGCCGGGGCTTCGGCGGGTTTGTCCTGAGCCAACACCGGACTTGCCAAGCCAAATGTCCCCAATAAAGCGAGCAGGGTAATCCATCGTTTCATGCTGTTCTCCTTATAGCGCTTCCGGACCGGTCTCACCGGTGCGGATGCGGATAACTTGCTCTAAACTCGACACGAAGATCTTGCCGTCGCCGATCTTGCCGGTGCCGGCAGACTTGGTGATCGCTTCGATCACCTGATCCAGCATCTCCGCTTTGATGGCGACTTCGATCTTGACCTTGGGCAGAAAATCCACCACATACTCGGCACCCCGGTACAACTCCGTGTGCCCCTTTTGCCGGCCAAAGCCTTTGACTTCGGTCACGGTCACACCCTGTACGCCGATGGCGGAGAGCGCTTCACGCACCTCGTCAAGCTTGAACGGCTTGATAATTGCGGTAACGAATTTCACTATTATTTCTCCTTGTGTGGTTGAACGTGGCTACGCGAATCGCGCAGCCACTTGCCGCCAGTAGTTAGAAGGTTTTGGAAATCCAGACAGTGGTTTGGCCGTCGCCGATGTTTTTCGGGTAAACGCCGCTGCAGCTCGTGCCACTGATGCTTTGGCTTTGATTCCAGGCGCCATAGCCGCAGGCAGTACCATTCGTGTCGGTATAAGCGACACCGACCGTCATGCCATCAAAGGTCTTGCCAATTTTGCCCATGTCGTAGGCTGCGCTGATCTTCCAGTCGTCGTAGGAATACAAGTTGTCGTTGTTGTGCGCAGCTACCGTAATCCGGTTGTCTTTACCTTCAAATTTCTGCATGCCGTAATGCGCGCCCAAGGTCAGACCGGTTTCGCCAACAGGAACACTTGCGGAAAAATCCCAATAAGAAGAGCCGCGCGCATCCTTGTTGCCGAACACGTCGTTGCTGAGAGCATGCGAATATTTCACCGTGAACCATTTCCAACTACCCGCAACGTAAGCTTCCAAGGTATTGGCTTTTGGATTGGAGGGAGATGCCACCAAGACGTCGCCAGGGTAGTAATACTGCAACAAACCGATGTCGTAACCGAAGTCACCGACGCTGCCTTTATAGCCGCCGTAGAAATCCAACTCCAAGCTGCCGCCACTCTTATAAGTGCCGGAAACCGCGTTGGAACCGGTGGTGGCGTTCTCTTTCAACCAACTCACATTCGAACCCCACACACCTAAATAGAAACCGCTGGCATGGGCGTAATCGAAACCGCCTTGCAGTGCGGCTTCTTCATTGGTTTGCGCCAAACCGCGGAACACGTACTGGCTATACAAGCCAACGTTGGCAGTAAGCGTGTGGGGCGAAGCCGGTGCGTCGGCGGCGATGGCGCTAGCGCTAACGAAGCCGATACCGGCGATGCTGGTTGCGAGGGCAATGCTTTTTAGTTTGATCATGATCTCTTCCTTGTGGTGGACTGAATTAAGTGACGCACTGGTTACATAGCATAGGGTGTGCCAGAAATATAAAGCTTTATTTTTAGGTAGTTACGACGAACAATAAAGCACGTAAAACGAGGTTTGCCCAGCCTTGGTGCAAGGCGCTGAGCACCCGCACCATTTAAGTGCTAAGTTTTTCGGGGTGTTATGCTTAAAGCATTGCTAAACATAGCAGATGTTCGGCTATTTGTTACACTGCGCAAAAAGGAGAGGGTAATGCTCAATCAAAAAATCATTGAAGAAGTCACGGCCAAGCTGAAAGACGTATTCGGCCAATCACCCGCTGGTGATATCGAAAAAAACCTGCGCGCCGTTCTACAAAGCGTGTTTGCCAAGCTGGATCTCGTTACGCGCGAAGAATTCGACGTGCAGCAAGCAGTGTTGCTGCGCACGCGCGAGAAACTGGAAGCACTGGAAGCAAAGGTAGCGGAGATGGAAAATAAGCAGGATTCAGGATCCGGGACTCAGGATTCAGGTGGCCGCGTTTAATGCTTTTCCCTGATCCCCGAATCCTGAATCCCGAATCCTGATTTATGAGTCTCGCCGTTCTCTACAGCCGTGCGCTATCCGGCATGGACGCGCCGCTAGTGACGGTGGAAACGCATCTCGCCAATGGCCTACCCTGCTTTACCATCGTGGGTTTGCCGGATACGGAAGTAAAAGAATCACGCGACCGGGTGCGTGCGGCGCTACTCAACGCGCGCTTCGAATTTCCGGCACGGCGCATCACCGTCAACCTCGCCCCGGCTGATTTACCCAAAGAGAGCGGGCGCTTCGATCTAGCGATTGCGCTCGGCATCTTGGCCGCTTCCGGCCAGATTCCCAATACCGGCTTGGATCAATACGAATTCGCCGGTGAGCTAGCGTTGACCGGCCAATTGCGTAGAGTGCGCGGCGCGCTCGCCATGACCTATAAAGCCGCGCACGATGGCCGCGCGTTTATTTTGCCGATGGAAAATGCAGCCGAAGCCGCGCTGGTAGTTGATGCAGAAATTTACCCCGCCCTTAGCTTGCTTGATGTCTGCGCGCATTTTTCAGGCGGTGAAAAACTTCAGCGCTATGTCGCCCAACTTGAAACCACAGCGGTGGAATACCCCGATTTTACCGATGTAAAAGGCCAAGCCCACGCCAAGCGCGCGCTGGAAGTCGCCGCCGCCGGTGGCCACTCGGTGCTGATGAGCGGGCCGCCCGGCACCGGCAAGAGCATGCTCGCCGCGCGCATGCCCGGCATCTTGCCCAAGATGACCGAAGCCGAGGCACTGGAATCAGCCGCGATTCAATCGCTCGGCTCCGGTGGATTCAAACTCGAAACTTGGTACCGCCGACCTTTTCGCGCACCGCACCATACCGCGTCGGCAATTGCGTTAGTTGGCGGTGGCAGTCAGGCCAAACCAGGCGAAATTTCGCTCGCACACCACGGCATTTTATTTTTAGATGAGCTGCCGGAATTCGACCGAAAAGTATTGGAAGTGCTGCGCGAACCCTTAGAGTCGGGACGCATCCACATCTCGCGTGCAGCCGCGCAAGCCGAGTACCCCGCGCGGTTTCAACTCATCGCGGCGATGAACCCCTGCCCCTGCGGATATTTAGGCGCGCCAAACGGCAAATGCCGCTGCACACCCGACCAAGTCGCACGCTACCGCGCAAAAATTTCCGGCCCGCTCTTAGATCGCATCGATCTGCAAATCGAGGTGCCGGGATTAAATCAAAATGAACTCACCAGCGCACCCGATGGCGAAGCCTCCAGCGCGATCCATACCCGCGTGCAAGCCGCATTCGAGCGCCAAATAAAACGCCAAGGCAAACCCAATAGCCGCCTAGGTACCAAAGAGATCGATCACTACTGCGCAACGGATGCAGCCGGCGATACGCTGCTCAAGCAAGCCATCAGCCATTTCAATCTTTCTGCGCGCGCCTATCACCGCATACTCAAAGTCGCGCGCACCATCGCCGATCTCGCGGGCGCAGAGCACGTGCAAAGCGCGCACATCGCGGAAGCGATTCAGTATCGGCGTTTTGAGCGCGCGCAAAGCTGAATCGTGGTCTAAGATACAAAAGTAACAACCCGTCTTCTCAAGGAGGACAACATGGAAAAGATTAAAAGAGGGCTGCTTACGTTCAGCCTCATGCTGCTGAGCGTGCTCGCAGGCTGCATCTCGATCAACCAGCCGACTCAAAATCAAACGCTGTCCTCACCGGTGGCGGTTGACGTTACCTGGAACACGGATATGAAGCCCGGGACTTTTTACGCGGAAGTCGACGGCGTGAATGTCACTGCAAAATTTAATCTAAGCGCTTATCGCACTGCGACCGCAAGTTTGCCGCTAGCGAACGGTGCGCATCAGTTGAAGGCGGGCGGTGAGCTCTGGTATTTCTACACACAGGGCTATTCCAGCACTGCTACGTACCGGGATTTCAATGTTCACACGCAACTACCGAGCTTAAATTTTTCCAACCCCAGCCCGATTACGCTCAACGCGGGAGCAACGGTCAATTTGGGCGTAACGACGCCGGCCCCGGTCTCTTCGCCACTTGTGGTTACGCTGACACCAAATAATGCCAACATCGCGTTGGGCAACGCGCCAGCGGGTACGGCCCATGCCATTACCGTTGCCGCTCAGCAAAACAATGCAGCGGAGACTCTGCGCGGAGTGCAGGCCGGTGCTGCCACAGTGAGGGCGAGCGCATCGAACTATCAAGACGCGACCATCTCGGTGAACGTCAAGCCGGTGATCAGCGCGCTGAATCCGAATACCGGTGCACCAAGCAGCGCCGTTACCATTAATGGCCAGGGCTTCGTAGCGGGGGCATCGGCGCGCTTTGGCAACACCCCAGGCGCGACCAGCTTCGTGTCGTCCAATCAACTCCAAACCACCGTGCCGAGCGGATTAAGTGGAATGGTGACGGTGACGGTCCAAGCCGGCGGCCAAACCAGTAATGGCGTGAGTTTCACCGTAACCGCGTCTACGCCCGGCCTGGTCGTGTTCCGCAGCGGCGAAGGCGATGTGCAGGCGTTCGACTACACCACATCGAGCGCCAGCTTGATCGGCAGCCGAAGCGCAACGCTCTCGCCGGGCATGCAGGTGGTCGGCTTGAGTTTCAATGGCAGCGGCACGCTGGTGCGGGCTTCGAGCGGCGATGTACAAACCTTCGGCGTTAACGCGGCGGGCCAACTCGCACCGGGCGCGACAATTTCCGCAACCCTGTCGCCGGTGGGTGCATCGGTCGTGGCGCTGACGAATCAGGTGATCCGCTCCTCCGCTTCCGATGTGCAAGTATTCTCGCTCAACGGTACGGCGCTTGCCCTGCAAGGCGCCATCGGCGCCTCGCTCAGCAGTAGCGGAAGCGCGGTCGATACCACAGTGATCAGCGGGCGGCGTTTAGCGGTGCGCGTTTACGGTGGCGGAATCGAGGTTTTTGATATCACCACACCGAGCGCGATCACATTGCGCGGCAGAAATCAAAGCGGAGCGCTAAGCCCAACAGGCGTCGGCGTGAAGATCGACGGTACGCGCGCGGTACGGGTGCATGCCAGCGGTGTTGAAGTATACGATCTGACTTCCGCGAATCCGTCCCTAGTTGCATCGAACGTGAGCGGGGCGTTGAGCAGTACCGGCGTGGCGGTGGCGGCCGACCAGAACCTCGGCCGCATCGTGCGCGCCTACAATGGCGGCATCGAATTCTACCGCCTTATTGGGACCACCTTGCAGCGCATCGGTGCACGTGGCGGCGCCTTGAGTCCGACCGGTGTGGCGGTCGCGTTGTCGGGCAATCGCGTATTTCGCGCCGAAAGCGGCGGGGTGGAAGAATACGACATCAGTAACCCCATAAGCATCCCGCAGCCCACGCGCACGAATGCGAGTTTATCCTCGACCGGCGTAGGCATCGCGTTGCGCTGAGCGCGCACGGATCAAGCCGGGGCGGCGCCGATGCCGCCTGAGGGATAGCAGGGTAAACTTCGCACAATGGTTGACCCGCGACGCCCTCAGCGCCACCACACGCGCCTGCTACCTTTCCTGCTGGCGGCCCTAGCCACGCTGGGGCCATTCTCCATCGATACCTACATGCCTTCGTTTCCGGCGATGGGTATAGCGCTTGCCGCCTCGCCGCTGCAAGTGCAGCAAACGCTCACCAGTTACCTCGTCGCGTTCGCGGTGATGATGCTGTTCCACGGTGCGCTGTCCGATGCGTTCGGCCGACGCCCGGTGGTATTGGTCTCGCTCGTGATCTATACCGGCGCATCTCTTGGCTGCGCCTATACGACAGACATTACGGCGCTGTTGGTATTGCGCGCACTGCAAGGGGTCGCCGCCGGTGCGGGCTTGGTGATCGGGCGCGCCATGATCCGCGATCTGTATGCAGGTGCAGAAGCACAGCAACTCATGTCGCGCGTCACCATGATTTTCGGCATCGCCCCCGCCATTGCGCCCATTATCGGCGGCTGGCTGCATACCTGGTTCGGCTGGCGCTCAATTTTCATTTTCCTGGCTTGGTTTGGTGCGCTGTTGTTCGCGTTTTGCGCGCGCTACTTACCCGAGACCTTGCCGCACACGGCACGCGAAAGATTTCATCCAAAACCCTTGTTCGCGAACTATCGCAAAGTCGGCACGCATCCCGAGTTTCAATTGCTGTCGCTCGCGATCGCCCTGAATTTCGCCGGGTTCTTTTTGTATATCGCCGCAGCACCCGTGTTCGTCATCGAGCATCTGCATTTGGGCGAGCATCAGTTCGGTTGGCTATTCATTCCGGCGGTATCGGGCATCGTGCTCGGCGCTTATCTCTCGGGCCGCATGGCGGGCCGGTGCACACTGCGCGCGACCGTGCGCTATGCCTACTTCGCGCTATTCGCCGGGGCGATCTTGAATCTGTTCTACAACTTCGCAACGCCACCCGCATTGCCGTGGGCAGTGCTGCTGGTCGCGCTCTACAGCGCCGGTATGTCACTGGCCATGCCCAGCATCTCACTACTCAATTTGGAACTGTATCCGCGCAATCGCGGCATGGTGTCTTCCTT
>JADMJT010000102.1 GCA_018781585.1 Burkholderiales bacterium
TCAACGCAAAATCCAATTTTGCAACGACGCGATTTTCGACCTGATCAATCACGAAAATCGGATACCCCCAAATACAAATGTAGTCCGCTAGTGCACTGCTGGATCGGAAACGGGCTGCGGCTTATCCGTAGCGGTTGATGATGCCCCACTCACATGACTTAACCAGGCGTCGGAAATTTTTTCTTGCACGCTGTTTTGTCCTTGTCGCGCTTGCAGGTTGGCGAAGTCGAGATCGAACAAGGGCTGGTGCTGGTTGAAGCAAGAGAAAACGAACTTGGAGGTCTCGCCGGTGGCGGGATTCACATGCCGGCACAGGCACTGCGCGCAGACTTCCTTCATCATGCATTGCATCGGGCTATTCACTGATGCCACTGCTAACAATTCTGGTTTGAGTTCGGATTTGAGGCGGGTTTGCAGCGCCGTGGAAAATTGTTGCATCGCGCCGGGATGATCCGACAGGATGATGCAATCGCTCTCTGCCACCCAGGCCGCGTGCGCGCCGTCGGACTCCGCGCAAGCATCGAGAAATTCGTCCACGCCATGCACGAAACAGCGGTCTTGCTTGCGCTTCAAGATCAGCTCCGGCCCTTGGTCGAGTATCCAGATCGCTTGGTCGGTCAAAATTTCCAGCGTGCTTTGTACTACGCGTGCTTGCGCTTGGCTCTTGAAGTGGCCGATGAATAATATGCGGTTACCGGCAGCGCGCCAGCTTGCCGCGCCTTCGATGGTGCTGGTGACGGCCGAGGATCCGCCGATCACCGTTATCGCGCCCTGTTGCGGCACCGGCAAGCCCGTGCCGGTCGGCCCCATGAGAATGACGGGCGCGCCGGGTTTCAGGCTGGCCGCGATGCGGCTTGATGCGCCGACGCTGTTTACCACCAGTTGGATTTCGCCGCGCGCTTTATCGACTTGGATGCCGGTGATCGCCATGCCTTCCATCGTCAACGGTATGCCTTGCAGCCGCTCCGACCGTGAGTCGAAATTTTGCAGCCGGTACACTTGGCCTGGCCGCCAATTCTGCACCGCCTGCGGCGCACGTACGGTGAGCCGCGTGAGATGCGCGGCGAGTTGTTCCACTTTTAAGATTTGCGGCTGCAAACGCTGCTCCAGTTCCGCAGCGAAGCGGAACCATGCGTGATCCGGCGCATGCTGCGGTCGCGCCATTTGCGGCGACAGTAATTTTGAGATCTCTTGCGCGGCGCGTTTGCCTGACGCCATTGCCTTGACCACGCTGCCGTGAAACTGCGGATGCGTATCGCCGATGAAGGAAACGCGCAGCGCGCCTTGGGCGTAGGAGGTGAAAAATCCGGGCGCAGCGGATTTGTTATTGCCCGCGCCACTGACACGCACCAGCTCACCCTTTTCGTCGATGCGGTGTGCGGCGAAAAATTTACCCTCCATGACGAAGGTGCCGGGGTGCTCGCGTTCGTACACCGTATTGGGGATGCTGCCTGCCGCGACGAATACCGCTCGCGCCGGTAAGGTCACGATTTCGTCGCTACCCACGCGCCGCAGGCGGAGTGCGCTGACATGATGGTGCGCATCAAGCAGCGCCTCGGCCGGTTCTAGATTTTCCGCGTAGTAAATGCCTTCTTCCAAGGCTTTGCTAATTTCCTCGTGGTTGCGCAAGTAGGCGGGGGAATCGCTCATGGCGCGGCGATAGGCGACAGTGACGCCGCCCCACGCGTGAATCAATCGTGCGAAGTCGGGCGGCTGGCCTGTGCGCTGCGCACGCTCACGTTCCGCCCGCACCGCGCGGCCATGGTTTAGAAATTCTGCCAGGATTTCAGCTTCCATTTCGCTCCATGCCGGTTGGGTCTGATCTGCCGCAGCGAGCGCTTCCCAGCGCGCGAGCAGCTTTTCCACTTGGCGGATGTAATAAGCCTGCACTTCGGTAGCGGTGTCGATGGCGGTGAGCCCGCCACCGATCACCACCGCCGGTAAGCGCAACTGCAAATTGGCGAGGCTCTCGCGCTTGGCGGCGCCGGTAAGTTGCAGCGCCATTAAAAAATCGCTCGCTTGGCGGATGCCCTGCGCCATATTGTTTTTCATCGGCAGCACTGTCGGCCGCCCGGCCCCGGTGGCCAGCGTGACATGGTCGAAGCCGAGTTGCGCCGCATCTTCCAGGGTGAGCGTGCCGCCCAAACGCACGCCGCCGAACAAGCTAAATTGCGCGCTGCGCGCGAGCACGATACGCACCAGCTTGAGAAAGTTTTTATCCCAGCGGATGGTGATGCCGTATTCCGCCACGCCGCCGAAGCCGGCCATGCTGCGGCCGTCCAGCGGCTCGAACAAATCCTCTACCCGCTGCACCGGAAGCGGGATCACGCCGCGCCGCCCCACTAAGTATTCCGGCAACGGTTCGATCTTAAGACCATCCACCATCACCACGCCGAAGCCATCCTGCAACAAATGCTGCGCCAGATTGAATCCCGCCGGCCCGGCGCCCACGACTAACACCTTGCCGCCTTGATAGGGCTGGCGATAAGGCCGCGCACGATGCAGCGGATTCCAGCGCGTGAGCAAGAAGTAAATCTCGAAGCCCCAGGGCCAGGACAAGACATCGGTGAGAATGCGCGTCTCGATTTGCGGAATATCGACCGGGTCTTGCTTCTGATAGACGCAACTCGTCATGCAATCGTTGCAGATGCGATGACCGGTCGCGGGCAGCAGCGGGTTATCCACCATGATCATGGCCAGTGCGCCCAGGGTATAGCCGTCGCGCTTGAGTGCATGCGCTTCGGAAATTTTTTCGCCTAGCGGGCAGCCGGCGAGTTCGACTTCGAGCGGATTCTTGCGAAAGCCCGTCCCTTCCTTTTCAGGAAATCCGCGCGAGCAAAAATCGCCACCGTGATCGTGGCAGTAAACGCAGTAGTGCACTTGATCCATGGTTTCGCGCAAAGAAAAGCGCGGGTCGGTGAGATTGAATCCGTCGCGTGCGCGGCGTGTGGCAGCCGGGCCTTGGGCGCGCGCAGCACTGTCCCGCGGCACTGCTTCGATCGGCACCAATTTCAAGTGCTCGATGCGTTGTGGTAATTGCAGGCTGACCCAGCCGTGGGTCGCGGCGCGGCCCACCGGACTATTGAACGCGGCATGCACCCACTCTTCAAGCAACGCCAGTAATGCTGTCTCTTGCGCCGTATCGGCATGCGACCACAATGTCGCGACGGCGTGTTCCCGATCCTCGCCTGGTGTGATGGGCAGCAGCGCATCCAACTCAAAGAACGGCCATGCAGGAATCGCGCGTTTTTTGCGCGCGCGGTGTTTGACGAATTTTTCCTTGAACGCATGGATCACTTCATCCCGCGCTTGGGTGACGCGTAATGCCTCGCGCGCTGCCGTCACACGGAAGGTGCGGACTAAAAAGTCCTCGGTATGGCGCGCCACGGCGATGAGCAGCGCCGATTCGGCGGGGCCTTCGCATGCTTCGCCTTTGCGGTAAGCGACATAGCGCAAGGCGAACGCCGGGTCGGCCTGTGCCAGCGCTTCAAGAAATAATTTATCGAGTAGCGGCAGGTGCTCGGCACGGTATAGATCGGGATAGTCGAAGCCCGGTAGGTCGAAGTGCAAACTTGCGCTCATCAATGACTCCTTTGTGCTGCCAACTTGTTATGACAAGTTGGCGGAAAAAAACGGCGGTCGAGACCGCTGTGAATGAAACCTAGAAATCTGGATTAACAACACTCCTCAACCAGACTTGCCCACCGGTTTCTTCCTTCCCCTTCAGGGACTGCGGAAGGGGAGGGAACTTGTTCCTTAAATCAACTCAGCCACACCCTGCGGCCCGACTTCGATATTGAACCCGCCGAGCCCGCCGTCTTTCAACTCGCCGCCCATGGCTTTCAGGCTTTCTTCGCTGATCAGGTTGCGCAGCTTGTGTTTGATCGCGAGGTACTCGGGGGTGGAGGCCATCTCTGGCGTGCGCGGCCGGGGCAGTGGGATCGGTATCTCGGCTTTGATGAGGCCGGGGCGCGCGGTCATCACGTACACGCGATCAGAGAGGAAGATGCTCTCGTCGATATCGTGCGTGATGAATAGCACCGAGATGCGAAAGCGCTGCCACATATTGGTGAGGATTTGCTGCATCACCACGCGCGTTTGCGCATCGAGTGCGCCGAATGGTTCATCCATCAGCAACACCTGCGGGCTGGTCGCGAGGGCGCGCACGATGCCGACGCGCTGCTTCATGCCGCCCGAGAGCTGCTCGGGAAAATGATTTTCGAAGGCGAGCAAGCCCGCGAGCCCGAGCAAGGTGCGCGCTGCTTGCTCGCGTTGAAACTTTTCCATGCCCTGTTGCTTGAGGCCGAACTCCACATTTTTGCGCACCGTGAGCCAGGGAAACAGTGAGTACTGCTGAAATACCATGCCGCGATCAGCACCCGGCTTGTCGGTGATCTTGCCATCGACCGTGACCGTGCCATCGCTGGGCTGTACGAAACCGGCGACCACGTTGAGCAAGGTGGATTTGCCGCAGCCGGAGGGGCCGATGACGGAGACGAACTCGCCCGGCTTCACTTCCATCGAGACATCGCTCACCGCTTCAACGGCGGCGCTGTTGTGACCGAAGCTTACCCGCAGGTTTTCAATCCGGATGTGGCCAGTAGTGGAGCCTTGGTTGGGGTTTTCGAACGGGATCATGCGCGACCTCTGCTGCTGTGCGTAGGTAACCAGGGCATCAATTTATTGCCCAGCAGGCGAATGCCGCTGCTGCAGGCAAGCCCCAGCATACCGATCACGATCATACCGATGGCGATGTCGGCATATTGAATCAGCGAGTACGCTTCCCAGGTGAAGTAGCCGATACCGTACTGGCCGGAGATCATCTCTGCCGCGATCAGCGACACCCACGCCACCCCCATGCCGATGGTGAGCCCGGTAAAGATGTGCGGCAGCGCGGCAGGTAAGATCACTTGGCGCAGCAACGAGAACTCGTTAGCGCCGAGACAGCGCCCGGCGCGCAAGAGCACCGCATCGACACTTTTTACGCCGTGTATGGTGTTGAGCAGAATCGGAAAAAACGAACCGAGAAAGGTGATGAACACAATGCTGGTTTCGTTAGTCGGCCAGAGCATGATCGCCATCGGCACCCAGGCGATGGCGGGGATGGGCCGCAGCACCTCAAACAATGGAAACATGAGACCACGCGCCGCGCGATATTGCCCGATCAACAAACCGAAGGTGACGCCAAGCACGGTCGCGATACCGAAACCCAGCAGAATACGGCGTACGCTCACCCACATATTGTTGTAGAACTTGTCGCTGTGCATCAGATTGGCGGCGTTGGTGAGCACGTCGCCCGGCGAGGGGATATTGGTGAAGCGGATATAGAAATCCCAGCGATACTTGGTGGCGAAGTACCAGAATGCGATGAAGAGACCGAGTGAGAGCGCTGTCATGAGCACGCCGGGTAGCACGCCGCGCAGCCAGGCCGCGATACGCTGGGCGGGCAGCACAGGCGTCGCCGGAACAGGCTTCGGCTGAGGTTCCATCAGGGGCGCCAGCGCCAAGTTGGGCAACTCTGACGCCGTGTCATCCGGCGCAAGGAAATCAGTTTTCGGCGCGGTGTGCATGATCATCTAGCCCCCGACTTTCGCAACCGCGAGCACTTCGGTGTAATTCGCTACTCGGCCACCCATCTTCGCTACCCAGGCCTCGGCATCCTTCTTCAACAGGAAGGGTACGATCTCCACCTTTTTCGGGTCTTTGGTGTTGAGCGCGTAGAAGGCCTTGTCCGCGAATAGCTTGATGCCAAGCGTCTTGTCGAACACAAAGGCAACGCCGATCTTCTTGCCTTCCTGCAACGACTGCTTCACCCCTGCCAGCGTACAAGTCGTTGAGCTGTAGGCCGTGATGCCGCCGCCCTCAATCCACACCTCGCCGCTTTCACGTGGGTTCTTGATCGGCTTCTTGCACAGCGGGTCGATGCCGCTGATTTCGTAGCCGGTATAAATCGATTTCTGTTTTTCGTAGTCAAGGCCCTTCTCCTTGAACGCCTGCTTGATGTAGGTTTCGTTGCCCCACACATCGGCATTGAAATCCTTCACGCGCCCCATGCGTTGCAGCACGCCATGGCCGTATTTGACGGTCTCAATCCACTTCGGCTTGATGGTCGGGTCAAGGGTATGGACACCACTTGGGCCAAGAAACATGTAGACGACTTCTTTCTCGATTTTGGTCCACTCTTCGATCTTGGTCGCCGCCAAGGCTGGACTCTTGCGCATCCAGTCGTTCGCATCGAGCAAGGCCTTCAGATAAGCCACCACGAATTCGGGATACTTGTCCGCGAAATCCTTGCGCACCACCACGCCGTGAAAGGTGGGCACTTTGGTCTCAACGCCATCGAAAATCTTGCGCGCGAAACCGCGATACGGCAGCAACTCGGCAAAAGGCACAAAATCCGCATGGCCGTCGAGCTTGCGCTCTTGCAAATTGGTCGTGCCGACTTCCGGGCTCTGACTGGAGAGCTCCCAGAAGTCCTCCTTCCAGCCTCTATCCTCCATCGCTTTCAACAGCATGCCGTGGGCAGCGGAGCCGAACGGCACCGAAACGCGTTTGCCCTTGAGGTCGGACAGTTGGTAAAAAGGCGAGTCCTTGTGCACCACCATACCGTTGCCTGCGCCGTTGGCGTTATAAGCGATGATGGCAATCAATTCGCTCTTGGTTTCTGGGTTCGCCTGAAAAGTCGCCCCATTTATCAGCAACGGGTAGTCACCCATCATGCCGATCTGTAACTTGTTCGCGACCATGCCATTGGTCACGGGTGGGCCGGAGGTAAAATTCTGCCAGTCCAACTTAAAATCGATGTCTTTGTACTTGGGCGTCTTCTTCAACTCTGCAAGGTACTTGTCCATCAGACCGAGCTTGTCGATCGCGATGCCGCCGGTGACGGTATTGGTGGTGGTGTTCTGTATGCCGATGCCGACGGTAACCACTTCCGCCATCACGCTGGTGCTGCAAGCGGTGGTCAACGCCAAGGTTGCGAGTAGCGTTTGCACGCGCTGGGTGGAGCAGAGAGAGACAAGCGTTTTCATATATCACTTCCTTCCTGAAAGTAAGACAAGCAATGTGAATTCGATTACGTATTATTTACTTAGCAAGCTCTATACCAGCGATTAGATACCTATTTTTATAGTCTTTCGCACAGTTTCCCCAGGCGCGTTATTCAATCTGGTGCAGCGTGCTGCACCCAGCGCACCGTATTCGTGCGTCACACGGTTTCTGCTGTTTCCAGGTACTGGAATTTCTCTTTTACCTCAGCCCACTCATCGGCATCCGCCAGCGGTTCGCCTTTTTCTTTGGTGAGCGGCCAAGTTTTAGTCAGCTCGACATTCAGCGCCAGATAGTGGGTGTATTCCGCTGGCAGATCAGGCTCGTTGAAAATCGCGTTGACCGGACATTCGTCTACGCACAACGAGCAATCGATGCACTCTTCCGGATCGATCACCATAAAGTTCGGCCCTTCGTGAAAGGCATCTACTGGGCAAACCTCCACGCAGTCGGTGTACTTGCATTTGATGCAGGGCTCGGTCACTACATAAGTCATGACGCACTCCTCACTTGAGAATTTGATTCAGTGCCAGTTGCGCAAGCTTGCGCACATCGGGATCGGGATCTTTCAAGGCTGTTTCCAGCGCGGGTATCGCAGCTTTGTCGCCTACTTCCCCTAAGGCGATGGCGGCTTCTTTGCGCAGATTGCTGATCTCATGGCCGAGCGCATCGATTAACACCGGCAGGGCGGCCCGCGCTTTGAGCTTGCCCAAGCTGCGCGCCGCTTTGATGCACACCTGCCAGTAGGGGTCATTCATGGCGGCAATCAAATCGTCGATCGCGTCCGCCGCCAGTAATTTACCCAGCGTGACAGTTGCTTCCTCCCGCACCTGCCAGGAAACATCGTGCAACGCTCGCTGGAGTGCCGGCGTCACCAGTGCCAGATCGGTCGCGAAGCCGAGCGCACCCACTGCAATGCGGCGCGCTTCCGGGTCGGGGTCGGTACCGGCGATGCGTGCGATCTCCGTCAGCGCGGCGCTATTCTTCAGATAGCCCAGTACGCCGAGCGCGGCACAACGCACTTCGACTGTTGGCGCTTGCAGCGCTGCCAGTGCCGGGGCAAAGGCCTCAGCGCGGCGCAATTCGCGCAGCGCTCGGAACAGGGCTGCTTGCGAAAATGGCGTTTTAGCCTTGGGCAGCGCGGCCAACAAGCCATCGCCCATCGGCGCTTCTTTCAATTCATAGAGTGACATCGCAGCCGCTTCACACACTTCAACGTCGCTATCTTCCAGCGCGCGAATCAGCCCGGCGACAGCCGAGTGGGTTTCATATCCCTCCAACAGGCGCGCTGCTTCTGCACGCACTTTTCCATCCGCGTCCTGGAGTGCGGCGAGCAAGAGCGCTTCGATGTCGTCTTCGTCGCTGTCGAGCAGATTCATGACAGCGATGCGGCGCACTTCGGGGTCGACACTCGTCAAACGGCTTTGAAAGTCTAGGGGATTGTTTGCGGTCAGCATGCGGTTCTCCTCAACGCAACAGGTAAGGAATGGAAACGTGGACTGCCCCAGTCGGGCAATCCGCCTCACATGGCATGCAGTACCAGCACTCGTCGTACTTCATATAGGCTTTTCCGTTCAGCAAATTAATCGCCAGCAAATCGAGCGGGCACACATCCACGCACACGGTGCAGCCCTTTTCGGCGATGCATTTTTCTTCATCCACAATCACGGGTACGGACACCCGGTTTAAGGTCATCGGCATTCTGTAACTCCTTAGGCGACCGCAGCTTGTTTCACGATGCGCATACGGTTGTAGGCATCTTTCTCTTCTTCGTCGAGCGCGACGATGTAGGGTTCAATCGGACGCTTGAAGCTGGTCATTTCTCCGGCATCGTTCTTTTTCAGTTGTGCGTGGCAGAACCAGTCGGCGTCATTCTTTTCCGGGTGATCGACGCGATAGTGGTACAGGCCCCAACGCGATTCGGTGCGGTAGAGCGAGGCGCGCGCTGCCATTTCGGCGCAATCGCGGATGAAGTGCACTTCCATCGCGCGCATTAGTTCGTGCGGATCGGCAGCGGACATCAAGGGCAAATCGGCGCCGATTTCAGCGAAGCGCTGCAAGCCGATTTCCATCTTGCGGGTGACCTTGGGCGGTTGCAGATAGTCGTTTACAAAGCGGCGCAGCTTGTATTCAACCTGTGCCGGCGGCAGGCCGTCGGCGTTATTAAGCGGCCCTAACACGCGTTTCGATTCTTGTGCCACTTGGCGTTCATCGACCGGCGCATGTTCACGTCCGGCGGCGTAATCGGCTGCACTCTCGCCGGCGAATTTGCCATACACGAACGCACCGAGCATGTAGTTGTGCGGCACGCAGGCCAGGTCGCCCGCCGCATACAGGCCGGGTACCGTGGTCGCGGCATGTTCATCCACCCACACGCCGGAGGCGGAGTGGCCGCTGCACAAGCCGATCTCCGAGATGTGCATTTCCACCATGCTGCTGCGGTAGTTAAGGTTGCGGCCTTCGTGGAAGCGACCGCGGCTGGGTCGTTCGTTGGTGTGCAATATGTGTTCGATGTTGCTGATGGTTTCTTCCGCAAGATGATCGATCTTGAGGAACACCGGACCGTTGCCGCCTTCCAATTCGCGATAGAACTCCTGCATCATCTGCCCGCTCCAGTAATCGCACTCGATGAAGCGTTCACCTTTCGAGTTGGCGGTATAGCCGCCGAAGGGCCCGGTGACGTAGGCGCAGGCGGGGCCGTTGTAGTCCTTGATCAGCGGATTGATTTGATAGCACTCGATGCCGGACAACTCCGCGCCCGCGTGGTAGGCCAACGCATAGCCGTCGCCCGCGTTGGTGGGGTTTTCGTAGGTGCCGAACAAATAGCCGGAGGACGGCAAGCCCAGCCGACCTGCTGCACCGGTGCTGAGTACAACAGCTTTAGCGCGAATCACGCCGAATGTACCTTCGCGCGTATCCAGCACCATCGCACCCGCGATGGCGCCCTGCTCATCCAGTAATAAGCGCGTGGCCATGAAACGGTTGGTGATCTCTACGCGCGCTTTCTTAAGCTGACGGTAGAGCACCTTCTTCATATGGTGGCCTTCGGGCATCGGCAGCACGTAAGTGCCCATGTGATGCACCTTGCGTACCGCGTAGTCGCCGGTTTCGTCTTTCTCAAATTTCACGCCCCAGCGATCAAGCTGGTTGATCATGTCGAAGCTATTTTCAGCGTAGGCCATGACGGTTTTTTGATTCACGATGCCGTCGTTGGCGATGGTGATTTCTTTCACATACTGCTCAGGCGTGGCATGACCGGGAATCACCGCATTGTTCAAGCCATCCATCCCCATCGAGATGGCGCCGCTGCGTTTTACGTGGGCTTTTTCCAGCAGCATGACCTTGGCGGCGGGGTTTTTCTCCTTGGCCTTGACTGCGGCCATCGGCCCGGCAGTACCGCCGCCGATCACCAGGACATCTACTTCAGCAATGATGTTGATCATGTGAGTTCCCTTAATTAAATGTGGCCGCGCTCGATACGCAAGCGGTATTGGAAGGCATCGCCACGGTAGTAAAGATGTTCGTAATCGAGCGGTTGCCCGTCACTGGTGAAAGTGAGGCGCTCGATCCGTAACACCGGTGCGCCCTCTTCGATTTTCAATAAGCGCGCGAGTGATTCGTCCGCCAGCATGGCTTCGATCTGCATTTCGGCTTGACCGAGCGACAAGCCATATTCGTTTTCAAGAATCAAGAAAATGTCGCGGTGTGCGAGATCCTCTTTCGCTAGTCGGTCGCCGATGGCTTTGGGGACATAGGTCACGTCGAGGGAAATTGGCTCGCGGTTGAGGTAGCGCAAGCGACGAAGTTCGGTGATCTGTTCGCGCTCTTTCACCTTCAGCTTCGGGCCGACCGTTTTGCCTGCGGCCAAGGTTTTGATGCTGACGACTTGCGAGAAAGTTTCGTAACCCATGCGCGACATGGCTTCACCGAAACCTTGCAGTTGGCCAATATTCTGGAAGGCTTTGGGCTTTGAAACATAGGTGCCTTTGCCATGAATTTTGAAAACCAAACCAGCGCGCTGCAAATCGCCAAGTGCCTGGCGCACAGTAATCCGCGACACACTGAAAGCCTTGATCAACTCACTTTCGGAGGGCATCTGCTGATGGGGCTGATAGGTGCCATCGAAAATGCGCTGCCGCAAAATTTCACGGATTTGTGAATACAATGGCGTCGGCGAGAGTGCTAGGACGTTATCTGTTTTGGACATGCTGGTGCAGGGCCTCATAACTTGTAATGACATGTCACAACTAGCAAGCCGTGTGCCATGCTTGTCCATCTGTGCTTATGTGTTTGTTAACCTTCATAAAAGCTGATCAAATATCACGCACTACATGAACTTGGATTTGCAATTTTGTGCGCTAGTTAAGTGCAAGAATGCTGATTGATGCACCACAATCGTGCTGGTTTAAAGGATATAAAATGACCCACCATGAGCTAGCGAGTTGGTACGAAGAAAAGCAATCGAGTTATTTGTATCGCCTCGTATCCGATGCCGAATCGGGCACGCCGCGCCAAATGTTGTTTTTGGAATTGGCGCGCGCCGCCGACAAGCAAGCGGAGTTGTGGGTAGCGGAAATGAAAAAAACCGGCATCGCGCTGCCTGGCCCTTACACGCCAGATCGGCGTACACGCGTGGTCGGTCGCTTGGTGCAATGGCTCGGCCCGCGCCGCATGCGCCCAGTGCTGGCAGCAATGAAAGTGCGCGGCATGTCGCTCTATACCAAGGCGGCGGTGGGGCATGCCATCCCCACAAAATTATCCGAAGTGGGACGACGACATCAGAATGTCGGTGCGAGCGGTACGCTGCGTGCCGCCGTGTTCGGCGTGAATGATGGCTTGGTGTCGAATGCGAGTCTGATTCTGGGCGTGGCGGGGGCCACCAGCGAATCCAGCATGATTTTGCTCTCCGGTGTGGCAGGCTTGCTCGCCGGGGCTTTTTCCATGGCCGCTGGCGAATATATTTCCATGCGTTCACAGCGCGAGATGTTCGAATATCAGATCGGCATGGAACGCGCGGAGCTGGAACAATATCCCCAAGAAGAAGCCGCTGAATTGGCGCTGATTTTCGCCGCGAAGGGGATGGGTAAAGAGGAAGCGCGCCAACTCGCGGACAAACTCATCGCCGACCCCGACCATGCGCTGGACACCTTGGCGCGCGAAGAGTTGGGCTTGAACCCGGACGAACTCGGCTCGCCCTGGGGCGCAGCGTTTTCTTCGCTCGGTGCATTCGCGGCCGGCGCGATGATCCCCTTACTGCCCTATTTGTTTATGGCCGGAAACAATGCGCTGCTCGCCTGCATCGGCATGACGGCCGCTGCCTTATTCGCCGTGGGTGCAGCGCTCTCTCTATTCACCGGGCGCAACGCCTGGCTGGGTGCGCTGCGCATGCTCGCCATCGGCAGCGCGGCGGGAGCGGGAACTTTTATTATCGGTAAAGCGTTGGGGGTGACGCTGGGGTAGGTGGAGGATGGTCACATTCATCACCCTAAAAAAACCTTTTTTACCGCGGAGCACACGAGGAAAACATTTGCACAAGGAATTGGATTTCCCCGTGTGCCCCGTGGTTAATCGCTTTGTTTGATGATCATCAGCATTGCTCCCACGGCAACCCATCGAAGCGCCAACCGCTCACGGTGCCCCGCCGATGCTCATCGTCCAACTCGCCTTCAAAGCCGTGCAGCACATTGCAGACGTGGGTAAAGCCGCCCTCCTCCAGCGCCTTTCCCGCTTCACGCGAGCGGTTGCCGCTGCGGCAAATCAAAATCACTGGGCGATCATGCGACGCAGCCATGCGCACCTGTCCGACGAAATGCGGATTTAAATCCCAGTCAATGCCGTCGTACCAAGGAATGATGATCGCCCCGACCGGATGGCCGACAAATAGAAACTCGAATTCCGAGCGGCAATCGATCAGCACCGCGTCTTTGTGCGTATTGAGAAATTCGTAAGCTTCTTTGGGGGCGAGGTGTTTCATACGTTCCAGTATAGGCTCGGGCAGCCAGGATGCAAAGGGGGCTGTGTTATCATAAGCGCCCATTTTCGCTCGATATTTCCTGATTTTCCATGCGCCGCGACAACACCGAACAGCTCAAGAGTTTGCTCCAACAACGCATCCTGATTCTGGATGGCGCGATGGGCACCATGATCCAGCGCTATAAGTTGTCGGAGGCGGATTATCGCGGCGAGCGCTTCAAGGATTGGGCCTCCGACCTCAAGGGCAACAACGATCTATTGACCCTGACCCAACCCAAGATCATTCGCGACATCCACGCCGCTTATCTCGACGCGGGCGCGGATATTTTGGAGACCAATACCTTCAACGCCACTTCCATCGCCATGGCGGATTATCAGATGGAAGCGCTGGTGTATGAGTTGAATCGGGAAGCGGCCAAGCTCGCACGCGGGGTGGCGGACGAGTTCGAAGCGAAAACGCCGAGTAAACCGCGCTTCGTCGCGGGCGTGCTCGGGCCGACCAATCGCACCGCCAGTATTTCGCCGCAGGTCAACGACCCCAGTTATCGCAATACCAGTTTCGATCAGTTAGTGACGGCTTACACCGAGGCAATCCAAGGCTTGGTGGATGGCGGTGCGGATATTTTATTAGTCGAGACCATCTTCGATACGCTCAATGCCAAGGCCGCGCTATTCGCCATCGAGCGCTATTACGATACCCACGGCTTTCGACTGCCGATCATGATTTCCGGCACGATTACCGACGCATCGGGCCGCACCCTCTCGGGCCAAACCGCCGAGGCGTTTTGGAATGCGCTGGCACATGTACGCCCGCTCTCCATCGGCCTGAACTGCGCACTGGGCGCGAAAGACTTGCGCCAATATGTCGAAGAACTATCGAACAAAGCCGATGTGTTCATCTCCGCCCACCCCAACGCCGGGCTGCCGAATCAATTTGGCGAATACGACGAAACGCCCGAAGACATGGCGACGGAAATCGGCAGTTGGGCCGCTGCGGGTTATCTGAATATTATCGGCGGCTGTTGTGGCACCAGCCCGGCGCATATCCAAGCGATTGCGGATGCGGTGCGCCCCTACCCGCCGCGCAAGATTCCGCAGATCGAACCGCAGATGCGGCTATCGGGTTTGGAGCCGTTCAATATCGGCAAAGATTCGCTATTTGTGAACGTCGGCGAGCGCACCAATGTCACCGGCTCCAAGCTCTTCGCGCGTCTGATTTTGAACGGCGAATACGACCAGGCGCTGGCAGTGGCGCGCACCCAAGTGGAGGCCGGCGCGCAGATCATCGACATCAATATGGACGAAGCGATGTTGGATTCGGAAGCGGCGATGGTGAAGTTTCTGAACCTGATCGCATCCGAACCGGACATCTCCAAAGTGCCGGTGATGATCGATTCGAGTAAATGGTCGGTGATCGAAGCGGGCCTGAAGTGCATCCAAGGCAAGGGCATCGTCAATTCGATTTCGATGAAGGAAGGCGAGGCTGAGTTTATCGAGCGCGCCAAATTGTGCCGCCGTTACGGCGCGGCTGCGGTGGTGATGGCCTTCGACGAAACCGGGCAGGCCGACACCTACCAGCGCAAAATCGATATTTGCGCGCGTTCGTACAAGCTGCTCACCGAAACGGTCGGCTTTCCGCCGGAAGATATTATTTTCGATCCGAATATTTTTGCGGTCGCCACCGGCATTGAAGAGCACAACAACTATGCAGTGGATTTCATCGAGGCCACGCGCTGGATCAAGCAAAATTTACCCTACGCCAAGATAAGCGGCGGCGTGTCCAATGTCTCATTCTCGTTCCGCGGCAACGACCCGGTGCGCGAGGCAATCCACACTGCATTTCTGTATCACGCGATCAAAGCTGGCATGGACATGGGCATCGTCAACGCCGGGCAATTGGGCGTGTACGCAGAAATCCCCAAGGACTTGCTGGAGCGCGTGGAAGATGTGCTGTTGAATCGCCGGCCCGATTCCACCGAGCGTTTGGTGGAATTCGCCGGGCGCTTCAAAGGCCAGACCAAAGAACAAGTCGAAGATTTATCTTGGCGCGAAGCGCCGGTCGCACAGCGGCTGAGCCACGCGCTGGTGAAGGGCATTACTACTTACATCATCGAAGACACGGAAGCAGCGCGCCTATCGGTTGCGCGCCCGATTCACGTGATCGAAGGCCCATTGATGGACGGCATGAACGTGGTGGGCGATTTATTCGGCGCGGGCAAAATGTTCCTGCCGCAAGTGGTGAAATCGGCGCGCGTCATGAAGCAAGCCGTCGCACACCTCGTGCCCTATATCGAAGAAGAAAAGGCGCGCAGTGGCGAAGTCGCCCAAGCCAAGGGCAAAATCATCATGGCCACGGTCAAGGGCGATGTACACGACATCGGCAAAAACATTGTCGGCGTGGTGTTGCAATGCAACAACTACGACGTGGTCGATCTCGGAGTGATGGTGCCCGCCGCCAAGATTTTGCAAGCCGCGATCGATGAAAAGGCCGACATCATCGGCCTCTCCGGCCTGATCACGCCCTCGCTGGAAGAAATGGCGCATGTGGCAAAAGAAATGGAGCGCTTAGGCTTCAAGATTCCGCTCTTGATCGGCGGCGCCACCACTTCGCTTGCCCATACCTCGGTCAAAATCGAGCCCAACTACAGCGGCCCCACAGTGCATGTGAAAGACGCTTCGCGCTCCGTCGGCGTTTGCACCAGCCTACTCTCGCCCGAACTGCGCGACGACTACGCGCGCAAGGTGCGCGAAGACTATGCGCAAGTGCGCGAGCGCCACAAAAACAAGCAATCGAATATCAAACAACTCACGTTGGCGCAAGCGCGCGCCAATGCACTTAAAACAAACTGGCTCCCCTCCCCCGCTTGCGGGGGAGGGGCTGGGGGAGAGGGCTACGTTCCACCCCAACCGAATTTCTTGGGCGTAAAAGCCCTGAATGAATATCCCTTAGAAGCGATTGCCAAGCGCATCGACTGGACGCCGTTTTTCGCCGCCTGGGAATTGCATGGCAAGTTTCCGAAAATTCTGGAGGATGAAGTAGTCGGCCCGGAAGCCAGCAAGCTCTATCAAGACGCGCAAGGCATGCTGGCCGGCATCATCGCGCAAAAATGGTTGACGGCGAATGGCGTGATTGGCTTGTTCCCCGCGAACAGCGTCGGTGACGACATCGAAATCTACACCGACGAAACCCGCAGCCAAATTGCGATGACCTATCACAGCCTGCGCCAACAATCGGAAAAGCCCCCCGGCCGCCCCAATCTCGCGCTGGCCGATTTCATCGCGCCTAAAGGCGTGAAAGATTACATCGGCGGCTTCGCCGTCACCGCCGGCATCAACATCGACGCGCGCGTGGCCGCCTATGAAAAACAACACGACGACTACAACGCGATCATGTTGAAGGCGCTGGCCGACCGCTTAGCCGAAGCTTTCGCCGAACTGCTGCACGAACGCGTGCGGCGCGAATTCTGGGGCTATGCTGCGGATGAGACGCTCAGCAACGAAGACATGATCAATGAAAAATATCGCGGCATCCGCCCCGCGCCCGGCTACCCCGCCTGTCCCGAGCACAGCGAAAAAGGCCCGCTGTTCGATCTGCTGCATGCGCCGGAGAACGCCGGCATTACCCTGACCGACAGCTACGCCATGCTGCCCACGGCGGCGGTATCGGGTTTCTATTTTTCGCA
>JADMJT010000061.1:0-9722 GCA_018781585.1 Burkholderiales bacterium
ATCAAAAAATGACGTCTCAAGTATCGCCGCATGCAAAAAATTAAGCGCAACGAGGAAAGCCGGTTCCCCCTTTTGCACTGCGGAAGGGGGAGACTGCTGCATCCCTGTGCGCCGATAAGTCGTCTGACTCTGTGTATGCGGCGTTATTTTTGTCGTTACGTATAACAATGGACGCGACTAATTATCCCCACGCCCGCCTACTCAGGCTCGCGGTAACGATCCGGCGTGAGTTTGACCCACTCGTTTTCTTTCAACACCACTTCGTATTGTGCCCAATGCGCGAATTCATCCCGCGGCAGGGTGGCGCTTTTGCGCCGGTCGGGGCCGGCGACAATTTTGAAAGTCACGCTGCCATCGGCATGCTCGCGTGTGACTTGGCGCACCGCCCAGCGGCTGCCGTAGATGCCGTTGCTGTAACAGCCTCCGTATTTGATTGAAGATGCGTCCATATTTACCTCAGCGCGCATTGTGACCGCTGCAGCAGGCCTGGACAAGATTGGCCACCCCTCAGACCAACGACGAGGCCTCAACAACGCTGTCGATTGTTTGAACAGGCAGCGGTGCCCCCTACTGGAAAAATATCATGATTAATCAAAGGCTTTTTGTTTCTGGCAGCGATGGTATGGATGTTGCCTTATTGATAGACAAGATCAATCGGCCGAAACGAAAAAATGCACCACTACCACCTGACGCAGCACGTAAGCCTGTCGCTCAAGCGCTGCCATCAACCCTTCAAATGGTTTACCGGCAAGACTAACCGGCTCGCCTTGTATAGCCTGTGCCTCTTGGGGCTTGAATTCAATTTTTACGTTGAGCGCGATTGGCGCTACTCGGCGTTGGATTCGCTGGAGGAGTAGGAACGCGATATCCAGTTAGCGACGGTTACGCCCCGTTCGGTGAGCCACCGGGCCGGGGCGCGCAGCGCCTCCGCATGCGTCACCCCCTCGCCGATCACACTGAAACATCCAACGAATTTTTTACCCAAAGCGGAACGGCACGCCGCCTCAATGTCGCCTGAGAGCAAGATGGCCGGCACCTGCGCCGCCTGTGCGTGATTCGCCACCACCAGGGGCAATTTTCCATGCAGGGTTTGTGCGTCGGATTTGCCTTCACCGGTAATGAGCCAATCAGCGTCGCGCAGCCGCGCATCGAGTTGCATCCACTCGCACACCACTTCCGCCCCTGGGCGGCGTTTCGCCCCCAACAGCATCAGCGCATAGCCCAGGCCACCTGCTGCGCCAGCACCCGCTTGCTGCGACACGGCACTGCCTGCCCAGGCATCGCATAAGCGCGCGAGATGCGCGATGGCGGTATCAAACGCCGCCACTTGTTCTGGCAATACGCCTTTTTGCGGGCCGAATACCGCCGTCGCACCGGTTAATCCGCATAAGGGATGATCGACATCAGTCAGCACGGTGATGTCGCATGCGGCAAGCCGCGCATCCAGCGCACTGAAATCAACGCGATCCAAAGCCGCTAAACCCTGCGGACTCGGCGCTATCGTATTGCCAAACGCATCCAACAGCCTGACACCCACCGCCGCCAACAAGCCTGCGCCGCCATCATTCGTGCTGCTACCGCCCAGACCAATCAGGAAGCGCCGCACGCCTTGATCCAAACACACCCGCAACAACTCGCCCAAACCCCGCGTCGTGCGCTCGGCAACGTCGATCTGCGCTTCTGCGAGGCCGACGACTTGCGCTGCCTCTAGCACCGCAGTCGTGCCTTGCGCCTCATTTAACAAACCATAACGCGCTTCAATCAGATCGCCGTTCGCATCTGTCACCCGGGCGGTCTTGCGCTCGCCCTGGGTCGCGAACAACAGCACATCCAGCGTACCCTCACCGCCATCGGCGAGCGGGAGACATTGCGTGATCGCATCGGGCAAGACACGCTGGATGCCGATCTCGATGGCGCGCGCGGCTTCTAAGGCGCTTAGCGTGCCTTTGAATGAATCGGGCGCGATGAGGATTTTCAAGCGACAACGTTGCGCGGTTTGCCCGCGACAAATGCTTCGATGTTATCGCTCAGTTGGTCGGCGAGTATCTGCATCGCTTGGCGGCTGCCCCAGGCGACATGCGGGGTCAGAATAAAATTAGGCAGATTGAGATCGAGCAAACGATTGCCCTCGCGCGGCGGCTCCACGCCTAGCACGTCGAAGCCCGCACCGGCGATGCGGCCTGAAACCAAGGCCGTTTCCAGCGCCGCCTCGTCCACCAGATTGCCGCGTGCGGTATTGATCAAAATCGCGCTGCGTTTCATCATCTCAAACTCGCGCGTGGAAATCATATGGCGCGTTGCATCATTCAGCGGCGAATGCAGCGTAATGACATCGCTCTCTGCGATCACGGTATCGTAATCGGTGTAACCCTCGCGCACCGCACTGGCGCCTTTATGCTCCGCTACCAACACCCGCATGCCGAAGGCTTCGGCAAGCTTCTGCACCGCACGGCCCAAGCCGCCATAACCGATGATGCCGAGGGTGCTGCCGTAGAGATCGTTGATCGGCTGGGTAAACAAACAGAATTGATCGGCTTGCTGCCACAGCCCAGCTTGCACATCCTGGCGCCAGGCCAACAGATTGCGGCGCAGCGCCAGCATCAACATGAAGACATGTTCCGGCAAGGTATGCACGGCGTAATTGCGGATATTCGACACCACGATGCCGTGTTCGCGGCAGTAAGCGAGATCGATATTGTCGGTGCCGGTAGCAGCGGCGGCGATCATTTTAAGTTGCGGCGTTTGCGCCAAGGTCTCACCTGAAAGCTTGACCTTGTTGGAAATTGCAATGGTCGCGTCTTTTAAATGCGCCAACACTTGCTCAGGCGGGGTCTGCTCGAAGTCTTGCCAGCGATGCGCGAAGCTCGGGGGGCGCATGTTGGCGATCAGGCTTTTACGGTCGAGAAATACGATAGTGTGTTCCATAAACCCTCTCTAGCCACGGATGAACACAGATGAACACGGATACACACCCCGCATTAATCCGTGTTTATCCATGTGCATCCGTGGTTCCAAAAGATTTTCCCTAAAGACCCGACATGCGCTCGACCACCTTCATCACCGCCGCCGAATCCAGCTCGGCGTCACCCGTCCCCATCAGCGCGTTCAGGTGCTGCATAACCAGGGCAGCAGCGGGTAGTGCTAAGCCCAATTCTTTTGCGGTTTCCATGACGATGTTCATGTCTTTTTGGTGCAGTTTGGTCTTGAAGCCGGGTTGGTAGTTGTTGTCCAGCATGCGCTTGCCGTGTACTTCGAGGATGCGGCTGGCGGCAAAGCCGCCCATCAACGCGTCGCGCACTTTGCCGGGATCCACGCCGCTTTTGCGCGCAAAGGTGAGCGCTTCGGCTACGGCTTCGATGGTTACCGCCACCACGATTTGATTGCAGGCTTTCGCCACTTGGCCCGCGCCGTGGTCGCCCACCAAGACAATACTTTTACCCATCGCTTCGAACACCGGTTTGACCCGCTCGAACACGTCGGGCTTGCCGCCGACCATGATCGAGAGCGTGGCGTTGATCGCGCCGACATCGCCACCGGAGACGGGGGCATCCAACATCGCCACACCCTGCTCCGCCAAACGCAGCGCATAGCGCCGCGTCGCGGTGGGCGAGATGGTGCTCATATCCACCACTACCGAACCAGGCTTTGCACCTGCAGCCACGCCGCCCTCACTGAACAACACGAGTTTTACGTCATGGGTATCCGACACCATGATGATACTGATATCCGCTTGTGCCGCCGCCTCCGCAGCGCTGGCACAGGCAGTGCACCCCGCTTGCGCCAGGGGCGTCATGGATTCGGTGCGTCGACCATGCACAAATACGGTGTGCCCGGCCTTTTGCAAATTGAGCGCCATGGGGCGGCCCATGATGCCGAGTCCGATAAATGCGACGTTCATCATTTCACTCCTTATCGGGTGCCAGGCGCGGTCAGCACACTAGCAAGATTATTTATACAACACCGACGGCAACCACATGCCGATCGCAGGCCACATATACAGCAGCGCCATCGCCAGCACTTGGATTGCCATGAAGGGCATCATCCCAGCGAAAATTTGATTCAGCGTGACATGCGGTGGCGCAACACCTTTTAGATAAAACGCCGCCATCGCTACCGGGGGTGAAAGGAAGGCTGTCTGCAAGTTGAGCGCCACCAATAAGCCGAAGAACAAGGGATCAATATTGAAGTGCGCAAGCAGTGGGATGAAGATCGGCATAAAGATGACGATAATCTCGGTCCATTCCAGCGGCCAACCCAAGATGAAAATGATAAATTGGGACAGCAGCAAGAATTGCACCGGCGTCATATTGAGCGAAAGCACCCATTGCTCGACGATATTCTGTCCGCCTAAAAGCGCGAAAGCGGCGGAAAAAATACTCGATCCGACGAACAACCAGCACACCATGGCCGATGTTTTGGCGGTCAGGAAAGCGGATTCTTTTAACGTGTTTCCGAGCCCGACTTGAAACACCGCCGCAAAGCACCACACCCCAATTGCGCCGATGGATACCCAACCCACCCACACCGGTGGACCCACGTGTAGCACTTCGGCCTTGAACAAGATGAACCATACTATCGACACGCCGAACAGAATCCACAGCGGAATCCACAGCGGTAACACCTTGCGCTGCAAAGCTTTGGTTTTACCGATGAAGTAATAGACCGCGGCCAGCACGAAGCCGCCGAAGGAGCCGATTGCCGCCGCCTCAGTCGGTGTGGCCAGGCCGAACACGATAGTGCCGAGCACGGCGAGAATCATCACAGCGAGCGGGAAGAACGAAGTGAGCAGCATTTTAAATATTTCCAGCCGCGTGAAAGTGAACATGGCATACAGCAGCGCAAGCAATGCGCCACCCACGCTGAACACGATCCAGAATGTAGCCGGCGTGGGAAGGCGCTGCCAGTCTGTGCTGGGTGCTGGCTTTGATACCGGTTTGGCATCGGGCGTTGCGGCAGGCGCGGGCTGAGGCGCTGCGGCTGGCGGTTCCTGCAAACCTTCGGCAGGTGGTTCCTGCAAACCCTCTGCCGGAGGTTCCTGCACTCCGTCGGCTTGTGCTTCGCGCTCAGCCGGGGCGCTGGCTGATTGATCCATCTGCGTGCCCATTTCTTGCAGCCCCGAGGTATCAGTCAATAAATCCGGTTTGGTCAGCGAATGCCAGGTCAAACCCATGATCACGGCAAACACAATGGCCGGCAGCAACGCGGTGCTTAATTCGCGCACGACTTTTCTGGTGGGGATAGTGGCATCGCGTTTGCTCGTGAGTGCGCGCAGTAAGGCAGGCATGGCGCGGTTACCGAAAGTCGCGGCGATGGATGCACTATGCGCGGGCAAGTCAACCCGACGTTCACTATCAGGTAGCGGCGGGGCTAACTCCGGTTTCCACTTTGCCATCAGGATCACGTAGCCCACATAGAGCAGTGCAAGCATGAGTCCGGGGAAAAATGCACCCGCATAAAGTTTCACTACCGACACGCCAGCGGTGGCGCCATAGACGATGAGCATCACCGAAGGTGGGATGAGAATCCCCAGGCAACCGCCAGCGGTGATCACGCCCGCCGTCAGTTTGACGTTGTAACCCGCGCGCAGCATCGCGGGCAAAGCGAGCAGCCCCATCAGCGTCACCACCGCGCCGACGATGCCGGTGGCGGTGGCGAATATCGCGCAGGTGACGAGTGTTGCCACCGCGAGTGAGCCCGGTACGCGCGCCAACGCCAGGTGCAAGCTCTTGAATAGCTTTTCGATCAGATTCGCGCGCTCGACCAAATAGCCCATGAACACGAATAGGGGAATGGAGATCAACACATCGTTGGTCATCACGCCATAAGTGCGCTGCACCATCAGATCCAGCGTCTGGCGGATGGCGATGTCCGGATTGACGCTGCGATAGGCGAGCCAGGCGAAGATCATGCCCATGCCCATGAGCGTGAAGGCGGTGGGGAAACCGAGCATGATCGTCACCACGACCAGCCCCAGCATCAAAAGACCCAGGTGACCATTGGTCAAGTTGGTCCAGGGCATGAATACCGCAACGGCGATCAAAATAATCGCCATCAGCGCGAAGCCAAAACGCAATTCTTTCTTCACGATTTGCCCTCCTGCTTCACGACATATTGATCGAGTTGGGCGATATCTTCGTCTTTCACATTCACCATTTCTTTGAGTTTATCCACGTCCACTTCTTCCACATCCTGTACGCGCGAGGGCCATACACCGTCACGCAAACAAATGACGCAGCGCATGATTTCCACCACCCCTTGAATCAGCAGAAAAAAAGCGGCCAGCGGAATGATGAATTTGAAGGGATAAAGCGGCAGCGGTTCAGGGCTAAAAGTTTGCTCGTGGATCGCCAGCGACTCGTTGGCGTAAGTCCAGCCCGCATAGGCCATGGCAAAAATGCCCGGCAAGAAAAATACGATGTACAAGGTGAGATCAATTGTCGCTTGGGTGCGCGGTGCGAAAAAACCATACAGCACGTCGCCTCGGACATGCCCGCTGGTGGCCAGGGTGTAAGCGCCGGCCATCATGAATAACACGCCGTAGAGCATGATCTGTGCATCGAGCACCCAGGCATGCGGCGTATTGAGTAAGTAGCGCGAGAACACTTCCCAGGCAATGAGCAGCGTCAGCCCGATGATGCTCCAAGAAAAAAAATGGCCAGCGAAAGTGCTGACCCGATCGACGAAAAGCAGGATTTTTTGCATTGATGCATCCCTATGGGGGTAGGGGTCGGGCATGCCCGACCCGCTGTCGATACCGGGCGATCTCGGGCGAGGCATGCCTCGCCCCTACGTGCCTGGAATTAAGCCTTCTTCTTGCCGAAGTAGTGGTTGTAGGCCATTTTATAATCCACGTTGGTATCGTTCTGCCAACGCGCGGCGCGGCCGGCGAAAGCGCGCATGGACTCCATCACTTTCTTAAAGGCGGGGTTCTCGGCCATCTTCGCCGCCGTGATCTTATCCCAGGACGCCAATTGGGCTTGCAAGATCGCATCCGGCGTCTTGTAGAACTTGACGCCTTTTTTCTCGCTCATGTCGATGTAATCCTTGGAGTAGCGATCAATCGCCTTCCACGACATATCGGCCGACGAGGCTTCCACTGCGTACTTGATGATGGATTTCAATTCACCTGGAAGGGCATCGTATTTTTTCTTATTAAATAGGATTTCAAACTGCTCGCTAGGCTGGTGGAAACTTTGCAGCATGCATATCTTGGCCACATCCGGGAAACCCAACAAGTTGTCGCTCGACGCATTGTTGAACTCGGCTGCATCGAGCAGGCCGCGATCCAGCGCCGGCACGATCTCGCCGCCCGGCAAAGGATTCACCGCCGCGCCCATGTCTTTGAATATGTCCACGGCCAAACCCACGGTACGAAACTTCAGCCCCTTCATATCTGCCGCCTTGGTGACCGGCTTCTTGAACCAGCCCAGCGGTTGCGTAGGCATCGGGCCATACAGCATGGAAACCACATCCATATTCATGCTCTTGTACACTTCATCCAGCAGCTCTTTGCCGCCACCGTAGTAGTGCCATGCCAAGACCATGTTCGCGTCCATGCCGAAGGCGGGGCCGGAACCCCACAGCGCCACGGCGGAGTTTTTGCCGTACCAATAAGCCACCACGCCATGGCCGCCATCGAGCGTGCCTTTGCTCACGGCATCGAGCAGATCAAATGCCTTCACCACCGCGCCCGCAGGCAACACCTCGATCTTGAGGCTGCCGCCGGACATATCGTTTACCTTCTTGGAAAAATCCACGGCGTATTCATGGAAAATATCTTTAGCCGGCCAAGTGCTTTGAAAACGCAGGCTGACCGGCGCGGCCGCTTTGCTGATCGCCGGAAAGCCGAGCGCAGCCGCGCCCGTGGCGGTGGCTGCCGCTGCGCCGAGAAATTTGCGGCGGCTCACTTGGGTTTCGGTGGATAGTTTGCTGTTGTCTTGTTTTTTCATGGTTGTCTCCTTAACTCTTGTTAAAAACACGAGGAATGTACGACTTTACAACTACAACAATCTGCTATCAATATTTCATATTATGAGAATTATTTCTATGTTGTGATAAAGAGTAGTCCGCTTCAAGGATAATTTCAACCTCTGTTTATACCCTACATAATAGGCATAACCAAGCCGCCGGAAGCGGCGTCCGGCTCGGACGGCCAGCGGCTGGTCACCGCCTTGGTGCGAGTATAAAACCATACACCTTCCATGCCGTGCATGTGCAAGTCGCCGAACAAAGAGGCCTTCCAGCCGCCGAAAGAAAAGAACGCCATCGGCACCGGAATCGGCACATTGATGCCGACCATGCCGACCTCAATTTCATTTTCGAAGCGCCGTGCTGCCGCACCGGAACGGGTAAAAATTGCCGTGCCATTGCCGTAAGGGTTGCGGTTGACGAGGGTGATCGCTTCGTCCAAATTCGCCACACGCAAGACGATCAGCACCGGCCCGAAAATTTCTTCACGATAAATTTCCATCTCCGGCGTCACCTGGTCGAATAGCGTCGGGCCGACAAAGAAACCCTGCTCGCACCCTGGCACACGGATGCCGCGCCCATCCAGCAACAGCGTCGCGCCCTGCGTCACCCCGCTATCGATCAGACCGGCAATACGATCGCGATGCGCGCTTGAGATCACCGGCCCCATATCAACGCTCGCCACCTCACCCGAGCCGATCTTGAGTTTTGCTGCTAGCGCCTTGAGCTTCGAAACCAAGGCATCTCCCGCTTCACCCACCGCCACCACGGTGGAAATCGCCATACAGCGCTCGCCCGCCGAACCATACGCCGCGCCGATCAAAGCATCGGCGGTAAAATCCAAATCGGCATCCGGCATCACCACGGCGTGATTTTTCGCGCCGCCCAAGGCTTGCACGCGCTTGCCATGGCGCGCCGCGGTTTCATAAATATATTTCGCCACCGGCGTCGAGCCGACAAACGACACCGCGCGTACATCCGCGTGCGTGAGCAAGGCATCCACGGCTTCCTTATCGCCGGGCACCACGTTCAATACGCCATCGGGCAAACCGGCTGCTTGAAACAACTCAGCCATGCGCAGACTGCAAGAGGGGACTTTCTCCGAGGGTTTCAGCACGAACGTATTGCCGCAGGCGATCGCGACCGGGAACATCCACAGCGGCACCATCACCGGAAAATTAAACGGTGTGATCCCGGCGCACACCCCCACCGGCTGCAACAGCGAATGACAATCCACCCCGCGACCGACATCCTCCGCATGTTCGCCTTTAAGCAAATGCGGCACGCCGCAGGCGAATTCAATCACCTCAATCCCGCGCTGCACCGACCCCGCCGCATCCGCCAAGGTTTTGCCATG
This sequence comes from Burkholderiales bacterium, assembly GCA_018781585.1. Taxonomy (GTDB): domain Bacteria; phylum Pseudomonadota; class Gammaproteobacteria; order Burkholderiales; family Thiobacteraceae; genus RBG-16-58-11. Next base: position 9,326 of record JADMJT010000061.1, read on the forward strand.
TTCTTCGGAGGCGATCTGCGCTAACTCATCGCGATGCTGTTCCATCAATTCGCGGAAGCGCGTGAGAATGCGCGCCCGGCGCAAGGGTGTGGTCGCGCGCCAACCCGGCAAGGCCGCCTTGGCCGCCGCGACCGCACGCGCCACGTCGTTCGTATCGGCCAAGGCCACGCGCCGGATGAGCTCGCCTGTCGCGGGATTGAATATCTCACCGCTGCGAGCACCCGTCGCGGCGATGCGCTGGCCATTGATCCAAAGCGATAGTGTTTCCATATTCATTCCTTGATCCGCTCAACAACAGAAAATAATTTCACCGCGGTGGAAGCACTTAAATTCAAATCCCTTTCACCCCACCAGCACAATCAACACCCGCGCCGGCCCATGCGCACCCAGCGTCACG
>JADMJT010000061.1:9822-16295 GCA_018781585.1 Burkholderiales bacterium
TCACCCCACCAGCACAATCAACACCCGCGCCGGCCCATGCGCACCCAGCGTCACGGTTTGTTCGATATCCGCCGTGCGCGACGGGCCGGATACAAAGTTCACCGCGCGCGGCAAGCCCCCCCGTTCGCGCCGTAGCAAATCCCAAGCATCTTCCATGGTGGCGACGATGCGTGCGCTATCCAGCACGGCAATATGCGTCTCCGGCAGCAAGCTGGTCGCGGCCGGGGTATGGGCGCCAGAGAGCAGCATCAGCGTGCCGGTTTCGGCGATCGCGCAAAACGCGCCGGTGATGCCGACCGCGTCGTCCGCGCTGGTGGGTTGTGCTGCGACCACGATGCGCGCAGCGATCCAATCCAGCTCCAGAAAATCTGGCCAGCACAGCGCGTGATTCCCCAAGCTATTTTCTGCAAGATAGTGCGCGACGGTGTGCGGTATCTCATTGCGGGCATCGACGCGAAGCACTTGGCTGGACAAAGCTTGCGCTTGTTCGATAAAACGACTGACCAAATCCGCCACCGGGGCCGGTTGTGGGCCACGCACAGGGTTGGCGATGATGCGCTCCACTTCCGGCACCACGGCGTGGGCTTGGGCGGATCGGATGCGTTGCAGAATCGCTTCGCGCGCGCTCATGGTTTTTCTCGCTTGCGATATAAATCGCGAAAGGTTTGACCGGCAGGCGCCGGTAAATCACGTCCACGCGTCCACGCACCGGGCAGCCAGCCAATCCGGCCCTTGGCGCCGCCCAGCCAAGCCAAGACACGGCTCATCAGCCCGGCGCAGCGCGCATACCAAATAGGGCGCAACGCAAGCCATGCCCAAACGGCCAGCGCTTTACGTTCACGCCAAGGCCGCAAGTTGGCCAGGCTTTGCTGATGGCGCACTTCACGCAATAGATCCGGCAAGGGAATGCTCACCGGACACACTACCGCACACGCACCGCATAAAGTGGAGGCGTTGGGGAGCGGTAAGGTCGCGGCAAGCCCGGCAAAACTGGGCGTGAGCACCGAACCCATCGGCCCCGGATAAACCCAACCGTAGGCATGGCCGCCGACATTCTGGTACACCGGGCAATGGTTCATGCACGCACCGCAACGAATGCAGCGCAGCATGGCTTGCAGTTTTGTTCCCAGCATTTTGCTGCGGCCATTGTCGAGCAGCACGATATGGAAATGCTCGGGGCCGTCGCTCTCGTCCAGTGCTTTCGCGCCGGTGAGCACGGAGACATAGTTGGTGATGTCTTGCCCGGTAGCGGAGCGCGGCAGCAAACGAACCAAAGTTGTCGCGTCTTCTAGCGTCGGCACCACTTTCTCGATGCCGGTGAGCGCGACATGCACGCGCGGCAGCGTGGTGGCCAGGCGGCCATTGCCTTCGTTAGTGACGATCAGCACCGAGCCGGTCTCGGCGATGAGAAAATTCGCACCGGAGATGCCCATGTCGGCAGCGATAAAATGCGGGCGCAGAATCTCGCGCGCCTCTTGGCACAGCTCGGCAATGCCGGTTTTGCGCGGCAGGTGATGATGTTGCGCGAACAAATCCGAGACTTCATCTTTGGTTTTGTGCAGCACCGGCGCGACGATGTGCGACGGCGGCTCATGCGCGAGCTGCAAAATGTACTCGCCCAGATCGGTCTCCACCACCTGCACCCCGGCGGCCTCCAGCGCATCGTTAAGACCGCACTCCTCGCTCACCATGGATTTGGATTTGACCGCTTTTTTTACGCCATACTGGCGCGCAATGTCGCAGATGATGCGATTGGCCTCTTCTGCGGTTTCGGCCCAATGCACAATCGCGCCGCGCCGTTGCGCCTCTTGCTCGAAGCGGATCAGCCATTGATCGAGATTGGCCAGCACTTGATCGCGTATGGTCGTGGCGCGGCTGCGCACGGCCTCGAAATCATCCAAGTGCGAAATCGCCTCGCGTCGAGCGCCAACGAAGCGGGATTCGATATTTTTCAGCGCGGATTGCAAAGTTTTATTGTTCAGGCTCTTGCCGGCATTGCGCTGAAATTTGAGCGAGGCGACTTTCATGACGTTTGCCCTTCATCCCCCGCCAGCACTTCGGCGATGTGCAACACGCGTGTGGCCTGATCGCCGATGCGCCGCAGGCGGCCCTCGATATTGAGCAAGCAACCCAGATCGCCCGCCACCACCGTATTCGCGCCGCTTGCATGAATGTGGCGCGCTTTGTTGTCGGCCATGCGGCTGGAAATCTCATCGAATTTGACCGAGAACGCGCCGCCGAAACCACAGCAGGTTTCGCATTGCGCCATCTCCTTCAGCGTCGCATCGGGTAGCTGCGCCAGCAAGGCGCGCGGCTGTTGTTTCACGCCCAACTCGCGCAGGCCGGAGCAGGAATCGTGATAAGTGAGATTGCCGGTGAAACGGCCCGGCACATCTTGCAGCTTGGCGATATTCACCAAAAAATCGGTCAACTCGTAGGTGCGCGCAGCCAAGGCGCGCACGCGGCGCGCCGGCTCGGAATCATCGGGGAAGAGCGTCGGATAATGCACGCGAATCATGCCGGCACAAGAACCGGAAGGAACCACCACATAATCACAATCGGCGAATTCAAGCGCGAGTTTGATCGCTAGTTCACGCGCGGCCGTATGATCGCCCGCGTTATAACCGGGTTGACCGCAGCACGTTTGATGCTCCGGCACGATCACGTCGCAACCCGCATGCGCTAACAGCCGCAGCGTGGCAAAACCGATCGATGGCCGCATCAAATCCACTAGGCAGGTAACAAAGAGTCCGACGCGCATGATGATCAGGAGTGGATTATCAGTTTAGTGTACGCCGGGCTTGTGCTTTTGAAAATATGGAATAGAATTTTGTAATATGAAATTTTGGAAAGCATCCGATGGCCGATTCAGACACTAAATCCTCGATTCAAGTCATTGACCGCATGATGACCCTGCTCGATTTGCTGGCCGGCCATACGCAACCGGTCAGTCTGAAACTGTTGGCGCAACAGGCGAACCTGCACCCCTCCAGCGCCCACCGCATTTTGAATGTGATGGTAGGCAAAGGCCTGGTGGATAAACTTGACGGCGGCAGCTATCGCTTGGGCTTAAAGCTGTTGGAATTAGGCAATCTGGTACGTGCCCGCCTCGACATCCGGCGTGAAGCGCTGCCTTATATGCAAGTGCTACACCAAGACATCGGTGAAACGGTCAACCTCAGCCTGCGCCAGGGCGATGAAATGGTGTACGTGGAGCGCACCGCGAGCGGCCAGTCGATGATGCGCGTGGTGCAATTGGTCGGCGCCCGCGCGCCGCTGCACATCACTGCCGTCGGCAAAGTATTTCTCGCCGACGCAGGAGATGCTGCCGCGATGGATTACGCCAAACGCACCGGTCTGCCGGCCTACACCGAGCACACCATTACCCAATCCAAAGCCTTGTGCGAGGTGCTGGCTAAGATTCGCAAAAACGGCTTCGCATTCGATGATGAAGAAGCAGAAAAAGGCGTGGCCTGCATCGGCGCCGGCATTCGCGATGCGGAAGGCAAGCTGATCGCGGGGCTGTCGATCTCGGCGCCGGTGGATCGGCACGATAAAAGCTGGCCGAAGAAAGTGAAGGCGGCGGCGGAGCAAATCTCCCACGCGCTGGGCTATCGGGCTAGCTAAAAAATCGGAGTTATGTAGCGCCGGCTTCCAGCCGGCATGCCGGCAAAGATGCCGGCGCTACCGCGCTAAACCTTCCACTTTCTCACGTAGCGCGGCAACACTGTTATCGATGGCGCGCCCCAAATTTTCGGCAAATTGACTATCGCGCGGCACGATGTAATTCGGGTCGATATTGCGCTTGAACGGCGGCTGCTTGGAAGAGGAAAGCATAATCGCCTGCATATCCTGGTTGCCGCGTGCGCTCATGCGCACGGCTGCGACAAGGGCCAGGCCATTCAACATCTTTACTTCTAAGCCGGTAATCAGTAAATGATATTTATGTTGGAGCAGGAGTTCTAGCGCTTGATACCCATTATCCAGGATCGTTACCTGCACCGGATACCGCTTCATGATGTCGGCGCAAAGTTTGATGTTGACCTTGGAGGTCTCCACGATCAGCACGCTATAACGGTCGCCCAGCAACTGGGTACGCAGTGCGTTTAACGCTTCCTCGATATCATTGAAGTGTTCGCCACCCGCCTGCGCCTGGTCTCGCGCTTTGCGCATTAAATTGATATGCGCCAAACACCGATCCAGCACTTCGCGCGTCAGCTTCGACGCATCATTCGTGAACAAGTTTAAATGCTCTTCGAGTTGATGGCATATCTTGCTAATGATCGGAAGCCCATACGTTCCGGCGCTCCCTTTAAGCGAATGCACCTTGCGGTAAGCCCGCTCGAACATATCGGCGAAGCGTTCGGTGCGCTCCAACGCCAGCAGATCAGATTCGATGTCGCCTAGCTTTTCGTCCAACTCGGCGAGATAGTTCTCGCGCAGTTGGCGTAGCATGGCTTTCACGTCAGGTAAGGGTTTGGCGGAGGAATCGGCCATGGTGAATCCATTGAAGAACCAGGCAATACTAATATTTATCGGCCACAATCAAAGAAAATTGAGCCCCGTTTCATTTCGGTATTGAATGCCAACCCACAAATATAACAGCCCATCCGAATAAGGGATGGGCTGTCAATTTTCTGCTGCTAGGGTGATTATTTCCAGCTAGCGCCCTCATACTTGCCACCCGCAGTCAGCGTCAGCGCCTTGCGGATCGCTTCCGGGGCATCCATGATTCTCATGAAGCTATTGGAGCCCATCATGGATAGATCCGGGAAGCTGGCTGCAATCCGGAACCGCGCATAGAGCGCGTAGGCCTTGTTGCCCGACACGAGAATTTCATAGGGCAAATGCGCCGCCGATTTGACATCTTTAAAATCAATCTCGCTCATGATGTACTTGTCGTCCATAAACTTATCGGCTTCTGTCTTACCCTTCATCGCCACCCCGAATACGGTCTCTTTCTTGCCCGGAATGTCGATGCGATAAACCTTGGTCACGCCGGCAGCGCCCGCGGCAAGATTGGCTTCGAGCGTCTTTACCGCATCCTCGTAACTCTTATGCTCGGCTAATTCGCTCGGCTCATCGAAATATTCCATACCAACCATGTAATGGTATTTGCGCAGCTTGGCGGCTGTCAGCCCTTTCGCGCCAAACTCCTCGACGCGCCCTAGCGCCTTGCCCATGCTCGCCGCCACCCCCTTTAGGTCGCCCGCCATGCGATACGCGTTAGCTATGTAAACCGGGTTGGTATACGACACTTGCACGTCATTACCCACCTTCGACACCGCTACCCGTTGCATTGCGCCAAACCCGCCATGCTCGGATTTTGCCGCATTCGCCTTCAACTCATCATTGGTTACGACAATGATTGTGGTATTGGGATAAGGCGAATAAGTACCCGCCACCGTAAAGCCCTCGGCTGTCAGCGCCGCTTTGGCGGCCTCAACTTTCTCCGCTACCGAACCCGCGCCTTTTGACCCCAGCACAAAAGGTTTGAGTACAGCATCATCCGCCGCCAGCACCAAACCGCTTGCACATGTCAGGGCAAACATTGCAATAAACGTCTGCTTGAGCAATTTAAACATTCCAGCCTCCTTTAGTTATTTGAATCTAATGTTGAAATCTAGCGGTTCACCATGGACTGCGATTACCGAAATTGTAGTATAAAAGTACTAGTGATAAAAACCATTTGATACTACCCGAGTTATGAACAAAGAAAAAGGGCTGAAACTTTAAGAAGAATGCATGTACTTCCCCATCGAGGCGCACCCGTACATTTAGAACACGCTGAATTTCTCCCATTTACCCCCCGCCACGGTGGTGAGCATTTCCGCTGTCGTGTCGGGATGATCCGAGATCGCCATAAAGGTGCCCATACCCAGCGTTGGCCAGCCCAGCGCCGTGCGGTAGCGGCCGTACAGTGCCGAGATTTTTCCGTTGACGATAACGATCTCCCACGGCAGCGCCGCGATATGATCGGAGCCGATTTTCTTTACCCACCAACCTTCGCCATGTTTGGCGTCATTCATCGCGACGCCGAACACCGCGATCTTTTTGTCCGCCATGATCACTTCATACACCTTGCCGGTATGCGCCACGCCCTTGGCGAGATTGTCCTGCACCGTCTTCACCGCCGCCTCGAACGAGGCATGAGTTTTGAGCTCGCCCTTATCGGAATCGAAACGCTCCATGCCGATCATGTAGCGGTAGCTGAGCAAATCGGAGGTATCCACATCGCCGCCAAAGCCCTTGCCCGCACCCAAGGCCTTAACCAGCTTTTCCTGCACCGCTTTCGTAGCGCTTTCGGCTTTGGAGTAGTCCCGGCGGTAATAAGCGCGGTACCAGTATTCCGGGTTCATGTAAGACACCGTGCCGTCGCTCTTCACGCCCACGCGAATGCCCGCACCGATAATGGCCATGCCCCCCATATTGCGAATCGCGTCCAGCAAACCCTTATCGGTCACCACCACCAC
>JADMJT010000126.1 GCA_018781585.1 Burkholderiales bacterium
AGGTTAGCGTAGTCGATAATGAGCTTGCCTGCGCCTTTTTTCTCGTGCTTGATGCTGACCGTTGCGCCGAGTTTTTCGGCGAGATCTTCTTGTAATCGGAGTGTGTCACGGTCGGGGCCGAGATGTTTTTTTGGTACTTCCGGCTTGAGCAACTTCGCCACCAAGCGTTCCGCTTCGCGCACCGAGAGGCCCTTTTGCACGATTTCATGCGCGGCCTCCATTTGCTTGGCGGGCGACAATGGCAATAGCGCGCGGGCGTGGCCCATATCGAGCGTGGCGGTAAGCACCATGTCCTGCACGGTCTTGGGCAGGTTGAGCAGGCGCAGCAAATTGCTGACGGCGGAACGCGAACGGCCCACGGCTTCCGCCGCGCCTTCATGGGTCATGGCGAATTCGTCGATCAGACGTTTGATGCCCTGCGCTTCTTCAATCGGGTTTAAATCTTCGCGCTGGATGTTCTCGATCAGCGCCATGGCGAGCGCCGCTTCGTCCGGCACTTCGCGAATCACCACCGGCACTTCTTTCAAGCTTGCCATTTGCGCTGCGCGCCAGCGGCGCTCGCCTGCGATGATTTCAAAACGGCCGGAATCCAGTTTGCGCACCAAGATCGGTTGCATGATGCCTTGCGATTTGATGGATTCCGCCAAGGAGGCGAGCGAGGCTTGATCCATGTGGGCGCGCGGCTGGTATTTGCCGGGCTGCAGGTCGGTGATGGCGATGGTTTTAAGGGATTCGCCCGACTCGCTACTCGCAGTTGGAGCAGACGAGGATTCGCCGAGCAGGGCATCCAGCCCGCGGCCTAGGCCTTTATGCTTTGCCATTTATTGATGATCCGTTAACTAAATTAGTTTCCCTCTCTCCTGACTCTCTACACCAAGGGGAGGGAGGAAAATGGGTTCGCTGCGCGTATTACATTTTAAGCAAGAACGGGAACGCCCTCGCGTCGTTGCAAAAACTCTCCAGCGAGCGCGACATAGGCCAGCGCGCCTTTCGAGGCACGGTCGTGATACATCACCGGCGTACCGTAGCTGGGGGCTTCGGCGAGGCGAATATTGCGCGGGATGACGGTGCTGTAAACCTTGTCGCCGAAGTGGCGCTGCAACTGATCGGACACTTGTTGCGCGAGTGCATTACGCGGGTCGAACATGGTGCGTAGCAAGCCTTCGATTTCGAGTTGGGGGTTAAGATTTGCGCGCACTTTTTTCACGGTGTTGACCAGATCGCTCAAACCTTCCAGGGCGTAGTACTCGCATTGCATGGGAATCATGACCGAGCTCGCCGCCACCAAACCGTTGATGGTGAGTAACGATAGCGCGGGGGGGCAATCGATCAGCACGTAATCGTATTGTTCGATCACTTCAGCCAGCGCACGCTTTAAGCGTTGCTCGCGATGATCCTCATCCACCAGCTCGACTTCCGCACCGGCCAATTCGCGGTTGGCGGGAATCACATCATAGTTCCCCTGGGGTGCGGCGATGCGCACATCGGCTAGACCGTGTTGTTCTAAAAGCACATGGTAGATCGTCTTGGTCAGTTCGCTTTTGTTGATACCGCTGCCGGTGGTGGCATTGCCTTGGGGGTCTAGGTCGATGAGCAGCACACGGCGGTCGGCGGCGGCGAGGCTGGCCGCCAAGTTGACGCTGGTCGTGGTTTTGCCCACGCCGCCTTTTTGATTTGCGACCGCGAGAATTTTTACCATTATTCCTCCACCCCTATGATGACCAGATGCCGTTGCGCTTCGAGCCCCGGCACGGTCAAGGCTATGACTGCTTCTACTTTTGCGCTGTCTTTAAGTTGGGCAATCTCCTCAACCGGATACACGCCCTTCATGGCGTAAAGCTTACCGCCTTTCGCCACCAAATGCGCGGAGAGGCGCACGAATTCCTTTAGCTCGGAATAGGCGCGCGAAATCACGGCATCGTATTTGTCCTGCGGCTGCCACTTCTCCACCCGCTCACACACGACTTCCACGTTAGTAAGCCCTAGCTCCAGGCAGGCTTGGCGCATGAAAGTAGTCTTCTTATGGTTGGAGTCGAGCAGGGCGATTTTCATCTCCGGGCGGGCAATGGCCAGGGGGATGCCGGGTAAACCAGCACCGCTACCAACATCGATTAAGCGCCGCGCCGCGCTCAAATGCGGCAGCGCTGCCAAGCTATCCAGCAAATGGTGTCCAATCATGGCTTCGGGTTCGCGCACGGCGGTGAGGTTATACACCTTGTTCCACTTCACGATCAGCGCAATGTAATCCAGCAGTTTTTTCTGCTGTGCCGAATCCAGCGGCACGCCCAGTGCGGACGAGCCTGCTACTAAGTCCTCACTTAAGGTCATGCTGGAACTCATGCGCTTTTCTTTTTCGTCCCGCTACGGCGCTTCAAATGCACCATGAGTAGCGAGATCGCCGCCGGGGTCATGCCGGAAATGCGCCCCGCTTGGCCCAGGGTTTCTGGCTTGTGTTGGTTGAGCTTTTGCGCCGCTTCGATCGACAGGCCGCGCACTTCGCGGTAATCCAAATCCAAGGGTAATTTAAGGGATTCTTGGCTCCGGCTTTTTTCGACTTCTTCTTTCTGGCGCTCGATATAGCCTTGGTATTTGGTCTGAATTTCGATTTGCTCGATAACCTGCGCATCGGTCTGCGCGATACCGTCACTTGGGCCCGCACCAGGCAGGGTCATCAAGGTTTCATAGTTCACCTGCGGGCGCCGCAACAAGTCCGCGAGCGAGTGCTCACGCTCGATATTCTGCCCGAGTACACGGACTGCATCGGCTTCTGGCAAGGTGCGCGGATTAACCCAAGTGGTTTTCAAGCGCTCTTGTTCGAGCGCAATCGCGTCACGCTTGCGGTTGAAATGCTCCCAACGCCGATCGTCCACCACGCCTAAGCTGCGGCCGATTTCGGTTAAGCGTAGGTCGGCATTATCTTCGCGTAAGGAGAGGCGATACTCAGCGCGGCTGGTAAACATGCGATAGGGCTCGGACACGCCACGCGTGATCAGGTCATCCACCAGCACGCCGAGATAGGCCTCGCCTCGAGCGGGGCACCAGGATTCTTTTTCATGGGCGTAGCGCCCGGCGTTAATGCCGGCGAGCAAGCCTTGCGCCGCCGCTTCTTCGTAGCCGGTGGTGCCGTTGATCTGGCCGGCGAAGAACAGGCCCTTGATCGCCTTGGTCTCCAACGAGCTTTTGAGGCCGCGCGGGTCGAAGTAGTCGTATTCAATGGCGTAACCGGGGCGGGTGATGTGGGCGTTTTCAAAACCCTTGATGGAGCGCACCAGGTTCAATTGCACATCGAAAGGCAGGCTGGTGGAGATCCCGTTAGGGTAGATCTCATGCGTGGTCAGCCCCTCCGGTTCGACGAAAATTTGGTGGGTTTCTTTGTCGGCGAAGCGGTGGATTTTGTCTTCGATCGATGGGCAGTAGCGAGGGCCAACTCCCTCGATGACGCCCGTATACATGGGGGAGCGGTCAAGCCCGGCGCGGATAATATCGTGCGTGCGGCTATTCGTATGGGTGATCCAGCAGGGCAATTGGCGTGGATGTTGGCTCACATCGCCGAGGAAAGAAAACACCGGCGCCGGGTTGTCCCCCGGCTGTTCGGTCATCACTGAATAATCCAAACTGCGGCCATCGATGCGTGGCGGCGTGCCGGTCTTGAGTCGGCCCACGGGCAACTTAAGCTCGCGCAACCGCGCGGCAAGGCTGATCGACGCCGGATCGCCGGCGCGTCCGGCGCGATAGTTGGACAAGCCCACATGCACCAAGCCGCCGAGGAAAGTACCGGTGGTCAACACCACGGCATGGGCGTGAAATTTAAGGCCGAGCTGGGTCACCGCGCCAATCACGTTTTCGCCATCCAGGATAAGATCGTCCACCGCCTGTTGGAACAACCAAAGATTGGGCTGATTCTCAAGACGGCTGCGAATCGCTTGTTTGTATAAAACACGGTCGGCCTGGGCGCGGGTAGCGCGTACCGCCGGGCCTTTGCTCGAATTGAGAATGCGGAACTGGATGCCACCTTCGTCGGTGGCTGCGGCCATGGCGCCGCCCAGGGCATCGACTTCCTTGACCAAATGACCTTTGCCGATGCCGCCGATAGAGGGGTTGCACGACATCTGGCCCAAGGTCTCGATGTTATGTGTAAGCAACACGGTTTTCACGCCCATGCGGGCGCAGGCGAGCGCCGCTTCGGTGCCGGCGTGGCCACCGCCAATCACAATTACATCAAAGGCTTGCGGGAAGTCCATGAGTCAACCACGATTCTCTTGCAAAGGCCGGTCATGATACGCCAAATTTTATCCACAGGTAAGCTCGCAAGTGACGAGAATGGCGTAGAAACATGCACTTATACAATTTCAGGGTTTGTGTTTTTTCAAATTCCCGGATTACGAATACACTAGCGCAATATTCGTTTTCAATATTATGGCCAAACTACTTAATCTCCACCGCGCCGCCCGCTTAGTCGGCGTCACCCGCGGCGCGCTGCAAAAGAAAATCCAAGACGGCGAACTTGATGCTTTCGACGGCATGGTTTCACTCGACGAACTGCATCGCGCTTACCCTGACGCCGCGCTGGAAGACAACACGGTGCTGGAACAAGTCGAGCAGATCAAAGAAAGTGCGTTTGGACGACGCATCATGGAGCACACGCTTCCAGACAAAGAAGTGCTCGCCGCACGCCTGCATGATTTAAGCAAAGAGCTGGTGCAAACAAAAACCCTGCTCAAGCATACGCAGGACATGCTCAGCGGCATCAGCGCCATGCTCGATGTATGGGGCAAGCAGCCTGGCGAGCGAGCGCTGGCTGCGGCAACGCTCCAGGATTGGTTACACGCGCAGCGCATGCAGACTCAACCAGCTGCCGACTCAGCGAGCGCCTTGATGATCCGCGACAGTTTTTTGCGGGTCATTTCCGCTCAAGTAAAAGTGCTGCCCTCCGGTGTGGATTTTTTTGTGGAAGGCAACGATACGATTTTAGAGGCCGCGCTACGCGCAGGTATTCCGCTCGCTTATGGCTGTTCCAGCGGCAGTTGCGGCACATGCAAAGCGCGCGTGTTGTCGGGCGAGGTGAAACAGGTGCGGTCACATGAGTATGTAATGCCCTCCGCACAGCAAGCACTAGGCTATGCCTTGATGTGTTCATGCACCGCCGTTTCCGATTTGGTGTTGGAAGCCAGCGTTGCGCAATCCCCTCAGGATTTGCCGCTGCAACAACTCAACGGCGAAGTGCGCGCGATGGATCAGCCGACAGATGAAGTTGCGGTGATTCATATCAAAACACCACTGCGTGATCGGTTGCGGTTTCTCGCGGGCCAGCGTGCGGTGTTGACCCTCGGCGGCAGCCTGGCGATGGAAATGCCGATCGCCAGTTGCCCATGCGAAGACCGGCATTTGGAATTTCATGTGCGGCGCCTGCCCGGCAACCATTTTTCCGACTATGTGTTTAATCAACTCAAAGCCGGTGACAGCGTTTCCATCCGCGGGCCGGGCGGCGATTTCGTGTTGGACACCCATTCCTCGCGCCCGATTATTTTCATTGCTTTCTGGACCGGCTTCGCGCCAGTCAAAAGCCTGATGGAACACGCCATGGCTTTGGATCAAGCCGATTCCATTCACTTGCTATGGATTGCGACCAACGAATCTGGTTTATATCTCCCGGGCTTGGCGCGTGCATGGGCCGACGCGTTGGATAATTTCACTTACACGCCCATTCTGGTCGGTGGCGATTTGGACGCCACGGCCTCGCGCCAGGAAAATGTAGCGCTAAACCAAGTCGGGCCCGTGCTTGCATCTATTGCCACTTTGCTTCAATCAGATATTTATATTGCCGGGCCCAGCCTCATCGTCAGCGCGATGAGAAAACTGTTGCAGGACTTGGGTGTGCAGGAAACCCGGATATTTGCTGACTACGAAGGATAATATTGCGGGCGCGCCATACCTTGCCCTACGTCATTTCCCGATACAAAAGCGCGAAAATATTTCGCCGAGCAAATCATCTGCGCTGAATTCCCCGGTGATGCTGGAAAGCGCGTTCTGCGCGAGCTTTAGTTCTTCCGCCAATAATTCCAGTTGCTGCCAATGTTGATCTGCGTTTTCAAGTTTGTTCTTTGCGCTGTAAATCGCTTGCAGGTGGCGCTCCCGTGCGGTGTACACGCCTTCTTCTGCGGCTTGCCAGCCCGCAAGTTGGAGTAGGCGATCATGTAGCAAGGTAAGCCCCTCCCCGGTTTTTGCTGAGAGATAAACCGCCTCACCATCACGCTCCATATGTGGGGCGTCGCCGACTAGATCGATTTTGTTATAGACGTGGAGTACGGGCAAGCCGCTCGGGAGTTTGCGCAGAATGGCTTCGTCATCCACTGCTAGGCCAAGTGCGGCGTCGATGATCACCAGCGCGAGCTGGGCTTTTTCCACAGCGGCCCAGGTGCGGGCAATGCCGATTTTTTCTACTTCATCTTGCGTCTCGCGCAATCCGGCGGTGTCGATGATATGCAGTGGAATACCCTCGATTTGAATTTCCTCGCGCACCGTATCGCGTGTGGTGCCCGCCACTGGAGTCACGATGGCGACCTCTTCTCCGGCAAGTCGGTTGAGCAAGCTGGATTTGCCCACATTCGGTTGGCCGATTAGGACGACTTGCAAGCCCTCTCGCAGTAGTGCGCCAAGCTTTGCCCGGTTTAAAACCCGGTCTAATTGCTCGCGGATGGCAGCGAGTTTTTGTTTTGCATGCGCGGCTTCGAGAAAATCAATTTCTTCTTCGGGAAAATCCAGGGTGGCTTCCACCAGCATGCGCAAATCAATCAGGTCCTGCACCAAGGCGTGAATCTCGCGCGAGAACTCGCCTTGCAATGAGCGCATGGCGCTTTTCGCGGCTTGGGTGGAGGATGCATCGATGAGATCGGCAACACTTTCTGCCTGCGCTAAATCAAGCTTGTCGTTGAGGTAAGCGCGGCGCGTGAATTCACCCGGCTCGGCGATGCGGGCGCCGGCTTCCAGGCAACGGGCAAGCAAATGTTTCATGACCGCCGGACCGCCGTGGCCTTGCAATTCCAGCACATCTTCGCCGGTGAAGGAGTGTGGCGCGACAAAATAAAGCGCGAGGCCTTGGTCGATTACGCTGTTATCCGTGTCGAGAAAATTCGCCAGCGAGGCCTGCCGCGGGGCTGGCAATTTACCGATTAAGGCTTGAGCAATCGTGGGGACTTGAGGGCCGGACACGCGCACCACACCGATACCGCCGCGCCCAGGCGCGGTGGCGATAGCAGCAATGGTGTCAGCGTTTGACTGGCTTGGGGGCGTTACCCAAGACATGATTAATGCGCCACTGCTGCGCGATGGAGAGAATGTTGTTCACCACCCAGTACAGCACCAGACCGGCAGGGAACCAGAAGAAGAAAATCGAGAACGCCACCGGCATGATCATCATGACCTTGGCCTGAATCGGATCGGGCGGCGTTGGATTGAGTCGGGTTTGGACGATCATGGAGAGGCCCATGATAATCGGCAAAATGTAATAGGGATCGGTCGCGGTGAGATCCTGAATCCATAATGCGAACGGTGCATGGCGCATTTCCACGCTGTACAAGAGCACCCAATATAACGCGATGAAAACCGGGATTTGCACCACGACTGGCAAGCAACCGCCGAGTGGATTGATTTTCTCGGTCTTGTACATTTCCATCATGGCTTGGTGCATTTTTTGCCGGTCTTCACCGTACTGCTCTTTCATTTTTTGTAATCTGGGTGCGAGCAGTTTCATTTTCGCCATGGAGCGATAGCTGGCGGCGGAAAGCGGGTAGAACGCGAGCTTGATTAAAATGGTCAGCACGATAATAGCCCAGCCCCAATTTCCGATCCATTTATGCAGAAGATTCAACAGCCAGAAGATGGGCACGGCAACCACGGTCAACCACCCATAATCAATCGCCAGATCAAGGCCGGGTGCGAGTTGTTTCAAGGTTTCTTGTTCTTGTGGGCCCACATAGAGCGGCATATTTAAACGTGCATCCGCATTGGGTGCGATGTCGCCCAAGGGCATGATCACACCCGCTGCGAACTGTTTATCCGTCAGTTTCTTGGTGTAAAACTCGCGCGGGCCCGCGCCTTGCGGCAGGTAGGCAGACAAGAAGTAATGCTGCAGAATTGCAACCCAGCCATCTTTACTTGCTACGCTATCTTTCTTTGCATCTTTGCCGATATCGCTGAAGGCGTGCTTTTGGAATTTTTGTGCTTCGGTATAAATCGCTGGGCCAGTGTAAGTCGGTAAAAATTGCGAGTCGCCAAGCGGCGGCGTGTCATCGCGCAATAGCTGAAAGTAAGCGTCGGCCTTCATTGCCTGATCACTCGCATTTTTAATTTCATATGCGATGTCGATCAGATAACTACCCCGAGTAAACGTGTAAATTTTGTTTACTCGTACGCTATTCGCACCCTGCCAAGTCAAGCGGACTTCCAGCGTTTTTGCATTCGCGCCTAAAACATATTCTTTCGCTTCGGCGGTAAAGATTTCCTTATGCGTGGGCAAACCGGTGCCGATGAGCCCGCTTTGGGCAACATAAAAGTGTGGCGCTTCATCCGACAAGAAAACAATCGGTTTATTCTTGTCATCAGCTGATCCATGCTTAATCAACACCATTCGCCGAAGATCGCCGCCATTCATATCAATTTCCGCGTCAATCAGGTCTGTTTTGACCTTAATCCGATCGCCTTTTATCAATTGCGGGTTGACGGCAGGCATGACCGAAGGACTGTTTGGTGCGGTTTGAGTAATTTGGGTAGGGATCGGTACGCCGGTATTCGCCGGTACTTGAGCGGACGGTTGGCTCGGGATCGGGGACGGATTTTGTTCGCGCTGCCAGGCATCCCACAGCATAAAAATCGACATAGAGAACACGACAAATAGAATTAGTCTTTTAGTATCCATTTAATTTCTTTTACTTTTTAGGTACAGGGTCAAAACCGCCATGGCACCAAGGGTGGCAGCGGCCTATGCGCTTGAGGCCAAACCAAAGGCCTTTCGCTGCGCCATGCGCACAAATAGATTCTCGTGTGTAATCCGAACAGCTTGGCGTAAAACGGCAACGTGGCCCCAGTAGTGGGCTAATGAGGTATTGATAAGCGCGAATTAGCAGGATTAGGAGTTTTGACATTTACGTATTTTGACGAAAATTGCTGATAATTCCTGCGTGATCGCTGCAAAACCCTGGCGATTGAATGATTTAGTAACGCGCACCACGATATCCAGCGGCGCAATCTCATCTTGTTGGGCGCGAAATTGTTCGCGCACGACACGTCGCATGTAATTGCGGCTAACCGACAAACGCGCGGTCTTTTTCGCGACCATGATTCCTAGCCGAGGAAAGGCTAGACCGTTTGGTTTACCGAGCACCACGAAGTGGGGTGCGCTTATTCGGCATTTAAAATCAAAAACGGACGATATTTCGTCCGCTTTTCGTAAATGGCTGTGTTTTTTGTAGCTGAACGGCCGAGCCTGGGGCGCGCTCCGCAAATTGTCTGCTGGATTAGAC
Source organism: Burkholderiales bacterium (assembly GCA_018781585.1). Taxonomy (GTDB): domain Bacteria; phylum Pseudomonadota; class Gammaproteobacteria; order Burkholderiales; family Thiobacteraceae; genus RBG-16-58-11. The sequence continues at coordinate 9,519 of JADMJT010000126.1, forward strand.
AGCGAGCTGCTTCCGCCCTTTTGCGCGGCGAGCATTGATGACAGCACGACCGCTCTTGGTGCGCATGCGCTCGAGAAAGCCATGCGTGCGTAAACGACGAATGACGGAAGGTTGATAAGTGCGTTTCATAGTAAGCCCCGTTGATTCTTTTAGTGCAAATCGGAAACCCGGTATTTAACCTGTTTACCCCTGTTTCTGTCAAGCTCAAATTCTCGTTTAAGCCTGTGGATAACTCGTCCTAAAGCGTCTACAATGGCTGTCCTTCTCTTGCTGCGCGATGCGGCAACTCCCAAAACAAAAACACAGCTCCCGGATCGACGGGCAGGATGGACAATGGACGGCTTCTGGCAGCACTGTCTTGATCAATTCAAGAATGAGCTGACAATTCAACAGTTTAACACCTGGATCAAGCCGCTTCGCATGGAGCAGGTTGGCGCTAACGTGTGTCTGTTGGCGCCGAATCGTTTCGTTTTACAATGGGTGAAAGAAAAATTTCTCCCTCGAATTGAAGAAATTGCGACCATAAAATTTGGCCAACCGACCCAGGTCCAACTTCGTTTAGAAGAAACCTCTAAGGTTGTTTTCGAGCCGGCCATACAGTCCAATATTGAGACCGCGCCCGCTTTGACCATGCCGGCAACGAACCGGCCGCTGAAAGACGAAAAGTCGGGTTTAAATCCGCAATTTACTTTTGCCAGTTTAGTCACGGGGAAAGCCAACCAACTCGCGCGCGCCGCAGCCCTTCAGGTGGCCGAAAACCCCGGCGCTGCTTATAATCCTCTCTTCGTTTACGGTGGGGTGGGCTTAGGTAAAACACATTTAATTCAAGCGATTGGCAATCTTGTTTTTGAGCAAAATCGCAACGCGCGGATCAGCTATATTCATGCAGAACGCTATGTCTCGGACGTTGTGCGCGCTTATCAACATAAATCTTTTAACGACTTTAAGCGCTATTACCATTCGCTGGATTTGTTGTTGATCGACGATATTCAATTCTTCGGCGGAAAGAATCGAACGCAGGAAGAGTTTTTTTATGCATTTAATGCACTGATCGAGGCACATAAACAAGTCATCATCACTTGCGATACTTACCCTCGTGAGATGCAAGGCATTGAAGATAGGCTAATTTCTCGCTTTGGTTGGGGTTTGACTGTAGCGATCGAGCCGCCGGAATTAGAAATGCGGGTTGCCATCCTGATCAAAAAAGCTGAAGCAGACAAGATCGATTTAGACGAAAATGTTGCCTTCTTCATTGCGCAACAAATCCAATCCAATGTGCGTGAATTGGAAGGCGCCTTGAAACGGGTCTTAGCTTATTCCCGCTTTAATGGCCAGCCAATTTCTGTGGCCTTGGCCAAGGATGCGCTGAAGGATCTGATGGCGGTACAAACTCGCCAAATTTCGATTGATAATATTCAAAAGACGGTCGCTGACTACTACAAAATAAAAGTCTCGGAGATGTATTCTAAGAAGCGCTCGCGCGTGGTTGCACGGCCCAGGCAAGTTGCCATGGCCTTAGCAAAAGAATTAACCCAACTTAGCCTTCCCGATATTGGTGATGCTTTTGGCGGACGTGATCACACAACGGTGTTGCATGCTTGTCGAAAAATTGTTGAGTTGCGCGGTATCGACCCGAATATCGAGCGTGATTTTACCGTTTTGGTACAAACATTAAGAAGTTAAGCTTGTGGATAACTCATGCATGAAGCCGGAATAGATTTGTGAATAAGTACTTAAAAAGGGGCTTTTGAAAACTTACCCAGAAACTTCGACTAAATTAACCCAAGGCTTTCCACAGCCTTATATTGTTGTAAGTTGTTGAATTTAATTATAAATAAAAAATATACACGAAACTTGGTGGTGTTATTAGATACTATCAAAAGGAAATATAAATGCTCTTAATACAAACCGATCGGGAGACTTTACTCAAGGCATTGCAGTCTGTAACCGGCATTGTTGAACGCCGACATACTTTGCCCATTCTTTCCAATGTGCTGTTGGAAGGTTCGCCGAGCCAGTTATCGTTTACTGCTACAGATCTGGAGATTCAAGTCAAAGCCAATACTGTCGAGGCAAAGCTAGATAAGCCGTTTGCAATCACGCTTTCAGCCAAGAAGTTGCAGGACATCTTGCGCGCATTGCCAGAATCAACAAAAATATCGTTAGATCAACAAGATAGTAAGGTATTAGTTAAAGCGGGCAAGAGTCGATTCAATTTACAAAGCTTGCCCGCGGAGGATTTTCCGAAGTTTCCGGCCGGGGATGGGGCAGAGCAAAAGATAGAGATCACCCAGAAAACACTGCGTGCACTTTTGAATCAAGTACAGTTTGCGATGGCGCAACAGGACATACGTTACTACTTGAATGGGATGTTATTGGTTCTACGCGATGGCGAAATTCGTGCGGTAGCAACCGATGGACACCGCTTAAGTTATGCAGCAGAGAAGATCGACGGCAGCATAGAAGCCGAAGTGATCGTACCGCGCAAAACGATTTTGGAATTGTTGCGCTTGTTGGAAGACTCAGAGGAAAAAGTTGCGATCGAATGTGGCAAGAGCCAGATCAAATTTAGCTTTGGAAATATTTCGTTAAACTCAAAAATTGTAGATGGGAAATTTCCGGACTACGGCAAGGTAATCCCCTCCGGCTATAACAATAAATTTTCAATCGATCGGTTGATGCTGCTGCAAGCCCTACAGCGTGCAGCAATCCTCAGCAATGAAAAGTTTCGCGGCGTACGCATGGTGTTGACGCAGGATAGTGTCAAAGTCATCTCCAGCAATAGTGAGCAAGAAGAGGCGCAGGAGGAGATGGAAATCCAGTATGGCGGCGATGCCATCGATATCGGCTTCAACGTGACCTATTTGCTGGATGTATTAAATAACGTAGGCACGGAAAAGATCGAGTGCACCTTCGGCGACTCCAATAGTAGTGGGGTGTTTACCATCCCGGGCAACGACAGCTTTAAATATGTCGTTATGCCGATGCGAATTTAATGTTTCACGTGAAACAGAAGGCGTAAATGAGTAAGAATCAATTTGAGATTCAACACATTGGGGAAGACTGGTGTGTCTTCTCCGGTGATCAGAAACACTCCTGTTATAAAACCGAGGAAGAAGCCGAAGCGCAAAAGCTAACGCTGATGGCGCATAGCTACGATTCTTCTTCTATCAAAGTACTAAAGGGCTTAGAAGCCGTTCGCAAGCGCCCCGGTATGTATATCGGCGACACCAGCGATGGCTCCGGTTTGCATCACATGGTGTTCGAGGTGGTGGATAATGCCATCGACGAAGCCCTGGCGGGCTATTGCAACGAAATCAAAGTAACCATCCATACCGACAACTCGATAAGCGTGACGGATAACGGGCGCGGGATACCGACCGATATTCATCCAGAAGAAGGGCGCTCAGCAGCCGAAGTCATCATGACTATCCTGCATGCGGGCGGCAAGTTTGACGCCAACTCATACAAGGTGTCCGGTGGTCTGCATGGGGTGGGCGTATCGGTGGTGAACGCGCTCTCCGAATGGCTTAAGCTCACCATCCGCCGCGACGGTAAAAAACACGCGATGGAGTTCCGCCTCGGCGACGCGGTTGCGCCCTTGAAAGAGGTAGGCGATACGCAACGCCGCGGGAGCGAAATTCACTTCATGGCCGATAAAGAAGTGTTTGGGCCAATTGAATTCCATTACGACATTCTGGCCCGACGCTTGCGTGAATTATCCTTTTTAAACAATGGGGTAAATATCATGCTGGTGGATCAGCGCACTGGCAAGGAAGAAAATTTCGCCTTCTCTGGAGGCGTAAAGGGCTTCGTCGAATACATGAACCGCAGCAAAGCCGTGCTACACCAAAATATCTTCTTTGCCTCCGGTGAAAAGGACGGCATGACCGTTGATGTGGCGATGCAGTGGAATGATTCTTATCAGGAAACCGTCCAAGTCTTCACTAACAATATTCCCCAGCGCGATGGCGGCACCCATTTGACCGGTCTGCGCGCGGCGCTGACCCGCACCCTGAATAACTACATTGAAAAAAGCGAAGCCGCTAAAAAAGCCAAAGTTGAAACCACCGGCGACGACATGCGCGAAGGTTTAACCTGCGTACTCTCGGTTAAGGTGCCGAACCCCAAATTTTCCAGCCAAACCAAAGACAAGCTCGTGTCGAGTGAAGTGCGCCCCGTGGTAGAAGAGATCGTGGCCGACAAGTTGGCAGATTTCCTGGCTGAGCGCCCGACAGACGCCAAGATCATTACCTCCAAAATCGTCGATGCTGCCCGTGCGCGTGAAGCGGCACGCAAAGCACGCGAAATGACCCGGCGCAAAGGCGTGCTAGACAGCATGGGCCTACCCGGCAAACTAGCCGATTGTCAAGAAAAAGATCCTGCATTATCAGAGCTTTACATCGTAGAGGGCGATTCTGCAGGGGGCTCCGCCAAGCAGGGCCGCGACCGCAAATTTCAGGCGATCTTGCCGCTCAAAGGCAAGATCCTTAACGTGGAGCGCGCCCGCTTCGACAAGCTCTTGTCATCGCAAGAGATCATTACCTTAATTACGGCGATGGGCACGGGCATCGGCAAGGACGAGTTTTCTGCCGACAAAGCGCGCTACCACCGCATCATCATCATGACCGATGCGGACGTAGATGGCTCGCACATCCGTACCTTGCTGCTCACCTTTTTCTACCGCCAAATGCCGGAGCTGATCGAGCGCGGTTTCATCTACATCGCCCAACCGCCGCTGTATAAAGTGAAGCACGGCAAGAGCGAGCGCTATTTAAAAGACGATCACGAGCTTAAGCACTACCTATTGCAGCAAGCCTTGGACGGGGCATCGCTGGTGCCAGCCGCCGGCGCCGAACCGCTCACGCGCGATGCATTGGAGGTATTAGCAAAAGAGTATTTATTGTCCGAAGCCGTGGTGGAACGTCTTGCGCGCGTAATCGACAAGGCCGTGTTATTCGCGCTGCTCAAATCACCGCAAATCGATCTGAGTGATATAAACAAAGCCCGCGCGAGCGCAGAGCATCTTGCCCGCGCACTCAATGATGATGCCGTAACTCTCGTGGCCGAATACATAGATGCCGCTGAAAGCTGCCGCATCCTCATCCACCGCACCTATCACGGCAATAAACAAGTGACCGCGCTGGATAAAGATTTTCTGGAAAGCGGCGATTTCGCACAAATCGTCAAAACCGCACACGTGCTCAATGGCTTGATCGGCAAAGGCGCCGTAGTAAAGCGCGGCGAGAAAGAATCAAGCGTCACAGAATTCAAACAAGCGCTGGATTGGTTATTAGAAGATGTGCAGCGCAATCTATCTACGCAGCGTTACAAAGGCCTGGGCGAAATGAACCCGAATCAGCTTTGGGAAACGACTATGGACCCCAGCGTGCGCCGGCTACTCAAAGTGCAAATAGAAGACGCGCTCGGCGCCGATGAAATCTTCAGCACCCTCATGGGCGATGCGGTGGAGCCGCGTCGCGCGTTTATCGAAAGCAACGCGCTGGTGGCGCGCAATATCGATATCTGATCAAGCATCGAGCGGGCTCACCACCCCGCGCCCACCACGATTCAGCACATGCGTGTAGATCATCGTCGTCTGCACATCCTTGTGCCCCAATAGCTCCTGCACGGTACGGATATCGTAACCCGCTTGCAGCAGATGCGTGGCGAAGGAATGGCGCAGCACATGCGGTGTCACGGGTTTGTGGATCCCCGCTAGTCTGGCCGCCGCGCGCACCGCGCGCTGCACGCTGGCCTCATACAGATGATGCCGCCGCTCGATGCCGGTGCGCGGATCGACCGAGCGCACCGCAGAGGGGAACACGAATTGCCAGCCCCAGGATTTGCCCGCATTCGGGTATTTCTCCGACAACGCGTTCGGCAAATAGACCTCGCCAAAACCAGCCTCCAAATCGCGCTCATGCAAGGCCTTAACCTTATCCAAATGTGCCTTCAACGGCAGGATCAAATTTTCCGGCAGAACCGTCACCCGATCCTTATTGCCCTTACCCTCGCGCACGACAATCTCGCGCCGCGTGAACTCCACATCCTTTACCCGCAGTCGTACCCCCTCCAGCAAACGCATTCCCGTCCCGTAGAGCAGGCTCGTCACCAAGCCCATCGTGCCGGACATGGCATTCAGCAAATGGCGCGCCTCGGTTTGCGTTAACACCACCGGCAAACGCTTGCCCGACTTGGCCGCGATCACCTCATCCAGCCAAGGCAACGCGATTTTCAAGACTTGCCGATATAAAAACAGCAGCGCCGACTTGGCCTGATTCTGCGTCGAAGCCGCCACATTGCGATCCACGGCAAGATGGCTCAAAAACGCTTGCACCTCGAGCGCGCCCAAATCCCTCGGATGGCGCTTGTCATGAAATAGAATGAAGCGACGCGCCCAGTCGAGATAAGCCTCCTCAGTGCGAATACTATAGTGGCGCACCCGAATCTCGGCCCGCATCCGGTCGAGCAGCTTGGGCGAATCCTGTGAAACAACTTTAACTTTCATCCGTGAAATTTTAGGTTGCTCTAATAAATAACGCCAGCATTATTTATTAAACAACTAGATGTTTTAAATGGCTTATAGCCTTTGCACTTGACAAGCAGAATAGATATAGGCGACATTCTTAAATCATGAATAAAAA
>JADMJT010000027.1:0-10229 GCA_018781585.1 Burkholderiales bacterium
GTCCCCAGTTCTACTTCCGCACCACGGACGTGACCGGATCGGTGGAATTGCCGGCGGGTACCGAGATGGTGATGCCAGGGGATAACGTGAGTATCACGGTTGCCTTAATTCAGCCGATCGCGATGGAAGACGGTTTGCGCTTCGCGATTCGCGAAGGCGGTCGTACCGTCGGCGCCGGTGTGGTTGCGAAAATTATTGAATAGGGATGTAGGGGCGAGGCATGCCTCGCCCGATACTTTCAAGAAACACGGGCGAGGCATGCCGCGCCCCTACAGTTAGAAGGCCAGTAGCTCAATTGGCAGAGTGTCGGTCTCCAAAACCGAAGGTTGGGGGTTCGAGGCCCTCCTGGCCTGCCAGACTTGCCATAGCGAATGGGCAGAACGTGCCCTAGATAAAGATATTTTAAAGATAAATGGCGAACAAACTTAAATTGATGCTGGCGGGCCTGTTTATTGTGGCGGGTCTGGCCGGATTTTACTTGTTGGGTGATAAGCCCCTGGTCGTGCGGATCCTGCTGGTGCTGGGTGGGGTGATCGCAGCCGGTGTGATGGCCTGGTTTACGCCGACTGGCCGCCAGTTCGCCGGATTCTCCGGCGAAGCGGTGGATGAAGCCAAAAAGGTCGTGTGGCCTACACGCAAAGAAGCGATGCAGACCACGGGAATCGTATTTGTGTTTGTGGTGTTGATGGCGCTGTTTATCTTCGGTGTGGATACCTTGTTGGCCACCATCGTGAAATCGTTAACGAGTCGGGGAGCCTAATGACCAAGCGCTGGTATGTCGTGCACACTTATTCCGGCTTCGAGAAAAGCGTGCAGCGCACGCTGGATGAGCGCATCAAGCGCGAGCATCTGGAAGACAAATTTGGCCAAATTTTAGTGCCAGTGGAAGAAGTGGTCGAAATGAAGGCGGGCCAAAAGGCCATCAGCGAGCGCAAATTTTTCCCCGGCTATGTGCTGGTCGAGATGGAAATGACCGAGCAGACCTGGCACTTGGTGAAAGATGTGCCCAAGGTGACCGGTTTCATCGGCGGGTCGGCTGCGAAGCCAACGCCGATTACCGAAAAAGAAGTGCAAGCCCTGATGCAGCAGATTCAAGAGGGCGTGGAAAAGCCGAAACCGAAGGTGTTGTACGAAGTAGGCGAGGCAGTGCGCGTGACGGAAGGCCCGTTCACCGATTTCCACGGCAACGTGGAGGAGATCAACTACGACAAGAGCAAGCTACGCGTGTCGGTACTGATTTTCGGGCGCTCGACGCCGGTCGAATTGGATTTCGGGCAGGTCGAGAAGGCATAAGTTTTTAGGCGCGCCGGACGCCTTAAACCACCGGCAAGAGGAGCGCCAGTAGAAACCGTTAGGCAACGAAAGCGCGCTACCACTCAACTGAAATAGGAGCCATCATGGCAAAGAAAATCGTCGGCTTTGTAAAGCTGCAAGTGCCCGCGGGCAAGGCTAATCCCAGCCCGCCTATCGGCCCCGCGCTCGGTCAGCGCGGCCTCAACATCATGGAATTCTGTAAGGCCTTTAATGCCCAAACCCAGAGTTTGGAGCCGGGTCTGCCGATTCCTGTGGTGATCACCGCCTACGCGGACAAGAGCTTCACTTTTATCATGAAGACGCCGCCCACCACGGTGCTCATCAAAAAATCGATCAAGCTCGACAAAGGCAGCCCCAAGCCGCATATGGACAAAGTGGGCAAGTTGACCCGCAAACAAGCGGAAGAAATTGCCACCATTAAAATGCCCGACCTCACCGCCGCCGATATGGATGCCGCGGTGCGCACCGTGGCCGGCACTGCCCGCAGCATGGGCGTGGAAATGGAAGGTTAATCATGGCGATCTCTAAACGTTTAAAAGCACTCCTCGCCAAAGTCGATCGCGCCCGGACTTATCCCTTGGACGACGCACTGAAATTGGTGAAAGAAACCTCCAGCGCAAAATTCAACGAATCAGTAGATGTGGCCATCAACCTGGGTGTGGATGCACGCAAATCCGACCAGTTGGTGCGTGGCTCCATCGTGCTGCCGAAAGGCACCGGTAAATCGGTGCGTGTGGCGGTGTTTGCCCAAGGCGCAGCAGCTGAAGCAGCCAAAGAAGCGGGCGCTGAGATCGTTGGTTTCGACGACCTCGCCGCCTTGGTAAAAGAAGGCAAGATGGATTTCGACGTGGCGATTGCTACGCCGGACGCGATGAAAGTCGTCGGCCAATTGGGTCAAATTCTCGGCCCGCGCGGTTTGATGCCGAACCCCAAGGTGGGCACCGTCACCCCGAATGTCGCGCAAGCGGTGAAAAACGCCAAGGCTGGCCAAGTGCAATATCGCACCGACAAAGCCGGTATCGTGCAATGCACCATCGGCCGCGCCTCCTTTGCGGTAGAAGATTTGAAAGTGAACATGCTCGCGTTGGTGGAGGCGCTGAATAAAGCCAAGCCTTCCGCTTCCAAGGGTGTGTACCTGAAAAAGGTTTCCGTCTCCAGCACCATGGGCGTGGGAATCAGAGTGGATCAAAGCTCGATCGTATAAAACTCGCGCAGCGAGCCCGTTTCCCTCTCGCCCGCACGCGGGACTGCAGAAGGGTCGCTGCGAAGCAGCGGGGACCCACCGGCGTACTCCTAGCGGGTAGAGAGTTAGGAGAGAGGGCAACGATTTGTGCGGACGAGCAGCAAGAACTTTGGGCCTGGTCACTTAACGGGTCGCCACCTCTCCGCCGGTTACCGAGCGCAACTCCGGTAACCGGCGGGGAGGGCGGCCACGTTGAGTGACGAGGGTTATCAAAGACCGTAGGGGCCCGCAAGGGCTTAATACCGGTTTAGGGTTTTTGGTTTGGGTTTTGTTTTTGCTGAAGCCCGGCGCCTGAAGCCCGACGCCTGACCCAACGCAGATGGCGTACCCGAAATCAGGATGATTGCTTTAAAAAGCCGTTCTCCTGCCGACAGGTCGCCGATTTGCGGCTGATTTTTAGCCGTATTCGACGTAAAGGAGTATGACCGTGGGTCTCAATCTCGAGAAGAAGCAAGTGGTCGTGGCGGAAGTGAGCGCGCAGTTGGCGAACGCCCAATCCATCATCCTTGCAGAATACCGCGGCCTGGAAGCAGGTGACATGACGGCATTGCGTGCGAAAGCGCGTGGTGCTGGCGTGTATTTCCGTGTGCTCAAAAACACCTTGGTCCGGCGCGCTGTCGCGGACACGCCATTCGCTCCGCTCGCGGAGAAAATGACGGGTCCGCTCGCGTTCGCAATTTCTGCCGACCCGGTTGCTGCTGCAAAAGTACTCAGTGAGTTTGCCAAAGGCAATGAACACTTCGTGATCAAGGGCGGCGCCATGCCGAACCTGGTCATGGGGCCGAAGGAAGTGGGAAGCCTGGCTGCCCTGCCTTCGCGCGATGAATTGCTCGCCAAGCTCATGGGCACCATGCAAGCGCCGGTCACGAAGTTTGTGCAGACATTGAACGAAGTGCCGAGCCGGTTTGTGCGCACGCTTGCCGCTTATCGCGACAAGCAACAGGCTGCTTAATTTACATTTATTCGGAAATAACAGGAGAACATCATGGCTTTATCTAAAGCAGACGTACTGGACGCAATTGGTAGCATGAGCGTCCTCGAGCTCTCCGAGCTCATCAAGGAAATGGAAACAAAATTCGGCGTGTCCGCCGCGGCTGCTGTTGCCGTGGCCGCTGCTCCCGCCGCTGCCGCTGCCGCAGCTGAAGAGCAAACCGAATTCACCGTCATGTTGAACGCGGCTGGTGAGAAAAAAGTTGAAGTGATCAAGGTCGTGCGTGCGATTACCGGTCTGGGCTTGAAAGAAGCCAAAGACCTGGTGGATGGCGCACCGAAGGCGGTCAAAGAAGGCGTATCCAAAGCGGATGCCGCTGCGATCCTGAAGCAACTCACGGACGCTGGCGCAACTGCCGAAGTTAAGTAAGCCGAGCTGTAAAAGTAGGGCTGGCGGCCTGATCAGGCCGCCAGCCTTTACCGCTTTTAAGCGAAGCCAAGTTTGTTAAGCCAACGCTCCAAAGGTATGCGTGCAGCGATGCGTGCCTTTCGATGGTTGTCTTGAACCCTGATTCTTGACGCCTGATTCCTGAAAACGGAGATGCCATGACCTACTCGTTCGCCGAGAAGAAAAGAATTCGCAAGAGCTTCGCTAAACGCGCCAGTGTGCTGCAAGTGCCGTATCTGCTGACCACGCAGATCGACTCGTATCGCGCCTTCCTACAAGCCGATACCCCGCCCGCGACACGCAAGCCGGAAGGTTTGCAGGCGGCATTCTTGTCGATTTTCCCGATCTCGTCCCATTCCGGTAATGCGCGGCTGGAATATGTGAGCTTCGTGCTCGGCGAGCCGCCGTTCGACGTGACCGAATGCCAACAGCGCGGCCTGACCTTCGCGGCCCCGCTGCGCGTCAAAGTGCGCTTGGTGATTATGGATCGCGAAGCGTCCAAGCCCACGATCAAAGAAGCGAAAGAACAAGAAGTGTATATGGGCGAGATTCCGCTCATGACCGACAACGGCTCGTTCGTGATTAATGGCACCGAACGCGTCATCGTGTCGCAGTTGCACCGCTCCCCCGGCGTGTTCTTCGAGCATGATCGCGGCAAGACCCACTCATCGGGCAAGCTGCTGTTTTCCGGCCGGATTATTCCTTACCGTGGCTCTTGGCTCGACTTCGAATTTGATCCGAAGGACTATCTGTATTTCCGTATCGATCGTCGGCGCAAAATGCCAGCAACGATTCTGCTCAAGGCGCTGGGTTATACGCCGGAGCAAATCCTGGCCATGTTCTTCCACTTCGATACCTTCCATATCGGCAAGAAGGGGATTGAATTCGACTTGGTGCCCGAGCGTTTGCGTGGCGAAGTAGCGCGCTTCGACTTCGTGTCCAAGGGCAAGGTGATTGTGCCCAAAGATAAACGCATCACCGTGAAGTACATTCGGGACATGGAAGCCGCCGGCCTGAAAAAACTGGTCGTGCCCGAAGACTTTGTGCTGGGCCGCGTGATAGCGACCAATATTGTGAACCAGGAAACCGGTGAGATCGTCGCCAACGCGAACGATGAGATCACGGAAGAGTTGCTGCAAAAGCTGGCCGACGCAGGCGTCGGTGCGATTCAGACCCTGTACACCAATGATCTGAATCAGGGCGCGTACATGTCGCAAACCCTGCGCATCGACGAAACGCTCGACCAGTTACAAGCCAAAGTGGCCATCTACCGCATGATGCGCCCAGGTGAGCCGCCCACTGAAGATGCCGTGGTGGCGCTGTTCAATCGTTTGTTCTTCGCGCCGGAAACCTACGACCTGTCCAAAGTGGGCCGCATGAAGTTCAACCGTCGCATCGGCAACGATGCCTTGGTCGGTTCGCCCACCTTGTCGCCGGAAGATATCGTGCATGTGATGCAGATCCTGGTGGAATTGCGCAACGGCCGGGGCGAGATCGACGATATCGATCACCTGGGTAATCGCCGCGTGCGTTCCGTGGGTGAGTTGGCAGAAAACCAATTCCGTGCCGGTTTGGTGCGGGTCGAGCGTGCGGTCAAAGAGCGTTTAGGCCAAGCCGAATCCGACAATCTGATGCCGCATGATTTGATCAATGCCAAGCCGGTATCGGGCGCGGTCAAAGAGTTCTTTGGCTCGAGCCAACTCTCGCAGTTCATGGATCAAACCAATCCGCTGTCCGAGATTACTCACAAGCGCCGCGTATCGGCTCTGGGGCCGGGCGGTTTGACGCGTGAGCGCGCCGGTTTCGAGGTGCGCGACGTGCATCCGACCCACTATGGCCGGGTATGCCCGATCGAAACGCCGGAAGGTCCGAACATTGGCCTGATTAACTCGCTTGCCCTGTACGCGCGCACCAATGAATATGGTTTCTTGGAAACGCCGTACCGCAAAGTAATCAACGGCAAAGTGTCGGATGAGATCGATTATCTATCGGCGATCGAAGAAGGCAAGTATGTGATCGCGCAAGCCAATGCTGAGTTGAATAAGGCTGGCACGTTCAAGGAAGAGTTTGTTTCCTGCCGCCAGCACAATGAATTTGCGCTCGCCCCGCGCGAGAAAGTGGAATACATGGACGTCGCGCCGGCACAGATCGTGTCGGTGGCAGCGTCGCTGATTCCCTTCCTCGAGCATGACGATGCGAACCGCGCCCTGATGGGTTCCAACATGCAACGTCAGGCCGTGCCTTGCCTGCGTCCGGAAAAACCCGTGGTCGGTACCGGTATTGAGCGCACCGCAGCCATCGACTCCGGCACCGTAGTCTTTGCACGTCGTGGCGGCGTGGTAGATCACGTCGATGCATCGCGTGTCGTGGTGCGGGTGAATGACGATGAAACCGCGCAAGGTGAAGTGGGCGTGGACATTTACACGCTGACCAAATTTACGCGTTCTAACCAGAACACCAATATCAATCAGCGTCCGATCGTCAAAGTGGGCGACGTGATTGCGCGCCGCGACATCATCGCCGATGGCGCATCGACTGATATGGGCGAGTTGGCCTTGGGGCAGAACATGATGGTCGCATTCATGCCTTGGAACGGTTATAACTTCGAAGATTCGATTTTGATTTCTGAGCGCATGGTTGCAGACGATCGCTACACCTCGATTCATATCGAAGAGTTGTCGATTGTGGCGCGCGACACCAAACTCGGGCCGGAAGAAATCACGCGTGATATTCCCAATCTGTCCGAGCGTATGGCGGGTCGTTTGGATGAATCCGGCATCGTGTACATCGGCGCAGAAGTCGAGGCGGGCGATGTGTTGGTGGGTAAAGTGACGCCCAAGGGCGAAACCCAGCTCACCCCGGAAGAAAAATTACTGCGCGCGATTTTCGGTGAGAAGGCGTCGGATGTGAAAGACACCGGCTTGCGCGTGCCGTCCGGCATGGCCGGTACCGTGATTGATGTGCAAGTGTTCACGCGCGAAGGGATCGAGCGCGATAAGCGTGCGGCGCAGATCATTGACGACATGTTGGCCGAGTATAAAAAAGACCTCGCCGATCGTATGCGCATCGTGGAAGAGGACTCTTTCGGCCGGATCGAACGCTTGCTGTTGAATAAAACCGCAAACGGTGGCCCGAAGAAATTAGCCAAAGGCACCAAGCTCACCAAGGCTTATCTCACCGAAACCAATCGTTACGACTGGTTCGACATCCGCTTGGCCAATGACGAAGCCGCGCAACAGCTCGAAAACTTGAAAGACAGCCTGGAACAAAAGCGCCGCGAATTCGAGCAGATGTTTATCGAAAAGAAAAAGAAACTCACCAGCGGCGATGAACTCGCACCCGGCGTGCAGAAGATGGTGAAAGTGTATCTGGCGGTGAAGCGCCGCTTGCAGCCTGGCGACAAGATGGCCGGTCGCCACGGTAACAAGGGTGTGATCTCGAAAATCGTGCCGGTGGAAGATATGCCGTATATGGAAGATGGCCGGCCGGTGGATATCGTGTTGAACCCGCTGGGCGTGCCATCGCGAATGAACGTGGGCCAAATCTTGGAAACGCATCTGGGATGGGCTGCCAAAGGCCTGGGTCAGCGCATCGCGGAAATGTTGCAAGACGCGCAGCATCTGACGGTAGGCCAGCTACGCAAATATTTGGAAAAAATCTACAACAAGAGCGGCAAGACGGAGCAACTGGATACTCTGACGGACAAGGAGATCGTCGAATTGGCGGTGAACTTGACCAAAGGCGTGCCGTTTGCCTCGCCCGTGTTCGATGGTGCAACCGAAGAAGAGATCAAGGATATGTTGGAGTTGGCGGGTCTGCCGCGCTCCGGCCAGATTACCTTGTTCGACGGGCGTACCGGTGAAGCTTTCGAGCGCCAAGTCACGGTGGGTTATATGCACGTGATGAAGCTGCACCACTTGGTGGATGACAAGATGCACGCGCGTTCCACCGGGCCCTACAGCCTGGTGACCCAGCAACCGCTGGGCGGTAAGGCGCAGTTCGGCGGTCAGCGCTTCGGTGAGATGGAGGTCTGGGCGCTCGAAGCGTATGGCGCCGCCTACACCTTGCAAGAAATGCTCACCGTGAAGTCGGACGATGTCACCGGCCGCACCAAGATGTACGAGAACATCGTGAAAGGCGATCACAAGATCGACGCCGGCATGCCGGAATCCTTCAATGTGTTGGTGAAGGAAATCCGCTCGCTCGCAATCGATATCGATCTGGAACGCAATTAAGACGATGGGGGCGAGGTGATGCGCCTCGCCCATCTCGATTTAGACGCCCCTACATTTAGGAGTCGCACATGAAAGCACTACTCGATTTATTTAAGCAGGTCACGCAAGAAGAAGAGTTCGATGCCATTAAGATCGCGCTCGCTTCACCGGACAAAATCCGCTCATGGTCTTTTGGCGAAGTTAAAAAGCCGGAAACCATCAACTATCGCACCTTCAAGCCGGAGCGCGATGGCTTGTTCTGCGCCAAAATTTTTGGTCCAGTCAAAGACTACGAATGCCTGTGCGGTAAATATAAGCGCCTGAAGCATCGCGGCGTCATTTGCGAAAAGTGCGGCGTGGAAGTGACGCTGTCCAAAGTGCGGCGTGAGCGCATGGCGCACATCGACCTGGCGAGCCCAGTCGCGCATATTTGGTTTCTGAAATCTTTGCCCTCGCGTTTGGGTATGGTGCTGGACATTGCGCTGCGCGACATCGAGCGCGTGCTGTACTTCGAAGCTTACGTGGTGGTTGAGCCGGGGATGACGCCGCTGCTGCGCGGCCAACTGTTATCTGAAGATGACTATTTGGCCAAGGTTGAAGAATTCGGCGACGAATTTAAGGCGGTCATGGGCGCAGAAGGCGTGCGCGACTTGTTGCGTTCGATCGATATCAATCACGAAATCGAAACTCTGCGCAAGGATCTGGCTGCGACCAGCTCCGAGACCAAAATCAAGAAAATCGCCAAGCGCTTAAAAGTGCTGGAGGCGTTTCAAAAATCCGGCATCCGCCCGGATTGGATGATTCTGGAAGTATTACCGGTATTGCCCCCGGAACTGCGCCCCTTGGTGCCGCTGGATGGTGGGCGCTTCGCGACGTCCGATTTGAATGATTTGTATCGCCGCGTGATCAACCGCAATAACCGCTTGAAGCGGCTGTTGGAGTTAAAGGCGCCGGAAATCATCGTGCGCAACGAAAAGCGCATGTTGCAAGAGTCCGTGGATTCGTTGCTCGACAACGGTCGTCGCGGCAAAGCCATGACCGGTGCGAACAAGCGTCCGTTGAAATCGCTGGCCGACATGATCAAAGGCAAAGGCGGCCGTTTCCGGCAGAACCTGCTGGGCAAGCGCGTCGACTATTCCGGCCGTTCGGTCATCGTGGTGGGTCCGCAGCTCAAACTGCATCAGTGCGGTTTGCCCAAGAAAATGGCGCTGGAACTGTTTAAGCCCTTCATTTTCCACAAGCTGGAAGTGCTGGGCATCGCCACCACGATCAAAGCCGCCAAGCGCGCGGTGGAGCAAGAAACCCCGGAAGTGTGGGACATTCTCGAAGACGTGATTCGCGAGCATCCGGTGATGTTGAACCGCGCACCGACGTTGCACCGCTTGGGCATCCAAGCCTTCGAGCCAGTGTTGATCGAAGGCAAGGCGATCCAACTGCATCCGCTCGTATGCGCGGCGTTTAACGCCGACTTCGACGGCGACCAAATGGCGGTGCACGTGCCGCTATCGCTTGAAGCGCAAATGGAAGCCCGCACCTTGATGCTGTCGTCCAACAACGTGTTGTCGCCCGCCAACGGCGACCCGATCATCGTGCCGTCGCAGGATATCGTGCTGGGCCTGTACTACATGACGCGTGATCGCATCAACGCCAAGGGTGAGGGCGCGCTGTTTTCCGATTTATCCGAAGTGTCGCGTGCCTATGAATCGCGCAAGGTCGATCTGCACGCCAAGGTGACCGTGCGCATCAAAGAATACGATGTGGATGCGGATGGTACGAAGAAAGAAAAAATTACCCGTTACAACACCACGGTGGGCCGTGCGCTGTTGTCAGAAATTTTGCCGCCCGGCTTGTCTTTTGAATATGTAAATAAGGCGCTGAAGAAGAAAGAAATCTCCAAGCTGATCAACGCCAGCTTCCGTCAATGTGGTTTGCGTGAGACGGTGATTCTCGCCGATAAGCTGATGTACACCGGCTTCACCTTCGCGGCGCGCTCTGGCATGTCGTTCTGCGTGGACGATATGTTGATCCCGACCGAGAAGGTGGGCCTGCTCGCCAGCGCAGAAGAAGAAGTCAAAGAAAT
>JADMJT010000027.1:10329-15994 GCA_018781585.1 Burkholderiales bacterium
TCCCGACCGAGAAGGTGGGCCTGCTCGCCAGCGCAGAAGAAGAAGTCAAAGAAATTGAACGCCAATACGCTTCGGGTCTGGTCACGCAAGGCGAGCGCTACAACAAGGTGGTGGATATTTGGTCACGTGCCGGTGACGTCGTGGCCAAGGCCATGATGGATCAACTGGGTACACAAGACACCGTGAATCGCGAAGGCAAGAAGGTCAAGCAAGAGTCGTTCAACTCGATTTACATGATGGCCGATTCCGGCGCGCGCGGTTCCGCCGCGCAGATTCGCCAACTGGCCGGGATGCGCGGCCTGATGGCTAAACCGGACGGCTCCATTATCGAGACGCCAATCACGGCGAATTTCCGCGAAGGCTTGAATGTATTGCAGTACTTCATCTCGACCCATGGCGCACGTAAAGGCCTGGCCGACACCGCGTTGAAAACCGCGAACTCGGGTTACCTCACGCGCCGTCTGGTCGATGTCACGCAAGATCTCGTGGTGACTGAGCATGATTGCGCCACCGAGCAAGGTGTGGTGATGAAAGCCTTGATCGAAGGCGGTGAAGTGATCGAAGCCCTGCGCGAGCGCATTCTCGGCCGCGTCGTGGCCTTGGAAATTTTCAACCCGGAGAACAGTCAAGTGATGTTCCCGGCCGGTACGCTGCTGGATGAAGATGCGGTGGATGCGATCGAAGCTGCGGGCATCGATGAAGTGAAAGTGCGCACCCCGCTTACTTGCGAAACGCGTTTTGGCCTATGCGCCCTGTGTTATGGACGCGATTTGGCGCGCGGCGCATTGGTGTGCGACGGCGAAGCGGTCGGCGTGATTGCGGCGCAATCGATTGGCGAACCGGGCACCCAGCTCACCATGCGTACCTTCCACATCGGCGGCGCGGCATCGCGCGCTGCAGTGGCCAGCCAAGTCGAATTGAAATCCAACGGCATCATCCGCTTTGGCCCGACCATGCGTTATGTGTCCAATCCGCGCGGCGAACAAATCGTCATCTCACGTACCGGCGAAGTCTTGGTGCAAGACGAAAGCGGCCGTGAGCGCGAGCGTCACAAGGTGCCCTACGGCGCGACGCTGCATGTGATGGATGGCAATCCGGTCAAGGCGGGCAAAGCCGTCGCGACCTGGGATCCGCATACCCGCCCGATCATTACCGAATATGCGGGTAAGGTGCGTTTCGAGAACGTAGAAGAAGGCGTCACCGTCGCCAAACAGATCGACGACGTGACCGGCCTCTCCACGCTAGTGGTAATTGACCCCAAGCGTCGCGGCAGCGCGACTTCCAAGGGTTTGCGCCCACAGGTGAAATTGCTCGATGAGAAGGGCAAAGAAGTGAAGCTCGCGGGCTCGGATGCTCCGGTCAACATCAGCTTCCCGGTCGGCGCCATTATCACCGTGAAAGATGGTCAAGACGCAGGCGTGGGTGAAGTGCTGGCGCGGATTCCGCAAGAATCCACCAAGACGCGCGACATCACGGGTGGTTTGCCGCGCGTGGCGGAATTGTTCGAAGCGCGTTCGCCTAAAGATGCGGGCATGCTGGCGGAAATCACCGGCACCGTTTCCTTCGGCAAGGACACCAAGGGCAAGCAGCGTCTGGTGCTGACCGATCTCGACGGCGTAGCGCACGAATACCTGATCTCGAAAGACAAGCACGTCACCGTGCATGACGGTCAAGTCGTCAACAAAGGCGAGACCATTGTGGACGGCCCGGCCGAACCGCACGATATCCTGCGTTTGCTGGGGGTAGAGTCGTTGGCGCGCTACATCACCGATGAAGTGCAGGACGTGTACCGCCTGCAAGGCGTACGCATCAACGACAAGCACATCGAAGTCATCGTGCGTCAAATGCTGCGCCGCGTGCAAGTGACCGACGCCGGCGACACGCGTTTCATCTTGGGCGAGCAAGTCGAGCGCGCCGAGTTGCTGGATGAAAATGACCGCATCAAAGTGGATGGCAAACGCCCTGCGAGCTACGAGCACGTTCTGCTCGGGATCACCAAGGCTTCGCTTTCGACCGATTCGTTTATTTCGGCGGCTTCGTTCCAAGAGACCACACGCGTGCTGACCGAAGCTGCGATCATGGGCAAGCGAGACGACCTGCGCGGGCTCAAGGAAAACGTGATTGTCGGGCGCCTTATCCCGGCGGGTACCGGCTTGGCCTATCACCGTGCGCGCAAGCGCCAGCGCTTGGGGCTGGACGTGGCTACCGGCTCGACCGATATCGAGTTGGTGGACGAAGGCACCGCTTCCGGAACGGAAGAAGTAGCTTAAGCAGAGACAGTAAATCGCTGCAAAAAAGGCAGCGAAAGCTGCCTTTTTTGTTTTAAATTAATCTATTGTGAAAAATGGATGGCTGAGTAGATGTGTGGCAGCCTAGGCAAAGCGCGAACTTGCTCAGGCTGATCTCGCATAAGGGGTTGACAGAGCACTGCTAACCCCCTAAAATCGCCAGTCTTTTTACCCAGTCCGGAATAAAAACCGCTCAACAGCGGCTCGGACAATCGGTTTGAACTTGCGGTGGGACGGCGCTTTTAACGCGCCGTCCCATCGTTTTTAACTGAAGGAACGCTATGCCAACCATTAACCAACTGGTGCGCAAAGGCCGCTCGGTCGAAGTGACCAAGAGCAAAGTGCCCGCGTTGCAAAGCAGCCCGCAAAAGCGCGGCGTGTGCACCCGTGTGTACACCACGACGCCGAAAAAACCGAACTCCGCTTTGCGCAAAGTCGCCAAGGTGCGTTTGACCAACGGCTTCGAGGTGATTAGCTACATCGGCGGTGAAGGCCACAACCTGCAAGAGCACTCGGTAGTGCTGATTCGCGGCGGCCGGGTAAAAGACTTGCCGGGTGTGCGTTACCACATCGTGCGCGGCAGCTTGGATACCACGGGCGTGAAAGATCGTAAGCAATCCCGTTCCAAGTACGGTTCCAAGCGCCCCAAAGCGGCGTAATTTAAGTCATAAACGATTAGACCGAGGTCACTATGCCCCGTCGTAGAGAAGTCCCCAAACGCGAGATTCTTCCCGATCCGAAATTCGGTAACGTGGAAATATCCAAATTCGTTAACGTGCTGATGACCGGCGGCAAGAAATCCGTAGCCGAACGCATTATGTACGGTGCGCTCACCCAGATCACCGCCAAATCCGGCAAGGATGCGGTTGAGGTGTTCAGCCAAGCGCTCTCCAATGTTCGTCCGATGGTCGAAGTGAAAAGCCGTCGTGTCGGTGGTGCGAACTACCAAGTGCCCGTGGAAGTGCGCTCAGTGCGCCGTATGGCGTTGGCCATGCGTTGGCTGCGTGACGCAGCGCGTAAGCGCGGTGAAAAATCAATGGGCCAGCGGCTCGCAAATGAATTGATGGAAGCGGCCGAAGGTCGTGGCGGCGCGGTGAAAAAGCGCGAAGAAGTGCACCGCATGGCGGATGCCAACAAAGCGTTCTCGCATTACCGTTTCTAAATAACTGTAGGGGCGAGGCATGCCTCGCCCGGCATAACAAAGGCAATAAAAGTGGCACGTAAAACACCAATCGAGCGTTATCGCAATATCGGTATTTCAGCGCACATTGATGCGGGGAAAACCACGACCACTGAACGCGTGCTGTTCTATACCGGCGTGTCGCACAAGATTGGCGAAGTGCATGACGGCGCAGCCACCATGGACTGGATGGAGCAAGAACAAGAGCGCGGCATCACCATTACCTCGGCGGCCACCACCTGCTTCTGGAAGGGCATGGACGGCAACTATCCCGAACACCGCATCAACATCATCGACACCCCGGGCCACGTGGACTTCACGATTGAAGTGGAGCGTTCCATGCGTGTGTTGGATGGTGCGTGCATGGTGTATTGCGCCGTAGGCGGCGTGCAGCCGCAATCCGAAACCGTTTGGCGCCAGGCCAATAAATACAAAGTGCCGCGTTTGGCCTTTGTGAACAAGATGGACCGTTCCGGCGCGAATTTCTTCAAGGTCTATGACCAAATGAAGAGCCGCCTCAAGGCCAACCCGGTGCCGATCCAGATTCCTATCGGTGCGGAAGAAAAGTTTGAAGGTGTCGTTGACCTGATTCGCATGAAAGCGATTTATTGGGACGAAGCCAGCCAAGGCATGAAGTTCGATTTGCGCGATATTCCGGCTGATCTGGCGGAATCCGCTAAAGAGTGGCGCGAAAAAATGCTGGAAAACGCAGCAGAAGCGTCCGAAGAATTGATGAATAAGTACCTCGAAGAGGGTGACTTGTCCGAAGCCGATATTAAGCAGGGTTTACGTCGGCGCACCGTCGCCAGCGAAATCGTGCCGATGATGTGCGGCTCCGCGTTCAAGAACAAAGGCGTGCAGGCGATGTTGGATGCCGTGATCGAATTCATGCCGGCGCCGACCGATGTGAAGCCGGTTGAGGGCGAGTTGGAAAATGGCGAGATGGGCATGCGCCGTGCGAGCGATGACGAGCCGTTTGCCGGTTTGGCTTTCAAAATCATGACCGATCCCTATGTCGGCCAATTGATTTTCTTCCGGGTTTATTCCGGCACCGTGAAAACCGGCGACACGATCTACAACCCGGTAAAGGGTAAAAAAGAGCGTATTGGTCGGATTTTGCAAATGCACGCCAATCAGCGCGAAGAGATTAAAGAAGTGTGCGCAGGCGACATCGCCGCTGCCGTGGGCTTAAAAGAAGCAACCACCGGCGATACGCTGTGCGACCTGAATAAAACCATTATTTTGGAACGCATGATTTTCCCGGAGCCGGTGATTCACGTCGCCGTAGAACCGAAAACTAAGGTCGATCAAGAGAAAATGGGTCTCGCCTTGAATCGCTTGGCGCAAGAAGATCCCTCGTTCCGTGTGCGCACCGACGAAGAGACCAATCAAACCATTATTTCCGGCATGGGCGAATTGCATCTGGAAATTCTGGTGGACCGTATGCGTCGCGAATTCGGCGTCGAAGCGAATGTGGGCGCGCCGCAAGTGGCGTACCGTGAAGCGATTAGGAAGCCAGCCGAGGTGGAAGGTAAATTCATCAAACAATCCGGCGGTCGCGGCCAATATGGTCACGTATGGATCAAGCTGGAGCCGAATGAAGCCGGTAAGGGTTTCGAGTTTATCGATGCGATTAAAGGCGGTACGGTGCCGCGCGAATTTATTCCGGCAGTGGAAAAAGGCTTGCGCGAAACCTTACCCAACGGCGTGTTGGCGGGCTTCCCGGTAGTGGATGTCAAAGTCACCTTGTTCGACGGCTCGTATCACGACGTGGACTCGAACGAGAATGCGTTCAAGATGGCGGCATCGATGGCGTTCAAAGACGGCATGCGCAAAGCCAGTCCGGTATTGCTTGAACCAATGATGGCGGTAGAAGTGGAAACGCCTGAAGACTATATGGGCGATGTGATGGGCGATCTAAATCGTCGTCGCGGCATCATCCAGGGCATGGAAGACATGCCCACCGGCAAGATCGTTAAAGTAGAAGTACCGTTGGCGGAAATGTTTGGTTACTCCACCGATCTGCGTTCGATGTCGCAAGGTCGCGCTACATACAGCATGGAATTCAAGCACTACTCCGAAGCGCCGCGAAATGTCGCGGAAGCCGTCATTAACAAAAAATAGTTTCTAACTTTTATTTATTAAAGGAACGCGATCATGGCAAAAGGCAAATTTGAGCGCACCAAGCCGCACGTGA
>JADMJT010000081.1 GCA_018781585.1 Burkholderiales bacterium
AGCCAGAGCCTTCTGCCGAACACGGTTTCGACATAGCCTTGCTCGTGTGCCGCGTTGCGGGTGCGGGTCATGTAGTCGGCCACGCCGGGATAGCGCGCGAAGTAGCGATCGATGTAGGCCGACGCTGCGCTGCGCTCGATGCCCAATTGGCTCGCCAGGCCGAAGGCGGACATGCCGTAGATGAGACCGAAGTTGATCACCTTGGCGTAGCGGCGCTGCTCGCTGCTGACTTCATCCACGCCCACGCCGAACACTTCCGCTGCGGTGGCGCGATGCACGTCCTGGCCGGCGGCGAAGGCTTTGAGCAGCCCTTCGTCGTGCGACAGATGCGCCATGATGCGCAACTCGATTTGCGAGTAGTCGGCTGACACCAGCACGCTGCCCGGCGGTGCGATGAAGGCTTCGCGTATACGACGGCCTTCTTGCGTGCGCACCGGGATGTTTTGCAGATTGGGATCGCTGCTCGCGAGGCGCCCGGTGACCGCCACCGCTTGGTTGTAGCTGGTGTGCACGCGCCCGGTAAGTGAGTCGACCATGCGCGGCAGTTTGTCGGTGTAGGTGGATTTGAGTTTGGCCAGCCCGCGATATTCGAGTAACAACTTAGGCAAGGGATAATCGAGCGCTAATTCTGCCAGCACTTCTTCATCGGTGGAAGGCGCGCCGCTCGGGGTTTTTTTCTTCACCGGCAGTTGCAGTTGATTGAATAAAATCTCTTGGATCTGTTTGGGCGAATTGAGGTTGAAGGGTTGCCCGGCGAGTGCGTGGGCTTGGCTTTCCAGTTCTACCAACTTTTTGCCGATCTCGTGACTCTGTGCGTTCAACAGATTGACGTCGATCAACACCCCGACGCGCTCCATTTCCCACAGCACCGCCATAGCCGGCAACTCGATGTTTTTGTACACCGCATCCAACTGCGGCGCGCGCGCAATTTGCGGATACAGCACCTGATGCAAACGCAGGGTGATGTCGGCATCCTCCGCTGCATAGCGGGTAGCGGTTTCCACATCGACTTGGTCAAAGCCGATTTGCTTGGCGCCTTTGCCCGCGACTTCTTCGTAGGTAATGGTCTTGTAGCCGAGATGGCGCTGGGCGAGCGAATCCATGTCGTGCGATTTGTGCGCTTCCAGCACATAGGATTCCAGCAGGGTGTCATGCACGATGCCCGCCAAGGTGATGCCGTAGTTGGCCAGCACATGTTTGTCGTATTTCAAATGCTGGCCCAGCTTGGGTTTGCTCGCATCTTCCAGCCAGGGTTTGAGTTTTTTTAAAGTACGCGCTAAATCGAGTTGTTGCGGTGCGCCTGGGCCGACGTGCGCCAGCGGTAGGTAAGCGCCCCCCAAGGCCGAGACCGCGAGCGAAATGCCGACTAGCCGCGCTTGCATGGCATCAAGGCTAGTGGTCTCGGTATCGACAGCGGTGAGTGGTGCATGGTTGATCTTGTCGAGCCACGCATCCAACTGCGCTTCGGTCAAAATCATTTCGTAATGCCCAGCCTGCGCCAGCGCGGGATCCAGCATTTCATGCGCAGGTTCCTGATGCCGCGCCGCAGGCGCCACCGCACTCCCTGAATCCTGAATCCTGAATCCCGAATCCTGTAACTCCCGCAACCACGTCTTAAATTCAAAGCGCCCAAACAGCTCGCGCAGCTTGTCCTGGTCCGGCGCGCTGGGCGTGAGGTTGGAGACATGCACCGGCAAGGGGACATCGCATTTAATGGTGAGCAATGCGCGCGCCTGAGGCAGCCAGTCCAGCGCTTTTCTCAAATTCTCGCCCACTACGCCGCCGATTTCGCTCGCATGGGCCACGATGTTATCCAGCGAGCCGTATTGGGTGAGCCATTTGACCGCAGTCTTCGGCCCGACTTTTTCCACGCCCGGCACGTTGTCCACCGTGTCGCCGATCAGCGTGAGGTAATCGATGATGCGCGCGGCCGGCACGCCGAACTTGGCTTCTACGCCCGCTTCATCCAGCTTTTCGTTGCTCATGGTGTTGACGAGCTGCACCTGCGGATTCACTAATTGCGTGATGTCCTTGTCGCCGGTGGAGATCACCGTGCGCAGGCCGTGCTTTTCGGCCTCTACTGCCAGCGTGCCGATTACGTCATCGGCCTCGACGCCGTCGATCATCAACAGGGGCCAGCCCATCGCGACTACCGCTTCGTGCAGCGGCGCAATTTGTCTGGCCAGATCGTCCGGCATGGCGGGGCGGTGCGCTTTATATTCAGGGTAGAGATCGTCGCGGAAGGTCTTGCCTTTTGCGTCGAACACGCAAGCGATATAATCGGCGGGTACGTCTTTGCGCAGCCGCTTCAGCATATTCAATACACCGTAGATCGCGCCTGTGGGCTCGTTGTGGGCGTTGCGCAAATCAGGCAGCGCATGAAACGCGCGATACAGGTAGGATGATCCATCGACTAACAGCAAGGTTTTCATTGGGAGCGGGCTCTTGAAAGAAAAACTACCTAAGATGATTGGCGCCGAAGCGGCGACGCAAGCCTACTCGGCGCGCGAATCGTGGCGCGTGTTCGAGATTATGGCAGAATTTGTAGAGGCCACGGAGCGCTTGGCGCCGATTAGCCCCGCGGTGTCGATTTTCGGCAGCGCGCGCACCGCGCCCGACGACAAATACTATTTGCTCACCGAGCAAATCGCGCGCCAACTCTCCGACGCCGGCTTCTCGGTCATCTCCGGCGGCGGGCCGGGCATTATGGAGGCGGCGAACAAAGGCGCGTATTTTGGCGCCTCACCCAGCGTTGGTCTCAATATCCAACTGCCGCACGAACAGAACAACAATCCCTTCCAAGACATCTCGCAGACCTTCAGCCACTTTTTTGCGCGCAAGGTAATGTTCGTCAAATTCGCCTCAGCCTATGTGGTGATGCCCGGCGGCTTCGGCACCATGGATGAATTAATGGAGGCACTGACCCTGGTGCAGACCGGTAAAACGCGCAAAATCCCCATCATCTTGGTGCACGAGCCCTTCTGGCGCGGGCTGGTGAGCTGGTTTAAGGAAACCCTGGTGAATGAGGGCATGGTCAGTCCTAACGACTTGGATTTGATCCAAGTGATCAACGAGCCCAAAGACATAGTGAATGCGATTTTCAAATACTACGAGACGCGCGGCTTCGAACCGACCGCGGCGGAGCGCGAGATTCAGTTGAATTTGTAAACTTTGTTACCAGCAGTAAATACAGGCCACTGTATAATTGCTCTACCTTTTATTAAGGACCCGCCATGCGCCGCGCTCTGTACCTTTTTTTGCTACTCGCACTCCCCCTGTTAACCCAGCCTATCTTGGCGCAAGAAAAGGCCAAGCTGCCATCTGGTCTGCAGCCCGTGCCCGAGCCGCCGCCCCCGCCGCCTGGCTATGAGCCCACCCCAGGGCTGGAGCCGGAAGTGACCATTACCACGCGCGGCGAAGATAAAGCGGAAGAATTTCGTGTCGGCGGCAAGCTCTACATGATCAAAGTCACGCCCAAGTACGGCGTTCCTTACTACCTGGTCGACGATAAGGGTAATGGTGGCTTCACCCGAATGGACAATCCTGATACCGGTTTGCGCGTGCCGCAGTGGGTGCTGTTTCAGTTTTAAGGTTTCCCTCTCTCCTAACTCGCCCCCGCTAGCGGGGGCGAGGGACTTAGGCTCGCTACGCGAGTTTCACATGGTGCTGATTTATTTTTTGAGCCCTCTCTCCTAGCTCTCTCCCGCAAGCGGGACTGCGGAAGGGTCGCTGCGCAGCAGCGGGGTACCCACCGGCGTCCTCCTTGCGAGGGAAGAGGGATTTAGGCTCGCTACGCGAGTTACATAGATCGAATGTCTGTTTACACTACCGTCACCGAAGCGGAACTCAAGCAGTGGCTTAAACGCTACTCCTTGGGCGCCCTGATCGAGCTCCAGGGCATCGCCTCCGGCATCGAGAACACCAACTACTTCGTTACCACCAGCCACGGCCGTTATGTGCTGACCTTGTTCGAAAAGATTCGGGCCGAGGATCTGCCTTACTACATTAATC
The DNA here is from genome assembly GCA_018781585.1 of Burkholderiales bacterium. Taxonomy (GTDB): domain Bacteria; phylum Pseudomonadota; class Gammaproteobacteria; order Burkholderiales; family Thiobacteraceae; genus RBG-16-58-11. Next base: position 4,012 of record JADMJT010000081.1, read on the forward strand.
TCATGGCGCACTTGGCACGGCACGGCATTCCCTGCCCGAGTCCGATCGCCAATCTGGAAAATGGCTACCTTAATCAGCTCAATGGCAAACCGGCGTGCATGGTGAGTTGCCTGAAAGGCGCCTCGCTCGCCGCACCCAATGCCGATCATTGCGCGCAAGTCGGCGAGATGCTGGCCAATATGCACCTCGCGGGCAAGAGTTATTCGGTGCAAATGCCCAATCCGCGCGGCCCCAGTTGGTGGCGCGCCACCGCGCCCGATGTGATGCCGAAGCTCGCAGCGGATGACGCTGCGATGCTGAAAGAAGAATTGCGTTTTCAAGGCCTGTACCGCCACCAAGATTTGCCGCGTGGCGTGATTCACGCCGATTTGTTCCGCGACAATGTGCTATTCGATGGCGACACCCTGTCCGGCGCGATCGATTTTTACTACGCGTGCAACGACGCCTGGCTGTACGACCTGGCGATCACCGTCAACGATTGGTGCGTGACCGAGCAAGGCGAAGTGGATGTCGCCCGCATGCAAGCCATGATTAAGGCCTACCACGCGGTACGCCCACTCAGCGCGCTGGAGCGCGGCGCTTGGCCGGTCATGCTGCGCGCCGGCGCGCTGCGCTTTTGGCTCTCGCGCTTGTACGATTTTCACTACCCGCGTCCAGGCGAGCTCACGCACGCCAAAGACCCGGATCACTTCAAACGCATTCTGCAACATCACATCTCACAGCCCAGCCCTTGGCTGGAAAACTGAGCCGCCACTAATCTAAAGACAAGAAAAGCATGTATAGCGAAGAAGATATTGCCTCGGCTATCAAAGCAGGGGCGCTCACTGAAGAAGCCGCCTTGTCGTTTCGGGCGCATGTCGCGCAGCTTCGGCAAACACCCGCAGTGGATGAGGAACACTTCCGCCTCGTGACTGGTTTTAACGATATATTTGTGGTGATCGCCTGTGTGCTGTTGTTAATTTCGGTGAACTGGATCGGCGCAGCATTGGCGCCATGGTTTGGTGCGCTGGCGTCAGCGATTGTTTCCTGGGCGCTCGCCGAATTCTTTACGCGCAAACGGCACATGGCCCTGCCTTCGATCGTTCTGTTATTAGCCTTTGTGGGCAGCGTTTTCTTCGCAAACTACATCGGCTTTGGAGAATCATCCGGGGTCGTCTTTGCAAGCGCGCTTGCTGCCCTAGCAGCATGGTTACATTGGCGACGATTTAGAGTCCCCATCACTGTTGCGGCGGGCGCGACCGCCGCACTCGGCAGTATGGTTGCCTTGCTATTAACGGTGCTGCCCGAGGCCAAAAATTTTATAAGCATCATTTCGTTCGTCGCGGGTACCGCCTTATTCGGCCTGGCAATGTACTGGGATAGCGCGGATACACTGCGCCAAACACGCAAATCCGACGTGGCTTTTTGGCTCCATCTTCAGGCTGCGCCGCTGCTGGTTCACCCGGTCTTTACTGCGCTGAATATTTTCGACGGCCAAACGCACTGGGGGCAGGCCCTCGCCGTCATTACCTTATATGTTGTTATCGCGCTTATTTCACTGGCAATCGATCGCCGGGCGCTGATGGTCTCTGCCCTGATTTATGTCTTGTATGCTTTCAGCTCCTTGCTGAAAGTGTATGGTGTCGTCAGCCTGGGCTTCGCGATCACCGCGTTCGCGATCGGTTCCGCGCTGCTGTTGCTGTCCGCTTTTTGGCACCCTTGTCGCAAGTTTGCGCTAAGCATTTTCCCGCCTGCCATACAGGCGCGATTAGCCCCTATTCGGTGATGGCTTAAACTGCACGAGATCGATCCAACAATAAGCCCACTCCGTCTTTAAATGCGTTAGGTTATTAGCCACTTGTCCGGCCCGCGCCCCCGTACGTATATATTTGAGATAATGGACACCTCCCACTCAAGCCTGTTTATTGCCTGCCATGAATTTCCGAAAATGTAATCCCCTCTACGGCTATCGCTGGTTCAGCGAGGGCATCAAACTCTTCATCCGGCAACCTTGGCCGTGGCTGGCCCTCGTGGGCATGACCACCCTACTGCTGTTGGTGTTGAGCCTGTTGCCGGTGCTGGGGCTGATCGGAGTGTTCTTAATCTTCCCCGGCATCGCCGCCGGTTTCATGTTGGCTAGCCGCGATGAACTGGCGGGGCAGCCGATTTCGTTCAATCATTTGTCGGCGGGTTTTAAGGCCGCGCCACAACCGCTGCTGGCCGTGGGTGGCTTGGCGTTCGCAGGCGTTTTCCTGGGCATGCTGGTGTTTGCCCTGGGCTGGCATGAGGAATTTATGCGGCTCTTGGAACTGGCGCGCAGCCAGGCATCGGATCAAGCGGCCTTGCTGCTCGCCATGCGAGAGTTGTTAATCCCCTCGCTGCTCATGCTTTCAGTTTTGCTGTTGATGGCGATGGCGACTTGGTTTGCGCCTGCATTGGTGATATTCAAACAGGCCTCGCCGCGCGACGCGCTGCGACTGTCGTTTAAAGCCCAATTAAAAAATATCTGGCCTTTCTTGGTGTATGCCTTGTTGATGCTGCTGTTGGATGCGGTCTCGTCCTTCGCTTTGCGTATGCTCGTCTCCGCACTGCAAACCATCGGCGGCGAGCAGATCGCGGGCACGGTCGCCATGCTGATCAGCTTTCCCCTGTTGTGTGCTTTTCTCTCCATCACCTTCGCATCAGCGTATGTGAGTTACTTGGACGTGTTTGAGTCAAACCAGCCCGCTTGATCCGCATTCAAAGAGGCGAGGACACACATTTCATCTCCATCTTGGCTTGTCGTGTCCTGCCAAGCAACTTTCAGCCAGGCCATGTGTACGTTAGCGAACAGACCGCTCCTTAGCGCGGGTGCAGCATGGGCTCTTACAAGGCGGGGTGCGGTTTGCGCTAGCTAACCAGCAGAGAACAAGCCACGGCCCGTCAGTATTCCGCCCTCCGTCGAACGCAGTTCGACGAACTCATCCACTAAAAGGAATTCTGTCATGCGTAAATTATTGATCGGCACGGTTGCAGTAACGTTAGCGCTCTCCGGCTGCGCCAACATGTCTGATACTCAGCGCGGCACCGCGACCGGTGCAGGCGTAGGCGCGGGTGTCGGCGCCGTCATCGGCGCATCAACCGGCGACGGGGGCGGCAAACGAGCGGCGACGGGCGCGGTTCTGGGCGGTCTCGCGGGTGCGCTGGCCGGGAATATTTGGTCCAAAAAAATGGAAGCACAGAAACAAAGTATGGAGCAAGCGACACAAGGCACCGGCGTTCAAGTCAGCCAAACCGCGGACAATCGCTTGAAGCTGGATATACCGAGCGATATTTCTTTCGACACCAACCGGGCAGATATCAAACCCAACTTCCGCCAAATTTTGGATAAGTTCGCGGCGGGCTTGGTCGATCACTCCAGCACCCAAGTCACCATCATTGGGCACACTGACAATACCGGTAGCGACGCAATCAATGACCCCCTATCCATCGAGCGCGCGGCACGCACCCGCGACTATTTGACAGCAAGAAGTGTCGCATCGGGACGTGTCAGTGTGAATGGTCGCGGATCGCATGAGCCTGTCGCATCGAACGATACGGAATATGGCCGCGCCCAAAACCGTCGCGTAGAAATTTTTGTGGCTGAGCCTCAGCGCTAAACGCGCATAGCGCTGTCAGACTTTGCGAAGTGGTTTTTAAGCTGGGCTTAGCTTTGCATACTGCAGCGCCAAGCGCTTTGTTCCGCTTTGTCTGAAATTCACTTCTACCTCCGCATCCAGACCGCGCCCGCGGCAATGAATGATCACGCCCGGGCCGAATTTCGGATGCGTGACATTTTGGCCCACGCGAAAGCCCTGGCCTGATTCGGATTCCACGCGCTGGGTGCGTGGCGCCTCCCACGCGGCGGGCGCCTCCACCGGCATCAGCGGCGCGTTGATCGGCTTCAACAATTTCTCGGGGATTTCATTCAGGAAGCGTGAGGGGACGCCGTAGCGCACTTGCCCGTGCAACATGCGGCTCTGCGCATAAGAGAGATACAAGCGCTTGCGCGCGCGGGTGATCGCCACGTACATCAGCCGCCGCTCTTCTTCCAAGCCGTCTTGCTCGAACATGCTTTGTTCATGCGGGCACAATCCTTCTTCCATGCCGCTGATGAAGACGGTGTGGAATTCCAAGCCCTTGGCCGAGTGCACGGTCATCAACTGCACGGCCTCCGTGCCTTCGCCTGCTTGACGTTCACCCGCTTCGAGCGCGGCGTGGGTGAGGAAGGCGGTGAGCGTGTCCGGCATTTCCTCGGTGCGCTCACCGTCGTATTCGTTCAAGAATGCGCGCGCGGCATTCACTAATTCTTCCAGGTTTTCCACCCGGTCGGCGTCGAGCTTGGAGGCTTGGTAGTGCGCAACCAGCCCGCTGGCGTAGAGCAGGTGTTCGACTTGCTCGGCTAAATCCAAGCCCACGGTATCGCGTCGCAGCGCCTCGATCAGCAGCACGAAAGCGGGCACGCCTTTACCGCTGCTGGCGTTGCCGCCTTTTTGACACGCCGCCTGCCACAGCGTGATGCCTTGTTCACGTGCGGCTTCTTGCACTTGCTCGATGGTGCGCGCGCCGATGCCGCGGGTGGGAAAGTTGATCACGCGCAGCAGCGCATTGTCGTCCTCGGGGTTGGCGATGAGGCGTAGATAGGCGAGCGCGTGTTTCACTTCTTGCCGCTCGAAGAAGCGCAGCCCGCCATACACCCGATATGGAATCGCGGCGCTAAACAAGGCGTGCTCCAATACCCGCGACTGCGCATTGGAACGATACAGCAAGGCGATCTGCGACTGCGCCACGCCCTCATTGGCCAGCGCGCGGATTTCATCCACGATGAACTGCGCCTCGTCATGATCGGAGCTGGCGCAATACACGCGAATTGGCTCGCCCGTGCCTTCCGCCGTCCACAGATTCTTGCCCAGGCGCTCGCGGTTATGGCTGATCAGCACATTGGCCGCATCCAGGATATTGCTCTGCGAACGGTAATTCTGTTCCAGCTTGATCACGTTGGTGACGGCGAATTCGCTCAGGAAGGTTTGCATATTGCCGGCATGTGCGCCGCGAAAGGCATAGATCGATTGATCGTCGTCGCCCACCGCGAACACGGCATTATCTTTACCGGCGATGCACTTCAACCAAGCGTATTGGAAGCGGCTGGTGTCTTGAAACTCATCCACCAAAATGTATTTGAAGCGCGCTTGATAATGTGCGCGCAACGGCTCGTTGCGCGTGAGCAATTCATATGAGCGCAGCAGCAGCTCGGCGAAATCCACCACGCCCTCGCGTTGGCATTGTTGCTCATAGGCGGCATACAGATCGCGATAGCGCAGTGTGGTTTCGTCCAGCGCCTCGACATCATTGGCGCGCAAGCCCTGCTCTTTGGCGTTGTTGATGAAATACGATACCTGCTTGGGCGGGAAACGTTCATCGTCGATATTCAGCGCCTTCATCAAACGTTTGATCACCGATAGCTGGTCTTGGCTATCCAAGATTTGAAATAGCTGCGGCAGATTCACCTCGCGGTGATGCGTGCGCAATAGCCGGTTGCATAGACCGTGAAACGTGCCGACCCACATGCCGCGCGGATTGATCGGCAGCATGCTGGTAATGCGCGTGAGCATTTCCTTCGCGGCTTTATTGGTAAAGGTCACCGCCAGCACCCCCGCTGGGCTTACCTGGCCGGTCTGAATTAGATAAGCGATACGCGTAGTGAGCACACGCGTCTTGCCGCTGCCCGCGCCGGCCAGAATCAGCGCCGATTGGCGCGGCAGGGTCACGGCCGTCAGTTGCTCAGGGTTCAGCTGATCGAGAAATGAAGTAGGGGTCACGAAATCAAGGTATTGGGAAAAACTCCGGCTTCGACCTATATTTATAGAAGAGGGGTTGCCGCGAGGCTTGCAATTTGGGTAGGTCACATTATACGGGAAGCCGTGGCACACGCTCTCCTTAACGCGCAATGCTTTACGCTTAACGGTTCATGCCCGACGCGTGTGCGTCTAACGATCCAAGACCCCGGGGGGAAACCTTGAAACTTGCACGCTGGTGGCTACGGCTCACGCAACCCCCCAAGCATGTCGCTGAAGTGTCGCGCCGCAGGAAAATTCAGCTTTTGTCGGGTTTACTCATCGTGATTTTCGTTGTCGGATTCATGGCAACCTCATTGCAATTCCTGCAACGTCCAAATTATTTGCCCACCTTCATCGTTGTCAACCTAGGGCTGCTGTGTTTGCTTGTGGCCTACGGTTTATCGCGCACAGGGCACTACCTAGCTGCGGCGTTGATTACCGTTGGCTCCTCGGTTTTTGTGTGTTTTGGCATCATTATATTGGATCCTACGCGCGGGGTTGCTTACGCCTATTTCGGGCTTAGTCTCGTATTGGCTTCACTCTTGCTGGCCGAAAAAGGGCTATTAATCGATACCGCGATCATCCTGCTCGGTATCACCTTAGGCCTGCCTGCGATAGGGGTGCCGTACCCCAACAACGATGCTTTTCAAGCACCCACCTTTTTGCTCATGCTCGCTGGCTTACTTTTCCTTTTTCGCCGCTACCTGCATGTGATTGAACAAGACCAACAAACGGTGTTGGCTGCGAGTGAAGCGCAATTTCGTGCGTTTTTCGAGCAGGCCGCGGTAGGCGTGGCGCAGATCGACTCCCAAAGCGGGCGCTTTCTGCGCGTCAATCAGCGTTATTGTGATATCACCGGTTACAACAGGGAAGAAATATGTGCGCTGTCTTTTCAAGACATCACGCACCCCGAAGACTTGCCCAACAACCTGGAAAAATTGCAGCAACTGATTAGGGGTGAAATCCGCGAATTCTCGTTTGAAAAGCGTTATCTCCGAAAAGCGGGTGGCTCGGTATGGGTGATGCTCACCGTGTCGCCCCTGTGGCAACCCGGCGAGGCTCCTAGCACCCACATCACCGTGGTGCAGGACATTACCGACCTTAAACGTGCTGAAGAAAATTTGCTGGAGATCGCGCGTGGGGTTTCCGCCGCCACCGGCGCGCTTTTTTTCAACTCCTTGGTCGCCCACCTCGCAAAGTCCTTGGGCGCAGATTACGCATTTGTCGCCGAAATAATTCCCGGCTCAACGGATCACATGCGCACTTTGGCCGTCAGCATTCAGGGCGAATCGGCCGATAATTTCGAATATGCGCTAACCGGCACGCCCTGCGCTTCCGTTGTCGGCAAGGAGACTTGCACTTATCTTCACGACGTCCAAAGCCAGTTTCCCGATGACCGGCTATTGGCGGAAATGGGCGCCGAGGCTTATGTCGGTACGCCTTTATTTGATACGGCTGGTGCAGGCCTGGGATTGATTGTGGCGCTGTATCGCCAGCCCATCACGCATCAAGCGCAAATTGTCACCACGCTCAATATTTTTGCGGCGCGCGCGGCGGCCGAAATTGAACGCTTGCGCTCCGACGAGATTCTGCGCCACAGCGAGGCCCAGTACCGCACGATTGTAGAGACCACACAGGAAGGCGTTTGGCAAATTGATGCCGAAAACGTGACTTCCTTCGTCAATCATAAAATGGCCGACATGCTGGGCTACACGGTCGAAACGATGGTCGGGCGATCCTTGTTCGATTTTATGGATGAAGAGGGCAAAACCATCGCGGCACGCAATGTCGAGCGCCGCCGCCAAGGCGTCACCGAGCAGCATGAATTCAAATTTTTGTGCCGGGACGGCACGCCCCTTTGGACACAGCTCAACACCGGCCCTTTATTTGACCACGAAGGCCAGTATGCCGGCGCCATTGCCATGGTGACCGACATTACGGAACACCGGCGGGCAGAAGCGCGCATGCGCCAGCTTTCCAGCGCCTTAGAGCAGACTGCCGATTCCGTGCTCATCACCGACATGCGAGGCATCATTGAGTACGCCAACCCCGCCTTCGCGCAAATCACCGGCTACGCACTAACCGAAATCCTAGGTCAAAACCCGCGCCTGGTGAAATCCGGCCAGCATGATGCAGCGTTCTATCAAAAACTCTGGCAAACCATCCTGGCCGGCGAAATTTATAACGAAGTGATCATCAACCGGCGTAAAGATGGGCGTTTTTACTATGAGGAAAAAACCATCACGCCGCTGAAGGATGCAGCGGGACACATCACCCATTTTGTATCCACCGGCAAAGATGTGTCTGAGCGCATGCACGCCCAGCAGCAACTGACACACATGGCGCAGCATGATGCGCTGACCGAGTTACCCAACCGCATCTTGCTGCTGGATCGTCTCAACCAAGCGATTAGCCGCGCGCGTTGGCACAAACGCATTGTGGCAGTGTTGTTTGTCGACCTCGATCGCTTTAAAACCATAAACGATACGCTGGGCCATGATACCGGTGACTTGTTGTTGCAGCAGCTGGCGGCTCGCTTTAGTGCTTGCGTGCGTGAGGGAGATACCGTGGCGCGTTTTGGCGGCGATGAGTTCGTCATCTTGTTAGACGATGTGGCGAATGAGGGGGATATTCGTAGCCTGGCGACAAAAGTGTTGGGCGCCCTGGCGCCCACTTTCGAAATTGCCCAGCAGCGCTTGTACATTACCGCCAGCATCGGCGTCAGCCTCTACCCCAATGACGGAGAAGACGCCTCGACCTTGCTCAAACATGCCGACGTGGCCATGTATCGCGCCAAGGAATTGGGTAAAAACACCTATCAATTTTATTCGGCGGATATGAGCGCACGCGCTTTCGAGCGCCTGACACTGGAATCGAGCCTGCGCCATGCCCTGGAGCGCGGCGAACTGCGCTTGTTCTATCAACCGGTGATCGACCTGCGCAACGGCAGCATTTGCAGTGTCGAGGCTTTGCTGCGTTGGCAGCACCCGGATTTTGGTTTGGTGCTGCCCAACGACTTTATCGCCGTGCTCGAGGACACCAGCTTGATTGTGCCCGCCGGCGAATGGGTATTGGCGACCGCCTGCGCCCAACTGGATGCCTGGCATCAGCAAGGCTGGCCGGCGCTGCGCTTGGCAGTCAACCTGTCGCCGCGACAATTTCAAGGTGGGGATTTGATGCGCGTGCTGCAGCCCGCGCTGGCTTTGCTGCACTGCCCACCCAGCCAGCTCGAACTGGAAATTACCGAGAGTATGCTGATGCAACAGAGTGGCGGCAATTTGCAAATGCTCGATGCCTTGCACGCTTTGGGTGTTTGCTTGGCGATTGACGACTTCGGCACCGGTTACTCTTCGCTCAGCTACTTACGCCGCTTCCCGGTCGACACCCTGAAAATTGATCGCAGCTTCGTGCGCGACATTCCGGGTGACCCCGACGATAGCGCGATCACCACCGCCATTACGGTGCTGGCGCAAAGCTTAAAGCTGTCTGTCATTGCCGAAGGGGTTGAGAACGAAGCTCAGCGCGATTTCTTGTCGCAGCTGGGCTGCCATTTGATGCAAGGCTATCTGTTCAGCAAACCACTGCCCCCCGAAGAAATTACGCATCTGCTGGAGACACGCAATCCGCGCACCTGAACCTAAGCGGAATTCTTTGCGGAGGTAAACCGGATAATAGGCGGTGCGCTAATCAGCCGCTGCGCTTGCGACGCCAGACCCAGGTGTAAATCAGCAGGTTGATGACCACTACGGCCAAGCCGAGCCCAGTCTGAATGGCGCTGGTGAGCTGCGCCGGATAAATCGCCGGCAGCAAATAATGTTCTATAAACCCGCCGCCATAGCCCGCATCACCTGCCGCATGGCGCCAGGCATTCTCCAGCGGCGTAAGCGGGCAAATCCAACCCGCAAGCTCAATCACCGCGCCCCACAGCGCGACGGGAAGGTGAGCCCACGCTATTTTTGGCCAGCGCAGCACCAAAAACCCGCCGCCGACCACGAACAGGATGAATAGCAGATGAATGACCAACACCGCGTCGGCCAGGGTGCGATAGAGCATCGTTAGTAGCAATGAAAGATAGCCATTTGGCTATTATGCGCGGCCTCGGGCCGAGCTAGAAACGTGCGCACCGATCCTTCGCCGGGTACAATGCGCGCCCGGCTTTCGTATTCGATTTTGACTCCCTATGGCTATCCTAACCTTTCGCGATGTTGTCCTTTCTCTCGGCCAGCCGCCGCTGCTCGATGGCGTGAGCTTTTCCATTGACCGGGGCGAGCGGCTGTGCCTGGTTGGGCGCAATGGCGCGGGCAAATCCACCTTGCTGAAGATGATCGCGGGTGAAATCCAGCCTGACGACGGCGAGATCACGCGCACCCAAGGGCTGCGCGTGGCGCAGCTGGCGCAAGAAGTGCCCTTAGGCACGCGCGGCAGCATCTTTCACGTGGTGGCAGAAGGCTTGGGCAAAGCGGGCGAGCTGATCGATCGCTACCACCAGCTTGCGCACGACGTAGCGGACGACCATAGCAAATTGGATGAGCTAGAGGAATGCCAGCACGAGCTTGAAAACATCGACGGCTGGGCGCTGACCCAGCGCGTGGACACGGTGTTAACCAAGCTAGCACTTGATCCGGATGCCGATGTGGCGAGCCTTTCCGGCGGCATGAAACGGCGCGTGATGCTGGCGCGCGCGCTAGTGGCCGAGCCGGATTTGCTGCTGCTGGACGAGCCCACCAACCATCTCGACATCGCTGCCATTACTTGGATCGAAGAATTTCTGCTGAACTGGAACGGCGCCTTGCTGTTCATTACACATGATCGCGCCTTCTTGCAGCGCCTGGCCACGCGGATTATCGAACTGGATCGCGGCAAGCTGGCCGATTTCCCCGGCGACTACGCGACTTACCTCGCGCGTAAAGAAGCCATGCTCGTCAACGAGGATAGGCAAAACGCGCTGTTCGACAAACGGCTGGCGCAAGAAGAAGTGTGGATACGCCAAGGCATCAAAGCCCGGCGCACCCGCAACGAGGGCCGCGTGCGTGCGCTAAAAGCGATGCGCGACGAGCATGCCGCGCGCCGCACCCGCACCGGCTCGGCCAATATGGGCATACAAACCGCCGACCGCTCGGGCAAGATCGTGGTGGAAGCCGAGGGCGTTGGTTTTGATTACGACGGCCGGGCTATCGTGCGCGATTTCACCACTACCATTTTGCGCGGCGACAAGATCGGTTTTATCGGCCCCAATGGCGCGGGCAAGACGACACTCCTGCGCTTGCTCTTGGGCGAGCTGGAGCCCACGCGCGGCACGCTCCGTCGCGGCACGAATTTGCAGATCGCCTACTTCGATCAATATCGCGCCGTGCTCGATGAAGAAAAATCGGTGGTGGATAACGTAGGCGAGGGATCCGACACCGTCACCATCAACGGCCAGCCCAAGCATGTGCTGAGCTATCTGCAAGACTTTTTGTTCGCGCCCCAGCGCGCGCGCCAGCCGGTGAAAGCGCTCTCCGGCGGTGAACGCAATCGCTTGCTATTAGCCAAGCTTTTCACCAAGCCTTCGAATCTGCTGGTGCTGGACGAGCCGACCAACGACCTCGACGCCGATACGCTGGAGCTGCTGGAAGAGCTGCTCATCGACTACAAAGGCACCGTGCTGCTGGTAAGCCACGACCGCGCATTTTTGAATAATGTCGTGACCAGCACCCTGGTGTTCGAAGGCGACGGCGTGGTGAACGAATACATCGGCGGCTACGACGATTGGCTGCGCCAACGCTTCACGCCCACGGCAGCCACACCAAAAGCGAAATCCGCTGAAACCAACCCTGCGCCTGCTGCGCCCGCAGAAAAAAAGAAAAAACTTTCGTTCAAAGACCAGCGTGAGCTGGAAGCGATACCGCAAAAGATTCAAGCGCTCGAATCCGAACGCGACCAACTCAATACGTGCATGGGTGAACCTGATTCCTACCAGCAGGAGAAGGGCGTAATCAGCGCTGCGCAAAACCGGCTTGCGGCTATCGATAAAGAGTTGGTAGCGGTTTATGCACGCTGGGAAGCGCTGGAAGCTTTGCAGGGTTAGCAGGCTTCGTAGCGCCGGC
>JADMJT010000010.1:0-11552 GCA_018781585.1 Burkholderiales bacterium
CAAGGCTACCGCAAGGGCGATTTCAAGGTCACGGAAAAAGTGGCCGACCGCATCATCGCGCTGCCGTTCAATGCGCACCTGAGCGAAGACCAGATCGGCTTCATCGTACAGACCGCCAAGGACGCTTCGATCAACATCGGGGCGGGCTCGGCGATCTACCTTTAACCATGACTTACTTAAGACTGACCAAACACTCAAGGAGTAATGCAATGCCAATGTTGACCATCAAACCATCGGGCAAGACCGTGCAATCCGCAGAGGGAATGAGCATCCTCGAAGCCCTGCTCGCCGCCGGCGAGCCGATCATGCACAAATGCGACGGCAAGGCCGAATGCGGTTCCTGCCATATCTTTATCAATGAGGGGCGCAAGACCTTGTCCAAGATCCAACGTTCCGAGAATGAAAGACTCGACGCCATCGTCGGCGTCAGCTCCCAGTCGCGCCTGGCGTGCCAGGCGAAACTCGGCAACGAGGACGTGACGGTGGAACTGCTGAGCTGAGGCTCGGGTTTGTAAAGCGAAAAAGGATACTGATTAGCCACAAAGTTCAGCAGGTTGTAGTCCACCGTTTTGCTCCCCTCTCCCACTTGTGGGAGAGGGAACTGCTGAACTTCGTGCTTAAGAAGTTGTTTAGTTTTTCTCAAGGAGAAACATCATGGAAAACGAAAAAGTCATGATCCACGTCCGCTTCGCGCCCAACGGCTCGGTGACGGAAATCGGCGAACGGCCCAGCGCGCTCAACGCGCAGGATTGGTTCAATCTGCTCACCCGTTCCACCACGGATTGCTACGAGTCGCTGTCCGGCGGGCGCGCCCTGTTTCGCATACCGCGCGATCAGGTCGATCAACTGAAATCCCAACTGAAATTGTCCGCGGCTTGAGGAGAAACAAACATGGATAAGGACGATAGCGTGCTGGACGAAATTTTTGCTCACCTGGAACAGGGTGAGGTCGTACCTTATCTGGGGCCGGGTGTGCTCGATTTGGTGGCGGGCGAATGCCCGGTGCCGAATTCTCCGGCAGCGCTGGTGCAACGCCTGGTGGCGAAATCGAGCGTGCCGCACAAGATCCGCAACAACCTGACTGCGGCGGCGCAATACATCGAGAACTTCAAGCACCGCAAGACCCTGGTGGGGGCTATGACGGAAGCTTTTGCACCGAGCGTGGAGCCGGCCGCGCTGCATCGTTACCTGGCGAAAATTGCCAGAGAGCCGCTGTTGATCGTCGATACCTGGTACGACAACGCCATGGCAAGCGCCTTAGCGTCGCGGCGCTTGTGGGGGCAGATCCAGGGCGTCAGCCAGTCCGAGCATTTCGGCACCTGGACGCACTACCTTCGCCAAAATGGCGCGCAAGGCGACCCGATGGAAGCGGAAACCTGGCCGGCGATTTTGTACAAGCCGCTCGGATCGATTTCACCAGCCAAGAATTTTCTGGTGTCGGACACCGATTTCGTCGAAGTCCTGACCGAGATCGACATCCAGACCCCGATCCCGCAGATTGTGCAGGAGTTGCGCACGGATCGGCATTTCCTATTCCTCGGTTGTCGTTTTCGCAATCAACTGGAACGCACCTTCGCACGCCAGATCATGAAGCGCTCGTCCGCTTTACATTGGGCAGTATTGCCAGGCGAATTGACCCGGAACGAAGCGCGTTTCCTACAAGAGCAAAATATCAAGCGACTGGATATGCCACTCGAAGCGTTCCAACGCCTGATGACACAGGAACAAGACACGAAACGAGTGGCTGTCGCCGGCTGAAGCGATGTTGGTAGCGGAGATTCGTGAAGCCGATCTTCATGACATCCCCGCCCTGGTGGAATTGCTCGGCGAGCTGCTCGCCCAGGAGCGCGACTTCATGCCGGATCGAGACAAGCAAGCGCGCGGCCTCGGCCTGATCCTCAATCACCCGGAGCGGGGCCGGATATTCACGGCACGGCTAAATGAGGCAGTGATCGGCATGGCCAATGCGCTGTTCACCGTGAGCACCGCGGAAGGCGGGCCGGTGATCTTGCTGGAAGACGTGATTGTGGCCGGCCCGTATCGCGGGCAAGGCATAGGGCGGCAAGTGTTCGATCATGTGCTGCGCTGGGCGCGTGACAATGGCTTTCTGCGCGTTAGCCTGCTGACGGATAGGGACAATACCGGCGCCTTGCGTTTCTACGAACGCCACGGCTTCGTGCGTTCGCGGATGTCGGTGCTGCGCCACGCAATAAAGTAACGCCGGCATCCTGCCGGCACACGAGCGCTGTATGCCGGCAGGGATGCCGGCGCTACGGGGCCGATGCTTGTGGTTCAGTTGTGCTTTCGGACGCGTCGGGAACGCCAAACCAGAAGGCATCGCCCTTTTCCAAGAATGCTTCGGCCGGCATGTAATGCGATCCATCGCAGGAAAAGGTCAGCCCCACCATGCCATTGATCACGTTGAGCGAACCCGCGCGCAGGTAGATATTTTCATCCGCCTCGCGCAGCACCTTGAACCGTTCGAAGATGGTGCGTACCTGTTCTGATCCTACGGTCGCCTGGGCGGGATAGGGGCGGTTGGGATAGGTCAGGCAGACGGAGGGATCGATGATTTCGTCCAGCACGTGGAGACGATAGCGGTAAGGGTCATCGGTGAGCCATAGCGTTGCACGAGAGCTGGAGAAATGCAGTTTGCCGTGAAAAATGCCGCGCTCGCACATCAGTTCGTCCATGATAGCGATGACATCGTCAATGCGCTCGTCCATCTGGCTGCGAGCCCGCTGCTGCTGAAATAAGGCGCCGCGAATGACCGGGTCGCCCTTGATCTGGCGCCATCCGCTAAATTCTTTTTCCGCTTGCTGGAGCAGCGGCAGGTCGCTCAAGTAGAAGTCGGCGGCGACAAAGCCGAGCATGACGCTATCGCCGGCGACCGCCTGAACCGCGGTGATACAGGATCGGTCGTTCAACTGACTGATATAAACCTCGGAAAGCAGAAATCCTTGGTAGGGTATGGCGCTCACCAGGAAGGGACGCGTCGACAAATTCTGGCCACGCTTGGCCGTATCCACCGAGCCCAGGGTGATGTTGGAACTGACTTGCATCCCCGTCGTGTCGATGGCGTAGAGCACTTGGCATAAGGGCATCTCGGGCAGGCCATCATGCAGCACGCGATCCAGCGTGCTAGGGTCTGACCATGCCGTTGCGCATTGCCGTGCAAGCCGTGCCATGGGGATCTCAAGATAGAGCGCGAGTGCTTCTCTTTGTTGCTCGACCATTCGTTCGAACCAATCCATATTAGAAACCGTTAGCAGATGATAACCACGTGTAAACGCAAGCCTCGTGCCAGGTTTTACAACTCTTTGATTATGTATGCGTGCCGCTAAGTTCACAGCCCTGAGCCGGCGCTTTTGTGGTGCGGATTGAGTCTACTCACGACACTTCATGGGGCGTAGGCCCGTTTCGGGTGAGCGAGATCGGTGTGCTTATTCAGAAAGTCAGAGTGCGCTTCCCCCCAAGATTAGCAGGCTGCACCCGCAAATCCGGTTAATCTTCAAACAGTACAAAATCGCTCTTGCCCACGCCGCAGTCCGGGCATACCCAATCGTCGGCGATATCTTCGAAGCGCGTCCCGGGCGCGATGCCATGTTCGGGATCGCCCGCGACTTCGTCATAGATGTAATCACACACCAGGCACACCCATACGCGGGTGATCTGAACGGAGGCTTGAGCGCTTGCAGTCATGGAGCAACTCCTAAATTTTGTACGGGTCGAGGGCGGAGAGAAGGGTGTTGAAAATCGGCGCGAGTTCCTCGGCGATGTTCATCAACGCTGCATTGTTATAAGGCGCGAACACTTCATGCGGGGTGCGGAACAGGACATGCGTCTTGCCGTCTTGATCGAAGAGGTAAATGCGCAAGGGGATGTCGATGCCCGCGGTTTTTTCCGCTTTCCATACCCGGATCGCGAAATCCGGCCGGAATACTTCGAGTATCTGATCCGCCGGTACGGCGATGTTTTTTTTCGCGCAGTTGGCTTGGCCGTTGATATGCGCGACCAAGCCCATGGGATAAGCGGCCACCGCCGCTTGCAGCAGCGCTGCGGCCTGATCCACGTCGATGTTCACTACAAAATGTTGCATAAAAATCCTTATGCCTGGCAGGCGCAGGGATGGCTGCCCATTTCCGCCAACTCCTTGCGCAGATGTTTGAGCGCGGGCGTGACGATGGCGATGAAATACGCTTCGCGCAGGCGGCGCTGCGCGGGGTTGCGCAGCAGGTAGCCTTTCGCGCCCATGTGCAGCATCGCGGCATTGGCCGCCTTCAAGGACAATTCGCTGCCGGTAATGCGCACTTGAAGTACCTCGCGCAAATACGCACTGCGCGATTCATGGCTGATCTTGTCCGCCAAATCGTAGGTGGCGGTACGGGCCGCGGTCAATGCCTGTTCGATGTCATCCGCCTGGTCGTCCAGGTAGCAATTCACATGCGCCAGCGTTTTATTCGACTGTTTCATCATGTCCACGCAGGCATCGATCAGCCCCAGCCCCATGCCCATCTGATTCAGGATGAAACCGGACTTGATGCGCGCCACGAAGGCGTCGAATTCGTCCGGGTGCGCAATCACTTCCGCGTCCGGCACAAACACATCTTTGAAATGGCAGGCGAAGGTATTGGTGCCTTCCAGCGCAACGAAGTGGGCGTTTTGATTCAGCGTCAGCCCCGGCGTATCGCAGGATACCAATCCGACCAGCAACTCGCGCCGTCCCTCGGCGCCCGCCCCGAAAGCGAAGTAGTGGCCGGGTCCGATATTTGACACCCAGGGCAGGGCGCCATTCACCACATAACCGCCCGGCGCTTTTTTGGCTTGAAGCCGGATGTTCTCAATCGCCGCGCAGGACTTCATCGGATTCGATAAGCCCGTTCCCGCCAGCACTTCACCGCGCGCAATAGCGGGCAGCATGGATTGCCGCAGCGCGCTGTTGGTTGTGTTGTGCAAGTACCAGGCACATGCGCTCTGGCACCAGACGAGAAAACCGGTGGACATGCATTCGCGCGATACGTCTTCCATCACGCGGATCACCTGGCGCAAGCCGATCTCATCCGCGGCGGCGCCGGCAAAGCCGCCGATGCGCCCCAGCGCTTGCAAAAACGCACCGGGATATTCGCCTTTCAGATCGATATCGGTCACCTTGGGCGCCAGGTCGCTGGCAATCAGCGCCGCTAATGCTTCCGGCACTGGGGACGCGCTACTTTTCTTGACGGCACTAATCGCTTCTATCTGCATTGGGTGCTCCTTCTCGCACATGGCGCGACATACTGGCTGATACTAGGCAAGTGCGACATCCACCTTGACCGGATTGCGCAAGGTATTGGCCACCGGCGACCAGACATTGGCATGCGCGACGAGTGCTTCCAATTCGGCACGGGAAGCGTTGCCTTCCAGATGTGCTTTCACCCGCACATCGGTAAAGCCGAGCACCTTGTCCGCGGCAAGATCGCCCACGCCCCACACGGCGGTCACATTGATATCGCCTTCCAATTCCAGTTCGAGCTTGGTGAGCGTGATGCCGCGCGCCACGGCGTTGGCGTGAATGCCGACGGACAGGCACGAGCCCAAGGTGGCGAGCACGGCTTCCGAGGGATTGGGCGCGGTGTCGTCGCCCAGCAGATGCGGCGGCTCGTCGATCACATGCGCCGGCAGATTGCGCACGTAATTCAGATTGCGGAATTTGCTTTCGCAAACGGTCTTGGTTTTCAACGTGACGACCGACTTCGGATTGGCCTTGCCTTTTTCGGCTAACGTTTCCAATCCCTTCTTGTCGATGGGTTCCAATACGGTTTGTATCTTGAGCATGGCGGCTTCAGACATGGCGGTTCTCCTGTGGTGGATGAATGTTGACAGCCCAAATCGGGACAAGCTTCATTCAGCAACAGCCGTGCCAGCTAAGATGAACTGCGTTAACTAACTGATATCCATAAAATATGCCGCATTGCGCCAGCCCAAATGCGGGACAACGCCGTAGCGCGTAGTAAACAGATTGTTAACAATTTGTTCCGCGCCACCTTAAGTAATAGCGAGAATCTTGATGCGATAGTTGAGTTGACGCAGCGTCATCCCCAACAGCTGCGCTGCGCGGGATTTGTTGCCATGACATTGCGCCAGCGCGGACTGAATGCGTTCGCTGTCGTCTGCGTGCACGGCGTGATAGGCGCGCACCGGTGGATTATTCGATACGCCAGTGGGTGACTGGAACGGTGTGCTGCCTTCTCCCCTCAGCACCTTGTCCACCTCGGTTGCACCGATCAGCTGAGTATCCGCCAGTAACACGATGCGCTCCAGTACATTGCGCAACTGGCGCACGTTGCCCGGCCACTCGTATTGCACGAGGTGTTCCTGGCCCTCCGGCGTCAAGCTCACGTTGCGTTGATATGCTTGGTTGATTTGCGTCAGGTGATAGCGCACCAGCATGCGGATATCTTCGTGCCGCTCGCGCAGCGACGGCAGTTTTACCGGAATCACGTTTAATCGGTAAAACAAATCCAGCCGGAACTTGCCCATGCTCACCAGGTTCTGCAAATCCTGGTTGGTGGCGGCGACGATGCGCACATTCACTGGGGTTTCCTTGCGCGAGCCGACGCGCTGGATGGTGTTTTCCTGCAACACGCGCAACAACTTCACTTGCATCGGCAGCGGCATATCGCCGATCTCGTCCAGGAATAAGGTGCCGTTGTTGGCCTGCTCGAAATAACCGGGGCGGCCTGCGGTCGCGCCGGTGAAAGCGCCTTTCTCATGACCGAAGAGTTCCGACTCGAACAGGTTTTCGGGAATTGCGCCGCAGTTCACTTTGATAAACGGTTGATCCCGGCGCTCGCTCGCGAGGTGCAAGGCGCGAGCGAATAATTCCTTGCCGGTGCCGGATTCGCCCAGCAGCAGCACGGTGGCGTCGGTCGATGAGACCTGCTCGATCTGGCGCAAGGCTTGGCGCAATAACAGAGACTCGCCGACGATGCCGTAAGCGCCATAGTTCGCGCCCTTGCGTTCCAGCGCATATTTGAGTTCGCGGTTCTCGGTTTCGAGGCGCGTTGTGCGTTCTTGCACCAACTGATTGAGCCGGATGATCTGGCCGATGAAGGTGGCCACGATCTTGAGGATTTGCAGATCGTCCGCCAGCGCGCGCGTCCGCTTGCGTAACCGGTGCACGCCCAGTACGCCGATGGTTTGTCCGCCCTGCTCGATGGGCAGCGCGATGAAGCTGACGGTTTCACCGGGCAGGGTTTTTCGATCCACTGCCCGCGCCAGGTAGTTGGGGTCGGCGTCGATGTCTTGCACGATGGCCGTCTCGCCCGTTTGGATCACCTTGCCGGTGACGCCTTCGCCCGCCGCATAGCGTCCGCGGCGCATTTCCTGTTGCGTCAGTCCGTAGGCGTACTTGATAGCGCATTCGCCGCTCTCCGCATCGCGCAACACCACCCGTCCCCGGTTAAGACCGAGAAACTCCGACAGCAGGTGCAGCATCTCGCGGATCACCAGCGCTTCATCCAAGCTCTTGCTCATGAGCTTGGCGATTTCCCGTATCACCAGCAGTTCTTGGTCGATCAGCGTTTCCTGGCGCTTTGTGCTCTTCTTGATGGTTCTTTCGCGCGCCACGTTGGTTTCCTTGGATTGATTTACCTACTATGGAGTTTAACAATTTGCTTACACTTTGTAAGCATCTGGCGCGCCGATTTATGCGCTGCACCAATCCCGAGCCGCCCGCACTAAAGTTGTGCGATATGCTTTATATACTGTGTATAGTTACTTTTATCCTGATATTTCGGCACGCAGCAAAATCTGTGAGAGTGCCATAAATCCAATACTTTGCGATGAATTTGTATACATTCACGAGATAATTGTTCTGCTTGGCATGGAAGGTGCTAACGCTATAGGCGACAGGTACCCATTTTGACAAGGAGAGCGGCATGTCAGGTTTTGATAATCCCTTCGACCCCCATACACGTCTGGCCAAAGGCTGTTCGTGCGGCAAGCACAGCAGCCAGACCGAACATGAAAAAGCCATCGCAACGGATCAGCCGCAGGGCGAGGAGGCGGTTATCAACCGTGTCGTCGAATCCGCCGTGATGCGCGCGCTGTTTCCGCATGACGAAACGCGTCGCAATTTCTTGCGCGCCGTGGGTGCGGGCACAGCCTTCGCCGCGCTCTCTACCTTGTTCCCGCTTTCCGCCGCCACGGCGCTGGCTGCAGATAAAGCCCCGCCGGAGAAAACAGATCTCAAGATCGGTTTCATTCCCATCACCTGCGCCACGCCCATCATCATGGCCGGCCCCATGGGTTTCTACGCGCGCGAAGGGCTGAACGTGTCTTTGATAAAAACCGCCGGTTGGGCAGTGGTGCGCGACAAAGTGATGAATAAGGAATACGACGCCTCGCACATGCTGTCGCCGATGCCACTCGCCATGAGCCTCGGGCTCGGTTCGCAGCCGCAAGGCGTGGACGTGGCGGCGATCGAGAATATCAACGGCCAAGCCATCACCCTGCACTTGAAGCACAAAGACAAGCGCGATCCGAAGCAGTGGAAAGGCATGAAGTTCGGCATCCCCTTCGATTACTCGATCCACAATCTACTGCTGCGCTACTACGTGGCGGAGTATGGTTTGGATCCGGACAAAGACATCGAGATCCGCGTGTTACCGCCGCCCGACTTGGTGGCGAATCTGCGCGCAGGCAACATCGACGGCTTTCTCGGGCCGGAGCCTTTCAACCAGCGCGCGGTGTACGAAGAAGTCGGCTTTATCCACATTCTGTCGCGCGATATTTGGAATGGCCATCCGTGTTGCGCATTCGGCGTGCAGGAGGGTTTCTACAAGCAGTATCCGAACACCTATGGCGCGATGTTCCGCGCCATTGCCAGCGCCACCGAATATGCGCACAAGGCGGAGAACCGCGCCGACATCATCAAGGCGATTGCGCCGGCCAATTATCTCAACCAGCCGATCCCGGTGCTGGAGCAGGTGATGAGCGGGCGCTTCGCGGATGGGCTGGGCAATGTGAGGAACGTGCCGGACCGCGTAGATTTCGACCCCTTCCCCTGGAACTCGATGGCGGTGTGGATTTTGACGCAGTTGAAGCGTTGGGGTTATCTCAAGACCGACGTGGATTACAAGAAAGTCGCGGAAGATGTGTTCCGCGCCACGGACGCGCGCAAACGCATGGCGGAGATGGGCTTCAAAGCGCCTGACTCGAACTACACCAAGCACACCATCATGGGCAAGGTGTTCGATCCGGCTAAGCCGGACGAGTATCTGAAATCGTTCGCGATCAGAAAGAGCTGATGATGAAATCCATCGGCTTACGCGCCGCCATTGTTTCTGTGGTTATTTTGGGGGTGCTGCTTCTGGTGTGGTATGGCGCCACGCTACCGAAGGAAACCGCGCAGGGAGGCAACGTGAGCGCCGAATACGCGGCGCTCATGGGCGGGGCGGCTGCCAAGAGCAAGTCCGGCCTGCCGACGCCGATGGACGTGGCCAACACCTTTTGGGACAAGCTGAGCAAACCGTTCTATGACAACGGGCCGAACGATAAGGGTATCGGCATTCAGTTGGCCTATTCCCTGGCGCGGGTGATGATCGGCTTCTTGTTTGCCGCCCTGGTAGCGGTTCCACTGGGCTTCCTGGTGGGCATGTCGCCGGTGATGCACCGGGCGCTCAACCCTTTTATCCAGGTGTTGAAACCAATCTCGCCCCTGGCGTGGATGCCGTTGGCGCTGTACACCATCAAGGACTCATCGATCTCCGCCGTATTCGTGATTTTCATTTGCTCGCTGTGGCCGATGCTGATCAATACCGCCCACGGCGTAGCCGCAGTGAAGCGGGAATGGCTTAACGTTGCGCGTACGCTGGAAGTGAATCCGCTGCGCAAGGCGCTCCAGGTGATTCTGCCGGCGGCGGCGCCGACGATCCTCACCGGCATGCGCATTTCCATGGGCATCGCCTGGCTGGTGATCGTCGCGGCAGAAATGCTGGTGGGGGGAACGGGGATCGGCTACTTCGTGTGGAACGAATGGAACAATTTGTCGCTGACCAATGTGATCTTCGCCATCCTCATGATCGGTCTCGTGGGTATGGCGTTGGACCTGATCTTCGGCTGGCTGAGCAAGCTGGTCGCCTACCAGGAATAGGAACCATGGTGGAACAGAAATTTCTGACGGTGGAAGCGCTGAGTAAAGTCTTTCCCGCCATACGCGGCGGCAAGCCCTTGGCGGTGTTCGAGGATATCCACTTTGCCATTGCGAAGGGCGAATTCGTTTGCATCATCGGTCATTCTGGCTGCGGTAAATCCACCATCCTCAACGTGCTGGCCGGGCTGGATAGCGCCAGTTCGGGCGTGGTGATTATGGATGGGCGCGAAGTCGCCGGCCCCAGCCTGGATCGCGGCGTGATCTTTCAAGGCCACGCGCTGATGCCGTGGCTGTCGGTCGAAAAAAATATCGCCTTCGCGGTGAAGTCGCGCTGGCCGGATTGGGGCCGCGACAAAATCCGCACGCACGTACAGAAATACATCGATATGGTCGGTCTTACCGGGGCGGAACATAAAAAACCATCCGAACTGTCGGGCGGCATGAAGCAGCGCGTCGGCATTGCGCGCGCCTTCGCCATCGAGCCGAAAATGTTGTTGATGGATGAGCCCTTCGGCGCGTTGGATGCACTCACGCGCGGCGTGATTCAAGATGAGCTGCTGAAAATATGGAGCGCTACCGGCCAGACCGTGTTCATGATCACGCACGATGTGGATGAAGCGATGTTGCTGTCGGACAAAATCATGCTGATGTCCAACGGCCCGCACGCGCGCATCGCCGAGATCGTTGAGAACACTCTGCCGCGTCCGCGCGATCGCCACAACATCCACAAAGATGCCCAGTACTACCGCATTCGCAATCATCTGGTGGATTTTTTGGTGACGCGCTCCAAGCAGATCGCCAGCGGGGAGGCGGAAGCCGAATACGATCCGAAGCACCCGCCGGTGGTGCGTCCGGGGTTGGCCGACGACGCCTCCGAAGCCAGCAACAAGCCACCCGTCCGCCCCATGATGCATGCGGTGTAAGCACGATTCAATTTAATCAGGAGAAAGAACATGACACGCGCAGAAGTAACCGAAATGATTCTTGCCGCCAAGCGGAAAAAGAAACTGAGCTATGCCGAGATCGCCAAAAAAGTCGGGCAAAGCAAAGAGTGGACGACCGCCGCCTTGCTGGGCCAAATGACGCTGGATGCAAAACAGGCGTCCAAGGTAGGCAAGCTGCTGAGCCTGCCGCCGGAAGCGGTGGAGCTGTTGCAGGAAGTCCCCTACAAAGGCTCGCTCCCCACCGCCGTGCCGACCGATCCGCTGATTTATCGTTTCTACGAACTCATCAGCGTATACGGCACGACGTTCAAAGCCCTGATCCACGAAGAATTCGGCGACGGCATTATGAGCGCCATCGATTTCAATATGGATTTGCAGCGCGAGCCCGATCCCAAGGGCGATCGCGTGCGTATTGTCATGAGCGGGAAATTTTTGCCGTACAAAACCTACTAGCTTGCATGCAATTAGCGGCG
>JADMJT010000010.1:11652-13776 GCA_018781585.1 Burkholderiales bacterium
TGAGCGGGAAATTTTTGCCGTACAAAACCTACTAGCTTGCATGCAATTAGCGGCGTCGAATACGGCGCCGCTGTTTCTCAACAACGTCAGGCAATCCAAAGTAGCGGCCATGCCCAGGGCGGTGAAGTCATCCAGCGTCTTAAGCCGCGTGTTCGCACCGGCCGCGAGCAGTTTTTTGAGCACCGCCGCTTTGCCGCTCGAAGCCGCATACATTAAGCACGTCGCGCCGTTGTCGTTTTGATGGTCGATGTCGATGCCGGCTGCGATCAGCAAGTCGAACACCTCTGGATTTTCACCCACGCAGGCAAGCCACAGCGCGTTGTTGCCGTCGGCGTTTTTCATATCGATGCGGGCGCCGGCCTGGATCAGTTCGGCGACGATGGCGGCGTTAGCTTCGAGGCTGGCGCGCATCAAGGGTGTGATGCCGTGCGCGGCGGTGGCGTCGATGTCGTGAGCGGGGTAGTCATGCTGCGTCAGCCAATGCGTGAGTGCCGCGCTCAAACTCGGCATCGTGAAATCGTTCTGCGCCTTGCACCAGGCGTCGAATCCGCCTTCCAAGCTATAGACTTCCTGAAATCCGAAGTCGACGAAGGTTTGCGCATAGGTTTGGCTGGCATGGCCGTGATAGCAATAGATCAAGACCGGTGCGTGCTTCGGCGTGCCGAAGATCAGTTCGTCCAGGTTGGCGCTGGAGAGATGCGCAGCGGGCGCAATGCACGCCTGTTCGAATGAGAGTCGATCGCGCGAGTCCAAGATCAGCACATTGTCGCGGGTCAGCAATTGGCTTGCCGTTGCGGCATCGATGCGGTGGAAATGTCTTTCGGTGGTCATGATGATTTCTCCATTCGTTGATGCAGGGTTGTAGCGCCGGCAAGATGCCGGCGCTACAAGATCGTCAATCAGTTGGCAATTCACGCTCGGCATAGGGCGGCTGGGTGGTGATGCGTTCGTCGGTAATCGCGCGCCCCACCGTGAAATGGTAGAGCGACTGAAAAGTCTTCCCGCGCAAGCCGAGCAGTTCATGAAAGGCATCGTCGAGAAAACAGCCGATGCCGGTGCCGCGCAGTTCGAGGGTTTCCGCTTCGAGGTACAACACATGGCCGAGCAGGCCCGCTTCCCAATGCAGTTGGCGATAGCGCCAGGCATCGTGCTGGATGGTCTGCTCAAATTCCGCCAGCATGCCGAGGGAGAAGCAACTGTCGGCGGCAATCGCTTGCTGGCAGCTCACCGTGCGCGCGACCTTGTGCCACTTGCCCGCTTGTAGACGGAATAGGGGAATGTGCGCCGGGCAACCTTCCACCCGCTGCCATTCGAACTCGTCGCTTAGCGCCGAGCGCAGTCGCTGCTCCGTCTCTGGCTCACGTGCCAGGAGATAGAGGCCCGGCTCGATCCCTTCAACGCGATGCACGAAAAGTACCGGGTGGATTCGCGGCGCATAGTTCCACACATCCCAAGGCGGGTGCGGGCGCGGCAGCAGGCTGTCCATGAGGCGATAGAACGCGGCGGTGGGCATGATGAAGCCGGGATCGAAACGTTGGGCGCTGCGTCTGCCCATGATCACCTGCGCGGCAGGCAAGCCGGATGCCGTGGTTGCGGGCGGGTAAGGGGCGGGGTTGGCCGCTTCCATCACGTGCAAGGTTTTTTCCGTGGCCGATGCGACTTCGTCGATGATGGGCCAGCGATACATGGGATGCGGATCAAGGATGTTTGCCTGCCCCGTCCAGATGGTTTGCGCTGCGTCCCACATGCCGGGTGTGAATACCTGTTCGCTCTGGGTGTGCTGCGGCAGGACCTGCAATAGCAAGTCGGGTGTCTCCCGTTCCGCATGGGCGAAATCCTGATCCCGGTCGATGCCGAGCAGCCGCGCCAATTGCGCGCTGTCGCATGCCGGCGCCAGTCTCAATTGCCAGCCCAGCACCCCGGCGGCATAACGCAGCGCGGCCAGGGCATGGCCCACATCAAGCTGACAATAGCGAAAGGCGCGCTCGCCATATTTCCACGCCTCGCGCCAGTGAATCGAGGAAAGCCCGATCCACAATCCATGCGCGCCGCCATCCTGCGCGGCGGCGCGGCAGCGTTGTTCGAGCGCGTGGCTGCGGCTCGCATAGTGGTAGAGGCCGTCGT
>JADMJT010000010.1:13876-15879 GCA_018781585.1 Burkholderiales bacterium
GGTTTCGATCAAGGGACGCCGGATCAGCAGCGGGTTGCTCAGCATCATGTCCAGCGCGGAATCGGCGTCGATGCGCACGGGATCGATCTCGCCGGATGTCACTTGCGGCGCGGCGCGATTGAACCAGTCCGCTACCGGCAGACCATCGAAAAAAGCCAATAATCGATGCGCGGTCCACGGCTCGCTCAACAGATCGCGCGCGACGACTTCGTGACCGGCGTCGAGCAGGATGCGCTTTTGGCGCGCGTTGTTCGCACAGCCGGGTTTCTCGTAAAAAATGAGTGCAGTCATCACGAGCCTCTCTTTGCTTTTACGTTTTGCGCGAGCGTGAGCAGCGCCTTGGTCTGCTCTTCAATGCGGAACTTGATCTTCTTGTCCAGTTTCTTCAGCCAATAACCCGGAATGCCGGAAACGCCATAGGCCGCGCCGGCCAGCATGCCAGCCAGCGCGCCGTTGGTGTCGGCATCCTCGCCGCAGTTCACCACTTCGGTGACGCAGGACTCGAAACTGTCGGTGCGAAAAAAATAGTAGAGCACCGTCTGCGCCGAATTGACGACATATCCCGATGCGCGTTTGGGATAAGGCTCGAAGCGAAACAGCGGAAACTCGCCGATCAGACGATTCGCTTCTGTTCGGCACTCCTTGATCCCGCCGCCGCGAATCAGGGTGCGCGTCATGCGTCCAAGCGCAAGTGTCGCGGCGTCAGACAGGGGGTGGTGATGGGTGAGATGGCCTTGCTCCAATGTCGCGTGCGCGAACGCTTCATCGTCATTCAGCGTCGCCAGCGCCAGCGGCAGATTGCGCATGCAGGCACCGTTGCCGGCATCGCCCTCGTTCATCGGCCCGGCCAGCGTGCCGTCCGTTATGTAGCGCTGAATACCGCGGCGGCAGGTGTTGCCCACATCCACTGGCTTCGATCTGAGCCAAGTGACGAAAGCATCGGCGGCGGCAGTGGCCTGCCAGCCGCCGCTGTCGATGATGGATTGCCCCAGCGCCAGCGACATCTGCGTGTCGTCCGTGATCTGACCCGGCTTGAGTTTGAGCCAGCCGCCGCCGATTATGTCGCGGTGCATGCCGTAAGTATTTTGAATCTCACTGGGTGTCATGAATTCAACCGTTGCGCCCAATGCATCGCCCACGGCGAAGCCCAGATAGGCGCCCAGTGCGCGTTCGTATAGCTCATCGCCTAAACTCAAAATAGTGCCTTTCACTGCGCCAGGCGCGACGGCAGACCAAGGGTCGATAAACCCTTTTTTCGCATATGCAAAATCGGCGCGCTGTGCGTTTTGCTTACAGTGCGTGAATGGGAATCGGTGCGCGCTTGCGCCCCAATAAACCATCCACCTTTCTGCGCACGTCTTCCACTGTCAGTGGTTTGAGCAGCAGGCCATCGATGCCGGCGCCTTGACAGGATTCCAGCAGCGGGTCATTACGGCTGTCAGCCACCAACAGCAGCTTGGCGCCCGCCAGACGTGTCTTGATGAGTGCCAGGACATCGAGTCCTCGCTCACGCACGACATCGATCCCCAGCAACAGCAAATCGGGCTTCCACTCGATACTCTTGTCGAATGCCGCTTCTAACGTGGGCAAGTCGTGGGTTTCGTTCTCGTCGTGCAACATGAACTGCAGCGCCATGCGCGTGATGTCGTCGTTGTCCACGACGAACAGGCGTTTGTTGTCCACCGCCTTGGTGGTCTCTACACCAATCTGCATCGTTTCTCTCCCGAGTGTTTCGTCTATGAACAAGAGAAGAGCAAGAAGTGTTCCGATAGTGTAAGGCGCGCGTCTGGATGCGGTCTGGCGCAAAAATGGGAAACATTAGTAGTGTTGTATGTCGGACAAGGTGTGGTCGAGTGTATGGTTTGCGACAAAGGATCTGGAGAGTGTCGCGGTCATGGCAGCGGGGTGGCGAGAAGTGTGCGTATGGCACAAGCGTTGCTTCGATGGAAACTAACGGTCATGACAATGGCCACCCCGGATGATGAGACTCGCCATGACCGTTT
>JADMJT010000134.1 GCA_018781585.1 Burkholderiales bacterium
ACGCGGCACACGAGCAAGGCTATGTCGAAACCGTGTTCGGCAGAAGGCTCTGGCTACCCGAAATCAATTCCAGCAACGGCATGCGCCGCCAAGGCGCGGAACGCGCCGCCATCAACGCCCCCATGCAAGGCACCGCAGCCGATCTGATCAAGCTCGCCATGATCGCCGTGCACGATTATCTGCGCCAAGAAAAGCTGGAGAGCTTCATCATCATGCAAGTGCATGACGAGCTGGTGTTGGAAGTGCCCGAACCAGAACTCGCACGTATTCAGACTGAGTTGCCGCGCCTCATGGCCGGCGTGGCGCAACTCGAAGTGCCGCTGGAAGTGAGTGTCGGCGTGGGGCCGAATTGGGAGCGAGCGCATTAATGCACCCGCTATTATCATGCTTGGAAGCGCTGTTTTGCACTTGTGAGTGACTGACTTGGAAAATGAATACTAAATATAGCTTGGCTACAACTGTGACCGCGCTCTTGGCATTGATCACAGTGGTTGCGGGCCTGTATTTCAACTTGGTTCTCGGACTCCCCAATGTTAACCAAGCATGGCTGATTTACCCGATCATTTTGTACAGCATTTACATAATCAACGCTTTTCTTGCGAGTAAATCAATTCATCTCGCTGGTGCCGTATATGGTCAGGACGCAAACAAATATCTCAGAAGGATCGTGGCAGCATCGGCGGGAGTGCTTTATCTTATTTGTATTCGATTCTTGGTTCGTGGATTTTAAAGCGCCCTGATTTCGTAATTTGCTTTCGTGTGCTGCGCGCATTTTGTTTTTGGGCCGGTCGTGCCACGGCAGGGCAGTTACCTTCTTTTGCTTGTCCAAAAGAAGGTAACCCAAGAAAAAGACACCCCTGCACCGCCCTTCGGGTTCCCTGCATTGCTCGCCGAGCAGGGCTCCTGCAGAACTCGCGCGATCCGCTGCGCGGCCACGCACTCAAACAAGTCCTCGCCGAATTCCCCGGCCCGCCTGCGCTACTCGGCGGCATAGCAGGGGCCCCAACAACCAAGTCAAAACCAGAGGAGCATCAACGTTTCGTTGATTTTCGTGATTGTGGCGAGGCACATCACACACGCACTCTAATTCAGTGCA
Organism: Burkholderiales bacterium; assembly: GCA_018781585.1. Classification (GTDB taxonomy): domain Bacteria; phylum Pseudomonadota; class Gammaproteobacteria; order Burkholderiales; family Thiobacteraceae; genus RBG-16-58-11. Next base: position 1,097 of record JADMJT010000134.1, read on the forward strand.
CTCACCAACAAAGGGCGAAAGCGCTGGGTGAGTGGATGCTCCGTCCCCAGCATATCGAATAAAGCCACCAGTCCGCGCCGTCCGATGTCGTTGCGGAATTCGCGTCCGCGCTGGGCGATTTCCAGCAGTTGCGCCATGGCGCCTTCCAATTCATCCGACACCAGTTGCACGGCGGCAAGCTGGTAGCGCGCTTCCAAATCGTCCGGGTTGGCATCAATGCGCTGCGTCAGCTCGGCGGGGGGTGGGGCGTCTTGCGCAGCGAGGATGAAGTCGAGATGGGTGAGCAGGCGGCTGATTTCGGCGTCTTCGCGCAGGGCGCTGGGCAGCGCCTTGAGCAGGTCGTGAGCGGGGCGATACTCGTTTTGGCTCATCAGCAGCTTGGCGAGGTCGGCGGGGATGCGCGGGTTGGCGGGGTCGGCCAAGGCCGCATCCACCAACTGCATACGTGCCGCTTGGAAATCGCCGCGCCGCTGGGCCTCCAGTGCACGCACGTGCACCACATCCACATCGCGCGCGATAAACCGTTCCAACACTTTGTGAAATTCGGCATTCGGCTCCGCGCCGTGGATGGTGTGCACCACCTTGCCATGACGAAAAAATTTCACCGTGGGTACGCTGGTGACGCCATATTGGTGCGCGATCTGGCCGAGCTCGTCGGTATTGGCTAACACCAGCAGGCATTTGCCGCCGTATTCGGTGACGAGCTTGATCAGGCGTGGATTGAGCAGCATGCACGGGCCGGCTTTGGGCGTCCAGAAATGCACCATGACCGGGCCTTTGTCGGAGTTGCCCAACACGAGCTGGTTAAAGTTTTCGCGGCTGGCTTCTAGTACAAAAGGGGATGAGGGCATTTGCGGTTCAGTAGCAAGGTACGTGTGCTTTCGGGAGGTGTAAGCCTACCACTATAGAGGGAGGCCGACTTCCCCCCCAACACGCTTAAGGGCGATACAAAAAATTTGCATAGAATTTTGCCGCGCGGCCGATTGCGTATAAAATAGGCAGCCTTTTCTCCGGCATCCGTTACCCAGTG
>JADMJT010000004.1 GCA_018781585.1 Burkholderiales bacterium
CCGGCCGATGTGGATGTGCGCGATCCGCAGTATCTGCGCCATGACACCAAGAAGGCGGTGGAAGAAGCGGGCCGCTCGGGTGTGGTAACGTATTGCATGAGCCTCGATCCGCGTGCGGATCAATACGTCTCGCGGATATTCGGCGCGAAAAACTACATGGTGGTCGATCACGTTGAACGGCTGCCGGAAAAATTACCGATACTTTACGCAGGACTCACGCGATGACACTCAAAGTTTATGCCGGTATCGACCAAGACGAAAAAGGCGGCTTGACCCACCTCGGGCGCATGGTGCGCGATGCTTGGGTCTTCGGCATCCTGCCCGAAACCGAAACCTGCGCGGGGTGGGATGGGGCAAGAATGCAAAATCTGTACGAGCAAGTGTACGCCGCGTGGGAGCCGTACGCGCATCTGCCGAGCCGCTTGCCCGATGCGCTACGCGAACGACACGAGAAACTGTATGCCCAGGCAATTGCCGATGCGCGCAGCCAAGGCTGGGATGCTGAACTGGGTGAGGACGAATAAATATCAGGTAGGGGCGAGGCATGCCTCGTCCTGCGTTGACAGCGGGTCGGGCATGCCCGCCCCCTACAAGGTTCAGCTATTTTCTTGAGTGGACTTGGGTGCAGGAAACTTAAGCACCCGCGCCGGGCCTTCGACCCGCGCCTTCTTTGCTAGATCTTGCAGCGCGCGCGGTAGCTCCGCTAGCAAGCGCACCATCAAATCCCCTGCATTCTCGTGATAAAAAGCCGCTTCGTATTGCACCGGCTCTTCCAGCGAGGCTCTGGCCTGAGGCCGAAACTGCCGCCAGGCAATATCGACCCAGCATTTGCGTTCGCCATCCAGGAACACCCATTCCTCATGATCTAAAATCGCCAGGTATTGCATGGCGCGAATGGGCACGAACAAATTTCCGCTTGCGCTGCGCGCCAACAAGGTCAATGCCTGGTTGTAGGTGGCAGCAGGTAAAAATCGCGTTTCGCTCGCCAATTCCTGGTCGCGATAACAGGTGATCTCCATTGGGCCTTCTCCTCGTTAGAATCGGAGTAGTGAGAATTGTATACCGGGAGGAAATAGAATTAGTGTGCGGGCACGCCCATCAAACTCGACGCCTGGCGCAGGTAATCGACGAAAGTGCGAGCCACGATGGATAACTGCTTACCTGCGGGATAAGCGAAATACCAATGACGATGAATGGGAAAACCTTGCACATCCAGAATCACAAATTGTCCCGACGGCGCATCTAGCGCCAGCGTTTGGCTGGACAAGACGGAAACTCCCAAACCACCGATCACCGCTTGCTTGATGGCTTCGTTGCTACCCAATTCCATACGCATTTTCAGCTTGAGCCCCTGCTCGGCAAACACGCGCTCGGTTGCGATACGCGTGCCGGAGCCCGATTCGCGCAATAAAAACGGCTCCTCGGCAATGCGTTTGAGTGGAATTTTTTTCTTGTGGGCGAGTACATGCTGGGCGGGCGCGAGGACGACGAGGGGATTCTCCAAAAACGCTTCCGCCACGACGTCGACTTCTTCCGGCGGCTGGCCCAAGATATAAAGATCATCTTGGTTGCCCGCCAAGCGCTCCAGCACGCGCTCGCGGTTGGATACTTTGAGCGAGACTTCAACGCCTGGATACTGCTGACAAAACATGCCCAGCAAACGCGGCGCAAAATATTTTGCGGTCGTCACCACTGCGAGCCGGAGCTTGCCGGTTTTTAAGCCCTTCATGTCCGAGGTAACCATCTCGAAGTGCGCGAGATGTTCAAAAATGCCGCGGCAGGTTTGGTGTAATTCGCGTCCGGCATCGGTGAGATACATTTTTTTGCCGACTTGTTCGAACAAGGGCAAGCCCACCGCCTCGGCAAGCTTCTTGATCTGCATCGACACCGTGGGCTGGGTCAAATACAACTCCTCCGCCGCACGCGTAAAACTCCCCAAACGGGCGATAGCTTCAAACACTTCGAACTGGCGCAAAGTACTGTGGCGCATAGCAGGCTCCGTTACATCATAGATGTAAGTCTATCAATGTTATCGAAAGAATTGACTATTATTGATGGATTATCTTTTGCATGATGCCCGCAACGCGCTGAAACAAATACCTTTTTATATAAATGGGTATTGCTCCCGGGTTGCTAGTGGGCACGGTGCGGTTTTTTCAACTTTTGGAGATCACCATGGCATCTGAAACAATGAAAGAAGGTAAGGAACGCTACAAGTCTGGCGTGATTCCCTACAAGAAAATGGGCTACTGGGAGCCTGACTACAAAATTAAAGAGACCGACGTCCTCGCGATGTTCCGCATGACCCCGCAAGCGGGTGTGGATCCGGAAGAATGCGCCGCAGCCGTGGCAGGCGAATCCTCCACCGCGACCTGGACCGTGGTGTGGACTGACCGTTTGACCGCCTGCGAAATGTATCGCGCTAAGGCTTACCGCGTTGACCTGGTGCCGAACACCGGCCCCGGCACAAAAACCGAAGCACAATACTTTGCTTACATCGCTTATGACATCGATTTGTTTGAAGGTAATTCGATTGCCAACCTGACCGCTTCCATCATCGGCAACGTGTTCGGCATGAAGGCGGTGAAGGCTTTGCGCTTGGAAGATATGCGCATTCCTGTGGCTTACTTGAAGACGTTCCAAGGCCCGGCAACCGGCGTGGTGGTTGAGCGCGAGCGTATGGACAAGTTTGGCCGTCCGCTGTTGGGTGCGACCACCAAACCTAAGTTAGGTCTGTCTGGCCGAAACTATGGCCGCGTGGTGTACGAAGCGCTTAAGGGCGGTTTGGATTTCATGAAAGACGACGAGAACATCAACTCGCAATCCTTCATGCACTGGCGTGACCGCTTCCTGTATTGCATGGACGCGGTGAACAAAGCCTCCGCTGCAACCGGCGAAGTCAAAGGTCACTACATGAACGTGACCGCCGGCACCGTGGAAGAAATGATTGAACGTGCCGAGTTCGCTAAGAGCTTGGGCTCGATCATCATCATGATCGACCTCGTGATCGGTTACAGCGCGATTCAGTCGATGGCGATCTGGGCACGTAAGAACGACATGATTCTGCACTTGCACCGCGCCGGTAACTCAACCTACTCGCGTCAAAAAAATCATGGCATGAGCTTCCGCGTGATTTGTAAGTGGATGCGTATGGCCGGTGTGGATCACATCCACGCAGGTACCGTGGTGGGCAAGCTGGAAGGCGACCCGCTGATGATTCGCGGTTACTACGACACGCTGCTTGATACGCATACGCCAGTGCAACTCGAAAAAGGCATCTTCTTCGAACAAGATTGGGCGTCATTGAATAAGTGTATGCCTGTTGCTTCCGGCGGTATTCACGCTGGTCAGATGCACCAGTTGTTGACCTACTTAGGCGACGACGTGGTTCTGCAATTCGGCGGCGGCACCATCGGCCATCCGGATGGTATTCAAGCAGGTGCAATTGCAAACCGTACCGCGCTGGAAGTCATGATCATGGCACGTAACGAAGGCCGCGACATCTGGAACGAAGGCCCGCAGATTCTGGCTGATGCAGCCAAATGGTGCGGCCCACTCAAAGCCGGTTTGGAGACGTGGAAGGATGTTTCCTTCAACTACGAATCCACCGATAGCCCCGACTTTGTGCCGACTACCACGGCCAGCGTTTAATTCATTCAAGGAGAAGCGACTATGATGACCAATCAAGGCAATCGCGTCACGCAAGGGCAGTTTTCTTTTCTGCCTGACTTGACCGATGCGCAAATCACCGCGCAAATCAAATACGCCCTGGGCAGGGGTTGGGCACTAAGCGTCGAGTACACCGACGATCCGCACCCGCGCAACACCTACTGGGAAATGTTCGGCAACCCGATGTTCGACCTGAAAGATCCTGCCGGAATTTTGATGGAAGTGAACAATTGCCGTAAGACCTATCCCAATCACTACATCCGCGTTATCGCGTTTAGCGCGGTGCGTGGGGTAGAGAGCGTGACCATGTCCTATATTGTTAATCGTCCTAAGAAAGAGCCCGGCTTCGGCTTGGTACGTCAGGAAATTGGGGGCCGGATGATTCGTTACAGCATCCATTCCTACGCGACCGACAAGCCTGAAGGCGAGCGTTATTAATTAAGTGAGCTGAGCGGTGACGGTTGAGACGTTTCATCCGTCACCGTTTTTCACCTGGTGATAACCGGAGTTTTACAATGAATGACACAAATAATTCAGATAGCACAACGGTGCTGGCAGACGATGCTCCTGTTAATCTTGAGGCGGAATTTGAAGCCTCGAATGTAAAAGAAGTACTGGACAAGCTCGACCGCGAGCTGATCGGGCTCAAGCCCGTCAAAACGCGCATCCGCGAAATCGCGGCGCTATTATTGGTGGATCGGCTGCGCAAACAATTTGCGCTGACCTCCGAGACCCCTACCCTGCATATGAACTTTACCGGCAACCCCGGTACAGGTAAGACCACCGTGGCCCTGCGTATGGCCGAGATATTGCATCGCTTAGGTTATGTACGCGAAGGCCATTTGGTTTCCGTCACCCGCGATGATTTGGTGGGCCAATACATTGGCCACACCGCCCCAAAAACAAAAGAAGTGATTAAAAAAGCCATGGGCGGCGTGCTGTTTATCGACGAAGCCTATTATCTTTACAAGCCCGAAAACGAACGCGACTACGGCGCAGAATCGATCGAGATTTTGCTCCAGGTTATGGAAAATAACCGCGATGATTTAGTCGTGATCCTGGCGGGTTATAAAGACCGCATGGATAAGTTTTTCCACAGCAACCCCGGCATGCGCAGCCGCATCGCGCACCATATCGATTTCCCCGACTACAGTGCGGATGAGTTGCTGCATATCGCCAAGCTGATGCTGGCGACACAAAATTATCGTTTCAGCCCGGATGCCGAAAAAGCTTTCTTTGAATACATTACGCTGCGTATGAAGCTCGCGCATTTTGCCAACGCGCGCTCGGTCCGCAATGCGTTGGACCGCGCACGCCTGCGCCAGGCTAATCGGCTGTTTGCCAATGCGAGCAAAGCGCTGAGCAAAACCGACCTGATGACAATCGAAGCCGAAGATATTTTAGCCAGCCGCGTGTTTATCGAAGGCAAGCTCGACAGCGAGCCCGAGTCGGGCCAATAGGAGTAAATCCTGATGGCATTGTCGCCTTAAAGCCTGGGGAAATATGGATACGCCGAACGACATCCCTCCTTGGCGCATTTTCCCCAAGCAGATTGAGGCGGCGTGTTACAACCGGGTGCGGCTCGCCTTGCTGCGAATAGAAAACCCCTTACGCATCGCGCTGGCGCGACACCGCGGTTTGGAAGTCATTCTGCACGACGATCATTGGCTGTGTGTCGATAGCTTTGCCGAGGATCAATGGGTTATGGCCTGGCGCGAATTTCAAATTCACGCGCGCGATAATTTAGTTGAGCCCATCGCATGCAATCTGTGGCTCTACCATCACTGCGCCAGCCTCATCACGGGATCGGCACTGGATGACCTGCATCAAGTAGTGGCACAACAATTAGGGTCTAACGAGGGGAAATCATGCCGCTAGCCGACATGCGCGACATGCTGCATCACGCCTACCATAACGGTTATGCCGTGGGTAGCTTCGAACTGGTGAGCCTGGACTTTTTGGAGGCGATTATCGCAGCGGCGGAACGCTGCCGTTCGCCGGTGATTCTGGGCCTCGCTGAATCGCATTTCGAAAGTTATGACTTCACGCTCATGATGGCTGCGGTCGAACGCGCTGCGCGGAATTGTACGGTGCCAGTGGCCATTCATCTCGAGCACGGCGCGAGCTATACCTCGGCAGTGCGCGCGATCAATCTCGGCTGCAACAGCGTAATGGTGGATGCATCGCACGAAGCTTTTCCCGTCAATGTGGCCCAAACCCGGCGCGTGGTGGACATGGCGCACGCCTGCGGTGTGACCGTGGAGGGCGAGCTGGGTTATGTCGCCGGCGGCGAAGGCGAAAATGCAGCCAAGCATCCCGGCGAGGTGATTTACACTTCAGTCGAAGAAGCCAAAGCCTATGTCGACCGTACCGGCGTGGACTGCCTTGCGGTCTCCATCGGCACCGTGCATGGGCGGCTACGCGGCCGCGCCAAGCTCGATGTCGAGCGCTTAAAACGCATCAATGAAGCCCTCGGCCTGCCGCTCGTGCTGCATGGCGGCAGCGGGCTCACTGAAGAGCAATACCATAAATTGATCCTGCACGGCATCGCCAAAATCAACTGCTATACCGGATTGTCCGATGTCGCCGCAAAATACATTCGTACGAGTGCGCAAACGCATGCCGGCGGCTACCTCGAGACGATGCAAGGCATCAGACACGTCTTGCAGGATCACGTCGAGCGCAGTATGCGGCTCTGGGGTTCGGCGGGGCGCGCCGCCGAAGTGCTGATGCAATGCCAACCCTGGCTACCGGTTGAGCATGTCATTATGTATAACGCGGAAGGTGCAGCGGATACGCAACTCGAAGCCATCATGGCGCGCGGGCGAGAGGTGCTCAGCACTATTCCTGGCGTGCGCCGCGTGTTCACCGGCTGGGCGGTCGCCGAACAAGCCCAGTATCGCTGCTGTTGGCTGGTAGAGTTTGCCCACGCCAAGGTGATCGAGAGTTATCGCCATCATCCCGATCATGTCACCTTTGCAAATCAATTCTTCCGGCCTATCGCGCAGGATAGAATCAGCATCGATTTTGTGGCGGTCAACCGCGCGCCGATGCAGCGCGCGTATTCAAACACGGATGCCATCGCCTCTCCCGTCTTTTCGCAGTGAAGCACGCCAGCAACGATAGGCAAACTTCACTATAATTCGCCGTTCTCAGCCGGATTAAATTTCAAGGAGTTATGCATGCGTTTCTTCGAGCACCTATTTGAAAAAGCACTGTGGAATGGCCGCTTTGTGGTGGTCGTCGCGGTAGTCGCCAGCATGGCCGCCGCCACCGCGATTTTCTACATGGCCACGGTGGACGTGGTCTATCTCGTGGGCCACATGTTGAATTACGCCGACCCCTCGATGGCGACCGAAACGCGTAAAGCCATGCACGACGAAACCATCACCCACGTAGTGGAGGTGGTGGATGGCTATCTGCTCGCCACCTTCATGCTGATTTTCGCGTTGGGCATGTATGAACTTTTCGTGAGCGATATTGACGAAGCGCATGGCAGCAAGACATCGAGCAAGATCCTGGTGATCGAGAGCTTGGATGACTTGAAGGCGCGCTTGGCTAAGGTAATCCTGATGATTCTGATCGTCACCTTGTTCGAGGAGGCGCTGAAGATGAATCTCACGACCACGCTGGATCTGCTGTATTTGGGTGGCGCCATCGCACTGGTCGGCGTGGCTTTGTATTTCACGCATAAGGCCGAATCGCATGGCAAGGAAAGCGAAGAAACACCGCATTAACGTTTATTACTAGAGGCCATACCATGAAACGCATTTTTCTCTTTCTCGCCACTAACCTGGCCATTGTGCTGGTGCTATCGTTCACCGCCCGGCTACTGGGGATCGAGCCCTATTTGCAAGACGGCGGCTTGAGTTTGACTTCCCTACTCGCGTTTACCGCGATCATGGGCATGGGCGGCGCCTTCATCTCGCTCGCCATTTCCAAATGGAGCGCCAAGCGCGCGGTCGGTGCAATCGTGATCGAAACGCCACGCACACCGGAGGAAATCTGGCTCGTGACGACGGTGCGGCGGCAAGCTGAAACGGCTGGGATCGGCATGCCGGAAGTGGCAATGTATGACTCGCCCGAGGTCAACGCCTTCGCCACCGGCATGAACAAGAACAACGCGCTGGTGGCTGTCTCCACCGGTCTGCTGCGCAACATGAGCCGCGACGAGGCGGAAGCCGTGCTCGGCCACGAAGTGTCGCACGTCGCCAATGGCGACATGGTGACGCTGGCGCTGATCCAGGGCGTGGTCAACACCTTCGTCATGTTCCTCTCGCGCGTCATCGGCCATCTCGTAGATCGCGTGGTGTTCAAGACCGAACGTGGCCACGGCCCTGCTTTCTTCGTCACCATGATCGTGGCGGAATTAGTGCTGGGTATTCTCGCCTCCATGATTGTGATGTGGTTCTCGCGCCAACGCGAATTCCGCGCGGATCACGGCGGCGCCACGCTCGCCGGTCGCCAGAAAATGATCGCCGCGCTACAAGCCTTGCAACGTCAGCATCCGGCGCCGCTGCCGGATAAGATGGCGGCGTTCGGCATCAGCGGCGGCATGGGCGGCGGATTGAAGCGCCTATTCATGACCCACCCGCCGCTGGAAGAGCGCATCGCTGCCCTGCAATCCGCTGCATAGCAATAGAAATGGTGAGCATCGGCACGCCCTGGCTATGCTCACCTTCATCGGCGCCAAAATGCTGATCGCGCCCTGGTACCACATGCCGACGCCGGCATCGCTCGCCATCGTGGCGGTGATCCTGACCGCCTCCGTCGTTGCATCGCTCATCGCCACACACGGTAAGCCACGGAATTAAGCTCACCATACCTATCATCCGCGCCGGTTGGCGCGGGTGTTAATCCTCACTTTCTCCATAACTGCATCCATCTACCATAAGCATCCCTTATGGTTATCATCATTACTATTTAGTATCCATGATATTTGTGAGGCTATATAGTCTTGCCCCTTATCCCGAGTCAGAAATATGGGAATTCTTCCCCCTGTTATGGAGTAATCATGGATCAATCAGCACGTTACGCAAACCTTGACCTGAAAGAAGCAGACCTGATCAAGGGCGAAAAACACATTCTCGTCGCCTACAAGATGAAGCCGAAGTCAGGTTATGGCTACCTGGAAGCCGCCGCCCATTTCGCCGCTGAATCTTCCACCGGCACCAACGTTGAAGTCTCCACCACCGACGACTTCACCAAGGGCGTGGACGCGCTGGTGTATTACATCGACGAAGCCACCGAAGACATGCGCATTGCGTATCCGCTGGAACTGTTCGACCGCAATATGACCGACGGCCGCATGATGATCGTGTCCTTCCTGACGCTGGTGATCGGTAACAACCAAGGCATGGGCGACATCGAGCACGCCAAGATTCATGACTTCTACGTGCCGGAGCGCGCTATCCAGTTGTTCGACGGCCCGTCCAAGGACATTTCCGATATGTGGCGCATTCTGGGCCGCCCGATCAAAGACGGCGGCTACATTTCCGGCACCATCATCAAACCGAAACTGGGTCTGCGTCCCGAGCCATTTGCCGCTGCCGCTTACCAATTCTGGCTGGGTGGCGATTTCATCAAGAACGATGAACCGCAAGGCAATCAAGTATTCTGCCCCGCCAAGAAAGTTTACCCCTTGGTGTATGACGCGCTGAAGCGCGCGCAAGACGAAACCGGCCAGGCGAAATTGTTCTCCGCCAACATTACCGCAGACGACCACTACGAAATGTGCGCCCGCGCCGATTTCATTCTGGAAGCCTTCGGCCCGGATGCGGACAAAGTCGCGTTCCTGGTGGACGGCTTCGTCGGCGGCCCCGGCATGATCACCACCGCCCGTCGTCAGTACCCCAACCAATACCTGCACTATCACCGTGCTGGCCACGGCATGATCACTTCGCCTTCCGCCAAACGTGGCTACACCGCGTTTGTGCTGGCGAAAATCTCCCGTCTGCAAGGTGCTTCCGGCATCCACGTCGGCACCATGGGCTACGGCAAGATGGAAGGCGAAAACGCCGACAAGATCATCGCCTACATGATCGAGCGCGACGAGTGCCAAGGTCCGGTCTACTTCCAGAAGTGGTACGGCATGAAGCCCACCACCCCGATCATCTCCGGCGGCATGAACGCGCTGCGCCTGCCAGGCTTCTTCGAGAACCTGGGCCACGGCAACGTGATCAACACCTCCGGCGGCGGCTCCTACGGCCACATCGACAGCCCGGCGGCCGGCGCGATCTCCCTGCGTCAATCGTACGAGTGCTGGAAAGCCGGCGCGGACCCGATCGAGTTCGCCAAGAGCCACAAGGAATTCGCACGTGCGTTCGAATCCTTCCCAGGCGATGCCGACAAACTCTATCCCGGCTGGCGTGAAAAACTGGGCGTGCATAAGTAAGCTCAGCTTTGCAGTAGATGCAATGAAAACGCCTCCGTTCGCGGGGGCGTTTTTTCTTCCGGGATAAAACCATTTCTGTTCGGGAGTCAGTAATGACCGATAAAGATCAATACAAAATTCGCAAAGAGCCGTTCTATCAAGCTCAGGGTAAAGAAGTCGCGCTATACGAGGCGGCTTATGTCGCGCGTCTGCCGGTGATGATCAAGGGCCCGACCGGCTGCGGCAAATCGCGCTTTGTCGAATACATGGCCTGGCGTTTGGGCAAACCGTTGATCACCGTGGCCTGCAACGAGGACATGACGGCCTCCGATCTGGTCGGACGTTACATCCTTGAAGCCAATGGCACACGCTGGCTGGATGGCCCGCTGACCACCGCCGCACGCATCGGCGCGATTTGCTATCTGGATGAAATCGTCGAGGCGCGTCAGGACACCACCGTGGTGATCCACCCGCTGACCGATCATCGGCGCACCTTGCCGCTGGATAAAAAAGGCGAGCTGATCGAAGCGCATGCGGATTTCCAGTTGGTGATTTCCTACAACCCCGGTTACCAGAGCCTGCTCAAGGATTTGAAACAATCCACCAAGCAGCGCTTCACCGCATTCGAGTTCGACTATCCCGATGCACAATTGGAAATCGGCATCGTGGCCAAGGAAACCGGCACAGACGAGGCGCTGGCCGGCAAGCTGGTGAAGATCGGCAGGACCGCACGCAACCTCAAAGGCCATGGCCTGGACGAAGGCATCTCCACCCGGCTATTGGTGTATGCCGCGACGCTGATCAAAGGCGGCGTGGAGCCGCGCGACGCCTGCCGCATGGCGCTGGTGCGTCCGATTACCGATGACGCGGATATCCGCGACACGCTGGATCACGCCATCGACGCGACATTCGCCTAGGGCCTGCAAGCGTGTCTGAAGCGCCCACCGCCTACGAACACCCGCTCATGAAGGGCTACCGGGAACAGCTTAGCTGCGGCTTCCCGCAGGTCGCCGAGGTATTCGAGGACTGCATGGCCGAGGCCTTGTCGGTTCTGTCGCGCGAGGGCATCGATGCCTATCTGGAGTACGCGCGCTTTCTATGCAAGATGGGGCGCGGGGTCGAGCCGGTGCTGATCTTTCTGGAAGAGTGGCCGACGATCGCGACCACGCTAGGCGAATCGGCTTTGCCGGCCATTTCGGATTTCATTCGCAAGATGTGGAAATCGCCCAACGGCCGCGCCATCGTGCCGTTTCTGCAATCCTTGGCGGCCACGTCGCGACGGTTGCACTCGCAGGAACAGATGCAGGATTACATGAATCTGGCGCTGGCATTTATGGAGCGCACTACCGGCTCGATTCATGGCATTCACACCACTTTCGCTAGCCCCGGTCTGCCGGAATTTTTCACGCACTCGCCCTATCTGTTGAATCAAGTTTCTATCGCCGGCCTGAAAAACTGGGTGGAATACGGCATCCGCAACTACGGCGATCACCCCGAACGGCAGCAGGATTATTTCAGCCTGCAATCGGCGGACAGCCGCGCCATGTTGCAAAAAGAACGCCATGGCACGCTGCTGGTGGACAACGAACGCAAGCTGGATCTGTATCTGCGCAGCCTGTGGCAAACCGATGCGCATTTCGTGCCGTACTCGCTCAAATTCGACGAACTGCGTAAACCGATTCCCTACTACGACCAACTCGGCATCCGCCTGCCCGATGTGTACGACGACCTCATCCTCCCCTCTCCCCCGCAAGGCGAGGGAGAGAGCGATCGTCTCCCTGCGGGAGAAATTGTCATCTCCGGTCTCGACCGCTACCGCGCCGTGCTCGCCCACATTGTCGGTCACCGCCGCTGGACCACGGCGATCTTTGCCGATAATTACAGCCCGTTCCAGCGCATGGCCATCGAGTTTTTCGAAGACGCGCGGGTAGAAGCGCTCGCCATGCGCGAATACCCCGGCCTGCGCCGCTTGTTCATCAAGCTGCACCCCAAACCAGTAGAAGATGCGTGCGACCCGGAAAGCACTTCTTGCCTGCGTCACCGCCTGGCCATGCTTTCGCGCGCCCTGCTCGACCCGCGGCACGGCTATTGCGATGCGCAGCTGCTTGACTTCACCCAGCGCTTTCACGATCTGATGGCGCAAGGTGAATCCAGCACCGAAGCCATCGCCAGCCTGGCCTTGAGTTATGTCGCCAAAACCCGGCGGCAAAGCGATCAGTTTGCCAAGGTGCATTTCGACAATACCGAAGTGGACTACCGCGACGACAACCGCCACCTATGGCGCTTCCACGAGCAGAGCGACGATGAAGAAATGTTCGACGATCATCGCAAAATTGAACTGGAGGAAGAAGAACTCCAAGGCCTGCCGCCGCGCCACTATCCGGAATGGGACTACAACAGCCAGACCTACCGCCCGGATTGGGCCAGCGTGTACGAGGCCTTGCATCCCAAGGGCAACCCAGCGCATATCGACCAGCTGCTGATCAAACATGCCGCCTTGGCCAAGCGCCTGAAACGCATGTTGGATTTATTGAAGCCGCAAGACAAAGTGCGCATCCGCTATCAAGAGGAGGGCAGCGAGCTGGATCTGGATGTGGCGCTGCGCTCGCTGATCGATTTCAAAAGCGGCGCAACGCCCGACCCGCGCATCAACATGAGCCACAAGACCAGCGGCCGCGACATCGCCGTCATGCTGCTGCTGGATTTGTCCGAATCGCTGAATGAAAAAGCCTCTGGCTCCGATCAGACCATTCTGGAACTGAGCCAGGAAGCCGTATCGCTGCTGGCCTGGGCGGTGGATAAATTGGGCGACCCGTTCGCCATCGGCGGCTTCCACTCCAACACCCGGCACGACGTGCGCTACCTGCACATCAAGGGCTATAGCGAACACTGGGACGATGAAGTCAAAGGCCGCCTGGCCGCCATGGAGGCCGCCTACTCCACCCGCATGGGCGCAGCCATGCGCCATGCCGCACATTATTTGCAGGCGCAAAAAGCCGACAAGAAACTGATGCTGATTCTGACCGACGGCGAACCGTCCGACGTGGATACCAAGGACGAACGCCTGCTGATCGAAGACGCGCGCCAGGCCGTGAAGGAATTGGATCAAAAAGGCATCTACACCTACTGCATTAACCTTGATCCAAAAGCGGATGAATACGTGGCCGATATCTTCGGCAAGCAATACACCGTGATCGACAACATCCAGCGCCTGCCGGAGCGCCTGCCGCAGCTATTCATCGCACTCACTAAATAAATGTAGCGCCGGCATCCCTGCCGGCATGCCGCATTGGTTGCCGGCAAGGATGCCGGCGCTACGAAACACCATCGGCACCGACCCTATTTTCGTATATCGGGCAAGTTTGGATATGCGACGCTTTTAAGCGAAAATAGCGTCTTTCGCATTTCCCCATTTAATTCGAGACCCTTGCATGAGCCAACCTTTGTTCCAATCCGACATCACAAGCCTGAAGCTGCTCAATCGCGGCAAAGTGCGCGACATCTACGAAGTGGATGCAAATCGCCTTTTGATCATCACCACCGACCGCCTCTCCGCCTTCGACGTGGTGATGCAAGACCCGATCCCGTCCAAGGGCGAAGTGCTGACGGCGGTATCCAATTTCTGGTTCGAGAAGTTGAAACATATTCTCCCCAATCAATTCACCGGCGATGCGCCGGAATCGGTGGTCAAACCCGAAGAAGCATCGCAAGTAAGCGGCCGCGCCCTCGTGGTCAAAAAGCTCAAACCGCTGCCGATCGAAGCCATCGTGCGCGGCTATCTGGTCGGCTCGGGCTGGAAGGAATATCAGCGTGATGGCCGCGTGTGCGGCATTGCCCTGCCCGCCGGCTTGCGCGAGGCCGACAAGCTGCCGCAACCACTATTCACGCCCTCGACCAAAGCCGAGATCGGCGAACACGATGAGAACATCAGCTTCGAGCGCACCGTGAGGATGATCGGGAAGCCGCTCGCGGAACAAGTACGCGACGCGGCGATTGCCTTATACAAAACCGCTGCGGATTACGCCGCGACCAAGGGCATTATCATCGCCGACACCAAATTCGAATTCGGCCAAGACGATTCTGGCAAGCTGTATTTGATCGACGAAGCGCTCACCCCGGATTCCTCCCGCTTTTGGCCGGCGGATCAATATCAACCCGGCAGCAACCCGCCCAGCTTCGACAAGCAATATGTGCGCGATTATCTGGAGTCGATCCACTGGGACAAGAAGGCGCCTGCCCCTAAACTACCGGTGGAAGTAATCGCAAAGACCAGCGAAAAATATCAGGAAGCGTTGAAACGCATTACCGGCTAAGGCTAACATCATGACTGAACGTAAAACCATTCCGATCCAAGCCGAAATGCCCGCCAGCAGCAGTTGCGATGACGCCGAGCCGTTCGCGCTGATGGTGCTGGACGACGTGATGGAGCCAGAGTTTCAGCACCGCGACATCATCGTGTGCGAGCCGGAAGGCCTGGCGCATGATGGCTCATTCGTCATCGCCAAGATCGAAGAGGAATTTTATTTCCGCCAGTTGCAGATCATCGATGGCGAGTGGTTTCTCAAACCACTCAACCCCGCCTATCCGACCATCAAGATCACCGGCCCCGATGCGATCAAGGGCGTGGTCGTGCTGAAGAAAAAACCCGGGCGGCGCAGGGAACAGAAAAGCTACACCTGATTTCACTCAGCACAAGCCACGTCACATCGTCTTATCCAAGTATTCCTTCACGTATTTCACCAGCACATCATCTTGGCCGGTAAAGAAGTGATCCGCATTCGGTGCGCGGGTTTGCATGGAGGTGGCTTTACCTTTCATCGAATCCGCACGCTTCTTCGCATTCTTGCGTACGGGCGGATTATCTTTCTGTCCATATAAATCAAAAATCGGCACCTTGATGCCGGCGTAGCTGTCATCCGCCATGCCGATCGCCACCCACGCCGCAGCCGGCGTATCCGCATTGGCCTTGAAATAGGCATGACTCATGCGCGAACCCAAGCTGTGCGAGACGACGGCAATTTTTTTATAGTCCTTGCTTTGCAAAAACTGCACTGCGGTTTTTATACGTTCCACCGCTTCCGGCATGAGAGGCCGATAAGCATCCGATTGCGCCTCCACCGCCAAAACAGGCATCTGGATCGAGAGCGTGGTATAGCCCGCATCGGCCAAGCGGCTGCGCAGCACGCCGATCAAGCCATGCTCCGGATGCACGCCGATACCATGCACAATGACCAAGCCGGCTTTGGCATTGGCCGCTTCGGTGTAGAGCGTGAGAAATTTATGCCCGTTTGCCTCCAAATACTGCGCATCACCCACGACGATGCCGGGGGTGATTTCATCCGCCCATTTCTTTTCCCGTGCATAATCCGCGCCGGCAAAGGCGAGTTGGGAACACAGAAAGGACAAGAAAATAATAAAACGCATGATTTCTCCTTTGTTAGAACAAACTGACTAACATTCGAATGCCCAGGGTATAGAG
>JADMJT010000105.1 GCA_018781585.1 Burkholderiales bacterium
AAGCCGTAGTCGATCATCAATAGCGCGCCGCGTTGCAGGCGCTCGGCCAAGCTACTGATGAAGGCGGGCGCGGCGAGGTTGATTTCGGTGAGATAGTTGTCTGGCACATCGAGCGCTTGAGCGGCTTGCAGCAATGCGCTGTCCGCGATGGGCCGATCTTGCCAGCTAAACCCGGCTTCATGCACGCTCACGACTCGCTCCAGCCAGGCACCGTCTTTGCACACGACCAGATGCACTGGCATCGCATCGAGCACTTCATTACCGAGCATGACGCCGCTGAAGATTTGCGGCAGTTGATCCAGCCATTGCACTTTGTCCAGCAGGTGCGGTGTGTGGGCGGCGAGGGTGGCGTGTTGGCGCGCTTTTAATTCGCCCGAGAGTTCGAGTATTAAGTACTGCTCCGGCAGCATGCCCAGCTTTTCCAATTCCGCCAGCACGTCGCAAGCGAGTTTGCCGCTGCCCGCACCCGCTTCCAAAATATCGCCGCCCGTCTCGCCTAAGACTTGTGCCACTTGCCGGGCCACGCAGCGGCCGAATAATGTTGATCGCTCCGGCGCGGTGGTGAAATCGCCCGCCGGCCCGAATTTGGCCGAACCTGCGGCGTAATAACCCAGCCCCGGCGCATACAGCGCCAACGCCATATAACGCGCGAAGGTTATCCAGCCACCCTGTGCCGCGATGTCGGCGCGCAGGTGATCTTGCACCTGTTGGCTGTGGGCCTTTGCGTCAGGGGAGGGTTCAGGTAGTGAGGGCATGCGCCAGCAATGAGAGAGTGTGGTAGATTTCTACTTTTATAGGGTTTTTGCCGCGTCATTATAGCAGCGGCCCCTCCCTCTCCAGCCCATGCAAACAAACGAAAAAATCGTCCTTATTACGGGTGGCGCCAAACGCGTCGGCGCGGCCACCTGCCGCATGCTGCACGCCCAAGGCGCGCGGCTCATGGTGCACTATCGCTCGTCGCTCGACGAAGCACAGGCACTAGCCGATGAGTTGAATCATCTGCGTCGCGATTCCTGTACCTTGGTGAAAGGTGATCTACTGCATATCGAGCAGCTACCGCAACTGGTGGAAGCCACACTCAAGCATTATGGGCGGCTCGACGTGCTGATCAACAATGCGTCCAGTTTTTATCCGACCGAAGTGGGTGAAATCAGCTTGGAGAATTGGGACGATCTGATCGGCACCAATCTTAAGGCGCCTTTATTTTTGGCGCAGGCGTCGGCGTCGGCTTTGCGCCATGCCCATGGCTGCATCGTTAATATCGCGGACATCCACGCCGAGCGTCCCCTGAAGCGCTATGTCGTGTACAGCATCGGCAAGGCCGGGCTGGTGGCCATGACCAAATCGCTGGCGCATGAATTGGGGCCGCAAGTGCGGGTGAACGCCGTTGCACCGGGCCCCATCCTCTGGCCGGAAGATGATCCCTCTTTTGATGAAAACGAGCGCCGCCGCATCATCGCGCACACCGCGCTCAAGCGCGAAGGCAGCGCGGAAGACATCGCGCGTGCGGTGCAGTTTCTGGTGTATGACGCGCCTTACGTCACCGGCCAGATTCTGGCGGTGGATGGTGGGCGCAGCGCGAGTTTGTAGTTTGTATTTTATTGAAACCACGAATGAACACGAATGAACACGGATAACATCGATGATGCTTTTGTTTTAACTGTGTGTATCCGTGTTCATCCGTGGTTGCAAAAGGGTTGTAAATGATTGAACCAACGAAACCACCGCGCTCCCTGCTCACCGCCGCCGGCAAAGCTATCGGCGATTACGCCATGATCCAAGACGGCGACCGTGTCTTACTGGGTCTTTCCGGCGGCAAAGACAGCCTCTCCCTGCTGCATGTGCTGCTCGATTTGCAAAAGAAAGCACCGATCAAGTTCAGTTTGGCCGCGTGCACCATCGATCCCTTATCGCCGGATTACGATCCCTCGCCGTTGAAGGATTATGTGCCCCAGCTCGGCATCCCTTATTTTGTAGAGCGCTTCCCAATTTTGGAGCAAGCCAAAAAATCCATGACTAAGGATTCGTACTGCGCGTTTTGTTCGCGCATGCGGCGCGGCATGCTTTATGGCTGCGCGCGGCGCGAAGGGTATAACGTGTTGGCGCTGGCGCAGCATCTGGATGATGCAGTGGAAACCTTTTTGATGAGCGCGTTTTTCGGCGGCAAGCTGCGCACGATGAAGGCGCATTACGTGAACGACGCGGGTGATCTGCGCATCATTCGACCTTTCATCTATGCGCGCGAACGGCAGACTGCGGCCTTTGCCCAGAATGCGCCGCTGCCCGTGGTGCACGAAAATTGCCCGGCGTGTTTCGGCATGCCGACCGAGCGCATGCACATGAAGACGGTGCTGGCCGCTTTGGAGCAAGGCAACCCGAATTTGTTTTCCAATACCCTGACTGCGATGCGACCCCTGTTAGGCACGACGGTGGAAAAGAAGCGCAAGCGCGAGCCGATTGAAGCGCTGACGTAAATATGAAGGACTTGACGTGAAACCCGAAGCGCATAAACGCATTACCTCTTTTAAACCCCCATTGCGCACGCTGATGGGGCCAGGGCCCTCGAATGTATCGCAGCGCGTGCTGGACGCGATGGCGCGGCCCACCATCGGTCATCTCGACCCATCTTTCGTTGAGATGATGGAGGAAATGAAAACGCTTCTGCGTTATGCATTTCAGACCGAGAATGATCTGACTTTTCCTATTTCCGCGCCCGGCTCGGTGGGCATGGAAAGCTGCTTCGTCAATCTGGTAGAGCCGGGTGATAAAGTCATCGTGTGCGTGAACGGCGTGTTCGGCGGGCGCATGGTGGAGAACGTCAAGCGCTGTGGCGGCACCCCGATCTTGATTCAAGATGCCTGGGGCATGCCGGTCGATCCGAACCAAGTCGCCGATACCCTTAAAGCCAACGGCGGGGTGAAAGTGCTCGCCTTCGTGCATGCCGAGACTTCCACTGGCGTGCAATCGGATGCGAAGACCCTGGCCGAAATCGCGCGCCAGCATGGCGCACTGACCATTGTCGATGCAGTGACCTCACTCGCGGGAACAAAGCTCTTGGTCGATGCATGGGGCTTGGACGCGGTGTATTCCGGCAGCCAAAAATGCCTGTCGTGCACGCCAGGATTGTCGCCGGTAACCTTCAGCCCGCGCGTGGTGGAGGCAGTCAAAGCGCGCAAAGCGCACGGTCAAAGCTGGTTCATGGACCTGAGCTTGGTGCTCGGTTATTGGACGGCGGCCAAGCGCACCTATCACCACACCGCGCCAATCAACGCCTTATACGGCCTGCACGAATCGCTGGTGATGCTGCAAGAAGAAGGCTTGGAAAATTCCTGGGCGCGGCATCATGCCAATCACCTCAAGCTCAAAACCGGGCTGGAGAAGCTTGGCATTGAATTCCTAGTAGCCGAGCCGTATCGCCTGCCGCAATTGAACACGATCAAAATCCCGGCGGGGGTGGACGATGCTAAAACGCGCAGCCGTTTGCTCAACGAATACAGCTTGGAAATCGGCGCGGGCTTGGGCGATCTCGCCGGTAAGGTGTGGCGCATCGGCCTCATGGGTTACGGCAGTAGCGAAGCGAATGTGAATAAATGTCTGGCAGCGTTAAGCGAAGTTCTCCCCGCTTAAACCAGTCCGGGCGCGCATGCGTTTCGCGGCCTCCACCAGATTGGCCAGCGCTGCTTCCGTTTCGCGCCAGTCCCGAGTTTTCAGCCCGCAATCCGGATTAACCCACAAGTTTTCTGCCGGGATGACGCACGTGGCTTTCTCCAGCAAACCTGTCATCTGCTCCACGGTCGGCACGCGCGGCGAGTGGATGTCGTAAACGCCGGGTCCGATCTCGTTGGGATAGCAAAACTCGCCGAAGCCGCGCAGTAGCTCCATATCGGAGCGGCTGGTCTCGATGGTGATTACGTCCGCATCCAGCGCCGCGATGGCCGGCAGAATATCGTTGAATTCCGCGTAACACATATGCGTGTGGATCTGCGTCGCGTCGCGTACGCCGGCGGTGGCGATGCGGAAGGCGCGGGTGGCCCAGGCTAAATAATTTTTGCGCGCCGCTTGGCGCAGCGGTAGGCCCTCGCGCAGCGCCGGCTCGTCGATCTGGATGATGCCGATGTTAGCCTCTTCCAAGTCCAGCACTTCGTCGCGAATAGCGAGCGCGATTTGCAAAGCCGTACGCTCGCGTGGCTGATCGTCGCGCACGAAAGACCATTGCAGAATCGTCACTGGCCCCGTAAGCATGCCTTTCATGGGCTTCTGGGTAAGTGATTGCGCGTACACGCTCCACGCTACGGTCATGGGTCGCGGCCGCGACACATCGCCGTAGATGATGGGCGGCTTTACGCAGCGCGAGCCGTAGGATTGCACCCAACCATTGCGCGTGAAGGCGAAGCCGCCAAGTTGCTCGCCGAAATATTCCACCATGTCGTTGCGCTCGGCCTCGCCATGCACCAGCACGTCCAGGCCGAGGCGTTCTTGCGACGCCACTACGCGAGCAATTTCTTCTCGCATCGCATCGCCATACCCCGCGGCACCCAATTCGCCACGTCGGAATGCCGCGCGCGCAGCGCGAATGTTTGCAGTTTGCGGGAAGGAGCCAATGGTCGTGGTGGGATAGGGCGGCAGCGCGAAGCGCACGCGCTGCTTCGCCTGCCGTATGCCAAAGGGCGAGGCACGCTGGTCAATGTTCAGGGGTAGTTCATTCTCACGCGCTGCGACCCCTGCGTCGTGGACGCGCTCGCTTCCGCAGCGATTCGCCAGCGCCGCTCGCCGCAGCTGCCAGTCGAAAGCTTCTCCTTTTAATGCGCGTTTGAGTTCATTCAGTTCGTCTAATTTTTCTTGGGCAAAAGCGAGCCAGGATTTTAGCTCACCCTCAAGTGCTGTTTCGCCTTCCAGGCTCACCGGTACATGCAGTAGCGAACAAGAAGGCGCGAGCCAAAGTTCCTGCCGTAACACGGCGAGCGGGCGTAGGCGCGTCAACGCAGCGTCCAGATCGGTGCGCCAGATGTTGCGGCCGTCGACGATGCCCACGGATAATATTTTGTGCGTTGCCAGCCAGTCCGCCACGCCGCTGAGTTCTTCCGGCGCACGCACCCCGTCTACATGCAATCCCGCCACCGGCAGTTGGCAGGCCAGGCGCAGGTTTTCCTGTAGCGGTGCGAAGTAAGTGGTGAGCAGCAGTTTCACACCGCCGCTCGCCAGGCGCGAGTAGGCAGCTTCGAACGCCTGACGCCACGCGGGCGGCAAATCGAGACTTAAGATCGGTTCGTCGATCTGTACCCATTCAACCTGCAATGCCTTCAACCGCGCCAAAATCTCGCCATAAACCGGCAATAGGCGTTCGAGCAGATCCAAGCGGTTGCACGCGGGAACTTTTTCTTTGCCCAACCATAGAAAGGTGAGTGGCCCCAGCAAAACGGTCTTCACCGGATGGCCGAGGGCGCGCGCCTGATCCACTTCGTCAAACAGGCGCGTGGACGCGAGCTTGAATGAAGTCTCCGGCAGGAATTCCGGCACCAGGTAGTGATAGTTGGTATCGAACCATTTAGTCATTTCCAATGCGGGCGAACCGTGCGGGCCGCAGGCGCAAGTTGACTCGGTTTCAACCGTGCCCTGCGTGGCTTGGTCGACGCCGCGCGCGAGGGCGAAATAGCGGGTCAGTTCCGGTGTATCGGCAGTGAAATGGAAGCGCGCTGGCTCGCAGCCCAAGAGCTGAATGTGATTGGCGACGTGGTCGTAGAAGGCGAAATCGCCCACGGTAACGTAATCCAAGCCAGCGGCGCGTTGCGCCGCCCAGTGGCGGGCGCGCAAGTCGCGGCCGACTGCTTCCAATTCTTCCTCGGCGAGTTCGCCGCGCCAGTGTTGTTCCAGGGCGAATTTCAGTTCACGCTGAGCGCCGATGCGTGGGTAGCCGAGGGTATGCGTGTGAATCATGATCGTTTCCTTTTATCAGATGCGCCATGATGTTCGGTTTTAATATATGATTCAAACACATTATTCGCACAATACTATGAGTATTAATCATGATAGAGCTACGCCATCTAAAAGCCATCGCCGCGATGTCTGATACCGGCAACGTGACGCGTGCGGCCACCCGGCTGCACCTGACCCAGTCGGCGTTGTCGCATCAACTCGCGGCGCTGGAAAGTGCACTGGACGTGTCATTGTTCGAGCGCCAGCAGCGGCCGTTACGGCTCACGGCAGCGGGCGAGCAACTCTTGGTGCTGGCTCGCCGCGTGTTGCCCGAGGTGGAGGCGACGCGGCGGGCGCTGTCGCAGTTAAAGGCGCAGGGCGCGCCGCGCGAACTGCGCATCGCGGTGGAGTGCCATACCTGTTACGACTGGCTGATGCCGGCGATGGACGCCTACCGCGAGCGGCAACCCGAGGTGGAGTTGGATCTGGTGCCGGGCTTTCACGCGGAGCCATTGAAGCTGCTGCACGAGCGGCAAGCAGAAGTGGTGATCGTGTCGGAATCGAAGCGCCAGGCGGGCGTTGCCTACTTTCCCCTGTTTACCTACGAGATGGTGGGGCTGCTTGCGCGCGGCCATCCGCTGGCGGCTAGGACGCATCTCACCGCGCGTGATTTCGAACGCGAGACGCTGATCACCTACCCGGTGCCCGACCGCATGCTGGATCTGGTGCGCCACGTATTGAAACCCGCGCGGGTGAATCCGCCCCGGCGCACTGCGGAACTGACCGTGGCGATTCTGCAACTGGTGGCGTCGCGGCGTGGCATCGCCGCGCTACCGCGCTGGGCGGTGCAGCATTATCTGGATCGCGGCTACGTCCACGCGCTGCCGATCGGCGCCAAGGGTTTGTGGGGGCAACTGTATGCGGCCGTGCGCACCGCTGAGCGTGCAGTGCACGAGGATTTCACTGTGCTGCTGGCGGATATGGCGCTCTCCACGCTGTCGAGCGTAGAGAGCATCACGTAGGGTTTACAAACCCAGCCGTTGCCAAATGATCGAGCTGGGCCCGGCTTGATTCAAAGTGTAGAAGTGCAAACCCGGTGCGCCGCCTTGGAGCAAGTGGTCGCACAGATCAGTGACCACATCTAAACCGAAGGCGCGGATGGAATCTAAATCCTCGCCGTAGGCTTCCAGCCGTTTTCTGATCCAGCGCGGAATCTCCGCGCCGCAGGCGTCGGAAAAACGTGATAGCTGCGCGCAATTCGTAATCGGCATGATGCCGGGTACGATGGGGATGTTCACATTCATCGCGACACAATCATCCACGAAGCGAAAGTAAGCATCCGCGTTGTAGAAATATTGTGTGATCCCCGCGTTCGCGCCGGCCTCCACCTTGCGTTTGAAATTCGCGAGATCGTCTTGCGCGTTTTTCGCTTGAGGATGAAATTCAGGATAGGCCGCGACTTCGATGTGGAACCAGTCGCCGGTTTGTTTGCGAATGAAAGCCACCAATTCGTTCGCGTAACGAAACTCGCCGGGGTCAGCCATGCCCGAAGGTAAGTCGCCACGCAGCGCAACGATATGGCGGATACCCTTCGCCTTAAATAGATCGAGAATTTCTTGAATCGATTCTTGAGTCGAGCCGATGCACGACAGATGCGGTGCGCTGGCAGAACCAGAAGCCTGAATTTCCATCACGGTTTCCAGCGTCCGGTCGCGGGTCGAACCGCCCGCGCCGTAGGTTACCGAGAAAAATTTAGGCTTGAGCTGTGCAAGCTGTTGACGCGTCGCGCGTAGCTTCTCCATACCCTCGGGGGTCTTGGGCGGGAAAAACTCAAAACTGAATGTGCGTTTATCGGGCATGTTTTTTCTCACCACGGAGGACACGGAGTGCGCGGAGTTTCACGGGGAAAATGCTTGGGCATTCCCTCTATGACCTCCACGTACGCCGTGGATCAAGGTTTTAATAACGATAGTGGTTAGGCTTGTACGGGCCGTTTTTCGGCACGCCGATGTAAGCAGCTTGCGTATCGGACAGTTCGGTCAGGTGCGCGCCGATTTTCTTCAGATGCAGGCGGGCGACTTTTTCATCCAGATGCTTGGGCAGCACATACACGCCAATCGGATAATCGGCGGTGTGGTTGAATAGCTCGATCTGCGCAATGGTCTGGTTGGAGAACGAAGCCGACATCACGAAGCTCGGGTGCCCGGTGGCGCAGCCCAGGTTCACCAAGCGGCCTTTGGCGAGCACGATGATGCGTTTGCCGTCGGGGAAGATAACGTGATCGACCTGCGGTTTGATCTCGTCCCATTGATATTTTTCCACCGAGGCGATGTCGATCTCGGAATCGAAGTGGCCGATGTTGCACACGATGGTTTGGTCTTTCATCTTGGCCATGTGATCGTGGTTGATGACGTGCACATTGCCGGTGGCGGTGACGAAGATATCGCCTTTGTCGGCGGCCTCGTCCATGGTCACCACGCGGTAGCCTTCCATCGCCGCTTGCAGGGCGCAGATCGGATCGATCTCCGTGACCCACACCGAGGCGCCCATGCCGCGGAAAGCTTGTGCGCAGCCTTTGCCCACGTCGCCGTAGCCCAATACCACGCAGACCTTGCCGGCGATCATCACGTCGGTAGCGCGCTTGATGCCATCGAGCAGCGATTCGCGGCAGCCGTAAAGATTATCGAATTTGGATTTGGTGACGGAATCGTTGACGTTGATGGCTGGGAATTTCAGTTTGCCTTCTTCGAACATCTGATACAGGCGATGCACGCCAGTGGTGGTTTCCTCAGTCACGCCTTTGATGTGGCCGATGCGCGCCGAGTACCAGCCAGGCTGAGTTTCCAGACGTTTTTTGATGGAGGCGTAGAGCACGCGTTCTTCTTCGCAGGTGGGCTTGGCGAGAACGGAAATATCGCTTTCGGCGCGCACACCCAGATGCAGCAGCAGCGTGGCGTCGCCGCCGTCATCCAGAATCATGTTCGAGAATTGACCATTCGGCCATTCGAAAATCTTGTGCGTATATTCCCAATATTCTTCTAAGGATTCGCCCTTGTAAGCGAATACCGGGATGCCGGCCGCGGCAATGGCCGATGCGGCGTGATCTTGGGTGGAGTAAATATTGCACGAGGCCCAACGCACTTCCGCGCCGAGTGCAGTGAGCGTTTCAATCAACACCGCCGTTTGAATCGTCATGTGCAGCGAGCCGGTAATGCGCGCGCCTTTGAGCGGCTGCTGGGTTTTGAATTCCTGGCGGATTGCCATCAAGCCGGGCATTTCGGTTTCGGCGATGGCGATTTCCTTGCGCCCCCAGGCGGCGAGGGACAGGTCGGCGACTTTATAGTCGGCAAAATTGGGATTGAGTACGGCGTTCATAGCATCTCCATTCATGGTAAATGAATAGGCGCCGTTGTTACGTTGAGCCGTCGCACCAAGCCTGACTCACCATGCGTTCAACGGTGAGCTGCAGCGCCCCTCAGTGCGATGGTTGTTGCAATAATCAGAGTTTCGCGTCAGCCTTCAAGGCTTCCGCCTTATCCGTTGCTTCCCACGTGAAATCCGGCTCGTCGCGGCCGAAGTGGCCGTAGGCGGCGGTGCGCGTGTAAATCGGGCGCAGCAGATTGAGCGATTGAATAATGCCTTTGGGCCGCAGGTCGAAATGTTTCTCGATCAGCTTCACGATTTTTTCGTCGGACAATTTGCCGGTGCCGAAAGTATTGACCATCAGGCTCACTGGCTTAGCCACGCCGATGGCGTAGGCAACTTGTACTTGGCACTTGCTGGCGATGCCTGCGGCAACGATGTTCTTCGCTACATAACGGCTCGCGTAAGCAGCTGAGCGATCCACTTTCGATGGATCTTTGCCGGAGAACGCGCCGCCACCATGGGGCGCTGCGCCACCATAGGTGTCGACGATGATCTTACGTCCGGTAAGGCCGGCATCGCCCATCGGCCCGCCAACCACAAAGCGGCCAGTTGGGTTGACCAGATAGCGCGTGTCCTTGCGCATTTTTTCGGGGATGATCGGCTTGATGATTTCCTCGATCACGGCTTCGGACAGCACCGCATGCGATACCTCCGGGTGATGCTGGGTCGAGATCACCACGGTATCGACGTTGACGGGTTTCCCATCCACATAACGAATCGTGACTTGGGATTTGGCGTCCGGGCGCAGCCAGGGCAGCCGCCCATCCTTGCGCAGTTCCGATTGTCGCTCCATCAGGCGGTGCGCGTAGTGAATCGGCATCGGCATCAATTGCGCGGTTTCGTCGCAGGCATAGCCGAACATCAAGCCTTGGTCGCCCGCGCCTTGATCCAGGAACAGGCCCTCGCCTTCGTTCACGCCTTGTGCGATGTCGGGCGATTGCTTGCCCAAGCTCACCATCACGGCGCAGGTGTGGTAGTCGAAGCCGATCTCGGAGCTGTCATAGCCAATGCGCTTTACCGTCTCGCGTGCGACCACATTGAAATCCACTACCGCTTTCGTCGTGACCTCGCCCGCAATCACCACCAGACCCGTGGTGCACAGCGTCTCGCACGCTACCCGCGAGTGCGGGTCCTGGGTTAAGATGGCGTCCAAAATCGAATCAGAAATTTGATCCGAAACCTTGTCCGGGTGCCCTTCGGAAACCGATTCCGAGGTAAATAGAAATTCGTTCATCGTGTCCGTTCTCTTCATTTATAAGCGCTCAAGAACCCAATAGGATACCAAAGCTTGGCCCATCCAGAAAGGCGTGTGACTTCCTAATGACATGGCTGCTCCGGTTGTTTGCCCGCTTGCCGCTATGGGCCGTGCATGCGCTGGGCGCCGTGGCGGGGTGGGGCGTGTATCTGGCCTCGCCACATTATGCACGTCGATTACGTGAAAACCTTTATCACAGTAAGGTGGGATCGGATGCGGCCGCCAACCGCCGCTTGTTGTTCAAGGCCATAGCGGAAGCCGGCAAGAGCGTCTTGGAGCTATTTATCGTTTGGTTTCGCCCCTATCCCGATGTGCTCAAATTGGTGCGAGGCGTCGAAGGCTGGGAGCATGTGCAGACGGCGCGCGCATCCGGCAAGGGCGTGATGCTGCTCACGCCGCACGTCGGCTGTTTTGAAATGGGCGGCTTGTACTGCGGCGCACAGTTTCCGTTTACCGAACTGTATCGGCCGCCGAAACTGGCGCAACTCGAACCGCTGATGCGCGCCGGGCGCGCGCGCGGTCAGGTCGCGTTGGCCACCACCGATTATGCCGGGGTAAAAAAATTGCTCGCCGCGTTAAAGCAGGGCCAGGCCATTGGCGCGCTGCCTGACCAAGTACCCAGCCTGGGCGAGGGCGTGTGGGCAGATTTTTTTGACCAGCCCGCTTACACCATGACACTGATCGCGCGGCTGCAACAAAAAACCGGTGCGGCAATCATCTTCTTTTATGCCGAGCGTTTGAGTTGGGGGCGCGGTTTTGTGATGCGTTACCTGCCGCCCATCGCGCCCTTGAGTGAAAACCCCGAGCAAGCCGCGCGTCAAATCAATGCGGCAGTGGAAGCCATCGTGCGGGCATGTCCGGCGCAATATCTGTGGAGTTATAACCGGTATAAAGCGGTGCGGGGTGAGGGGCGATG
Organism: Burkholderiales bacterium; assembly: GCA_018781585.1. Classification (GTDB taxonomy): domain Bacteria; phylum Pseudomonadota; class Gammaproteobacteria; order Burkholderiales; family Thiobacteraceae; genus RBG-16-58-11. Next base: position 11,511 of record JADMJT010000105.1, read on the forward strand.
ATTCGCGTCGCGATATTTTGTCTTTGGCTGCTGCATTTTCTGCCGCTGTCGCTGCTGAACCCAATCGGGCAGGGCCTGGGGCTGTTGTTTTATGCATTGGGCCGCGAGCGGCGCGAGGTGGCGCGCACCAATCTACAGCTGTGTTTTCCGGCATTGAATGAGCAAGAACGCGAGCGGCGCGTGCGCGAGCACTTTTGCGCCTTTGGACGAAGCTTTTTGGAACGTGGCATCTTGTGGTGGTCGAGTGCCGCGCGGATCAAACGCATCGTGCGCATCGAGGGTGAAACGCATTGGCAAGCGCTGCGCGGCCAGCCGGTCATCCTGCTCGCGCCGCATTTCGTCGGGCTGGATATGGGCGGCTCGCGTTTATCGATCGATGTGCAAGTCGCTTCGATGTACAGCAAACAAAAGCATCCGCTGGCCGATCGCTTGCTGCTGCAAGGACGCCGCCGGTTTAATACCCCGCGTTTATTCTCACGCCAGGACAGCGTGCGCAGCGTGGTCAAGGCGGTGCGCGACGGAACGCCTTTTTATTATTTGCCCGATATGGATTTCGGCGCGCGCGATTCGATTTTCGTGCCTTTCTTCGGCGTGCCAGCCGCGACCATCACCGGCGTGGCACGCCTGGCGCGCTTGGCCAATGCTCGCATCTTGCCGGCGGTGACGCGACAGCTTCCCGGTAGCCAAGGCTATGTGCTGACGTTTTATCCGGCTTGGGAAAATTTTCCGAGCGACGACATCGCCGCCGATACGCGCCGCGTGAATGCTTTCATCGAGGAGCGCGTATTAGAAATGCCTGAGCAGTATTACTGGCTGCACAAGCGCTTTAAGACGCGGCCTGAAGGCGAGAACAAGCTTTATTGATTTAACCCTGTCTATTTGGTTTTAATCCTGAAAGCATGCAACGCATCCCCGAACCCGAATTGATGGCTGACCCGGCACAGGCGCAAGCCTATGCTGAAGCCGATTTCAGCGCGCCGCATGACGCTTTCGTCGCCCACTTCGCGGCGCGTTTCTCCAATTTCAAAACCGGGCGCGTACTCGATCTCGGCTGCGGTGCGGCAGATGTGACGCTGCGTTTCGCTCGTGCTTATCCCGACACAGAGATCGTTGGTGTCGATGGCGCGGAAGCGATGCTGGCGCTGGGACGCGCGGCGATCGCGCGTGCCAACTGCGCTGAGCGCATTACGCTGTGTTGCACTTGTCTACCCGATTCAAAGTTGGAATACCAAGCATTCGACGCGATTATCAGCAATAGCTTGCTGCATCATTTGTCTACGCCCGATGTCCTTTGGCAAACTATCCGGCACGCCGCGAAGCCTAACGCCCGAGTATGCGTGATGGATTTGATGCGGCCACATTCGCGAGAAGAAGCGGCCCGCTTACTTGCATTGCATGCTGCGGACGCACCGGAAATTCTGCGCCGCGATTTTTTTAATAGCTTGTTGGCGGCGTATGAAATCGAAGAAGTGCGCGCACAATTGCGCGCGGCTACGCTTCCACAGTGCCAAGTCGATTTGGTGAGTGATCGGCATATGCTTATATTCGGACGCTGCTGAGAACAGTTTTTAATTTGTTGCGCAAGAGGGTTAGATAGTATTTTTAAGGTAAAAAAAGCTGTTATGGCGCATTTTAGTTGTGATACGATTCTTCGCACCCGTACCACCACACATTCCACAAGGAGGATAAGTAATGGCAAAAGCACCAGCAGCCAAAGCACCAGCCGCAGCAAAAGCACCAACCAAATCCGAAATCATGGCGCAAATCTCCACCGACACCGGCATCAGCAAAAAAGATGCGGGTGGCGTGTTGGCCTCTCTGGCCGGCATGATGGGCAAGTCCCTCAAGAAGCACGGCAACTTCGTGATGCCGGGTCTGTTGAAAGTGAAAGTCGTCACCAAGCCCGCGACCAAAGCGCGTAAAGGCGTGAACCCATTCACCGGCGCAGAAATGATGTTCAAAGCCAAGCCGGCACGCAAAGCCGTCAAAATCCTGGCGCTCAAAGCACTGAAAGACATGGTTTAATTGTTGTTCCGTTTCCGGTCGGGGCAGCCCGGCCGGAATCTTTCCTATAAGTTCTTCCCCCGTTTTTCTTCGTTCTCCCCTTTAAACAAGTCTTTTCCGTGTGTGAGCGCACCGGGTATGATTCGCGTACTCGTTCCGGTTTACCTTATCCATGCCGTTTCAAAATCCCGCTCCGGATGAAATCAAAGCACTGCTTTCCCGCGTGCAGACTATCGCGGTAGTGGGCCTGTCGCCCAAACCGAATCGCCCGAGCTTCGTCGTTGCGCGCGCCCTGCAGGGCTTTGGCTACCGCATTATTCCGGTGCGCCCGGCGGTGAATGAGGTGCTGGGTGAGAAGGCTTATTCGAGCCTGGCCGAGGTGCCGGATCGAATCGATCTGGTGGATGTTTTTCGCGCCGCCGAGCATTTGGATGCGTTAGTGGATGAATGCATTCGCCTCAAACTCCCTGCGCTGTGGGTTCAAGAGGGCATCGTAAACCTGGCCGCTGCCGAGCGTGCGCGTGCCGCCGGCTTATTCGTGGTCATGGATCGTTGCATCTACAAAGACTATGTCTCGCTCATGGCTTAATCTCATTTGGCTGCTGCCGCTGTCGCTCATGGCGCATGCGGGCGAGCTGGAAGACGGGCTGGCTGCGTATCACGCCAAGCACTATGGACAAGCCTTTATGTACTTGCAGCCTTTGGCGGAGGAGGGCGTACCGGCAGCGCAATTCACCTTGGGCGAGATGTATCGGCGCGGCCGTGGTTTTGTGAAGAGTACGCCCGAAGCGTTGCCCTGGTTGAAGCAAGCGGCACAAGCCAACCATCTTCCCGCACTCAATGTCTTGGGCGAGATGCACGAAACGGGCGAGGGCGTGGCGCAGGATTTCGAGGCCGCTGCCCAGTGGTTCCAGAAAGCCGCGGATGCGGGTGACGCCAAAGGCCAGCTTAACTTAGGCTTGCACTACATCCGTGTTGAAGACGCGCGCGACTTCACGCAAGCCGCTAAGTGGTTCAAGCGCGCGGCGGAGCAGAACGAGCCCGAGGCGCAATACTTTTACGCACGGCTGTTGCTCGACGGCAAAGGGGTCGAGCAGAATACGGAGGAGGCGATGACGTGGCTCGCCCAATCCAGCGCGCAGCGCCATGCCCCGGCGCGGCGTTTCCTGCACCTGTTGCAACAAGCGGAAACCCCGGATCGTAATCTCGCGCTGCGCGATCTCAAGCGCTATCTTTCGGCTGGCGTAGCGACGCTCGAAGCAGTCTCAACCGACGCCAGCTACGGCTTTGAAAAAACCAATCCGATCAAGCCCGGCCCCGGTTTTGAATCCGAGTGGCGCTACCTCAACGCCCTGCGCGGCCCAAGCGGCGAAATCGTGCACTACCAGCGTCTGGGCCATTGCTGTACTTTTAATACCGATGCAGCGGAGCGCGGCAAGGGTTTTCTCGATCAGTATGAGGTAAGCTACGATGGGCTCGCCCAGCCCCTCATCTTGTATCTGAATATGTTCGAAGAAGCGCAACTGAGCGCCCCGCTGGGGTTTGCTTTTACACAGGAAAAAGAGGACTGAATCGATATGAATATCAAAACCAGCATTATTTTTTCCTTGGCCATGCTGCTTGCGGCTTGCGGCAAACTCAGCGTGGAAAATTACGACAAGCTTAAGGTCGGCATGCCTTATACGGAAGTGAAACAGCTCCTCGGCACGCCCGAGCGCTGCAGCGACGTACTCGGCGTGAAAAGCTGCACCTGGGGCGATGATAAGCGCCATATCACGGTGAATTTCATCGGTGACCAAGTGGTCATCTTCAACGCCGAGAACATTCGCTGAGCAGTGTCCTC
>JADMJT010000015.1:0-8067 GCA_018781585.1 Burkholderiales bacterium
GAGCCGCGCGCCTCGGGGTTGATGAAGGCATCGGCGTGGATCGACACGAACAAATCCGCTGAGACCTTGCGCGCTTTTGCCACGCGGTTGCCCAGCGGAATGAAATAATCGCCGTCGCGCACCAAAAAGCCGCGCATATTAGGTTCCTCGTCGAGTTGCGCCTTGACGCGTTTAGCGATGGATAAGGTGACATCTTTTTCGAAGGTGCCCCGGCTGCCTTTCGCACCCGGGTCTTCGCCACCGTGTCCCGCATCCAGGGCAATCGTCACGATCCGCACTAAATCCAGCGGGTCTTTGCTCTTGCCTTTGGCTTTGCGCGGGTTGACCGCTTTTTCTTCCTCCACCCTGGCGAGGTTTTCTTCTGGCTTGATCGAAGGCGTAGGAGCGGCTTTTTCGATTTTGGCTTGGGCACCCATACCCGCAGCGGCATCCACCGCGTTGCCGATTTCCAACAGTGCTAGTAGCGGATCAACTGGTTTAGCGGGATAAATATCCAGCACCAAGCGGTGGCCATAGTCGCCATAGGGCTTGACGGTAAATACCGAGGGTTTCACTTCGGTCTTGAGATCGAATACCAAACGCACCACGCCTGGTTTGAAAAGCCCGACGCGCACCACTTTGATGTAGGGATCATCGGCGCCGATCTTGGCTGACAGTTGCGACAGCGTGTTGCTGAGTTCGATGCTTTCTAGATCGAGCACGACACGATCGGGATGATTCATCGTGAAATGTTTGAAGCTGATCGGCTGCTTGGATTCGAGGGTGATGCGTGTGTATTCGGCAGCGGGCCAGACGCGGGCGGCGGTAATTTTGATTGGGTCAGCGGCAAAGCTTGTGGAAAGCGATGCAGAAAAAAATGCGAGCGCCGCCATCATGCGGCATAGCACCGCTACTCGTTCATTCCTTTTTCCAATCGTACCAAACATCTTTTACCTGCCTCCGTTTCTGCTTTGATGTGGAGACTTCGGCCTGCATCCACGACAGACAACGCGATTCGCACATCCGGTATGGGCAAAAATTCGCCGGCTTTTTCCGGCCATTCCACGAAGCACACCGTGTCCGGATTGAAGTGCTCGCGGAACCCCGCATCCAGCCATTCATGCGGATCGGCGAAACGATAAAAATCAAAGTGATACAAGTATAAGCTCGAAACTGTATAAAGTTCAACCAGGGTATAGGTAGGGCTTTTCACTTTGCCTGCATAACCCAGCCCGCGCAGCACACCGCGTACCAGCGTAGTTTTACCCGCACCCAGTTCGCCATCGAGATAAAGCGTTAGCCCCGGTGTCAGCACTTTTGCCAACATCGTGCCAAACGACAGCGTCGCGGCCTCATCCGGCAGGAAGCGTGTCAATTGCATGGCGCCTCGCTTGGCAGGATATGATGCACAGCATGTCCCTCCCTATCCCAGACACGAGAAAACTCGACCCGACCCAACTCGCTCGGCAAATTAAAGCGTGGGGGAAAGCACTCGGCTTTCAGGCAGTGGGCATCGCGGGCGTGGACATGCCTCAGGCGGAAGTGCGGCTGCTGGAATGGTTGGCGGCGGGCAGGCATGGCGCGATGGATTATATGGCAAAACATGGGACGAAACGTGCGCGGCCGGCGGAGCTGGTGCCCGGCACGCTGCGCGTCATCAGCACTCGCATCGACTATCACCCTCCCCACGCACGCGATAGCTGGGACGTGCTCAATGACCCCACCCAAGCTTTCATCTCGCGCTATGCCCTGGGCCGCGATTATCACAAGCTGATGCGCAACCGGCTGCAAAAATTGGCCGACCGCATTACGCAAGCCATTGGCCCCTTCCATCATCGCGCCTTCACCGACAGCGCACCGGTAATGGAAGTGGAGCTGGCACAACTCGCCGGTCTGGGTTGGCGCGGCAAACACACCTTGCTCTTGCAGCGCGAACATGGCTCGTGGTTTTTTCTGGGGGAGCTCTATACCGACTTGGCGCTACCGATCGATGCAGCGACCGAGAACCATTGCGGCACCTGCCATGCGTGTATCGACATTTGCCCCACCCAAGCCATCGTCGCGCCCTATCAAGTCGATGCGCGACGTTGCATTTCTTATCTCACTATCGAGCACAAGGGCAGCATTCCAGTCGAACTACGGCCCCTCATGGGCAACCGCATTTACGGCTGTGACGATTGCCAATTGGTTTGCCCGTGGAACAAATTCGCGCAAGCGACGTGCGAAGCCGATTTTCACCCGCGTCATGGTTTGGATGAGGCGGCCCTTGTCACGCTTTTCAATTGGAGCGAAGCCGAATTCGACGCACGCCTCGCGGGCAGCGCCATCCGCCGCATCGGGCACGCTCAATGGCTGCGCAACATCGCGGTCGCGCTGGGCAATGCGCCGACGTCACCCGGCGTCATTCGCGCGCTACAAACCAAAAGTGAGCATCCGTCCAGCCTGGTGCGCGAGCATGTTGCCTGGGCGCTGGGGCGGCATGGGGTTCCGGGCTGATATACTTACCATCGTTCCATTCGTGTTAATTCCTGGCTAGATTTCCCGTCCCACTATGCAAATCGATCCGAAGTCCCCCATTGGTGTATTCGATTCCGGCGTCGGCGGCCTGACGGTCGTGCGCGCGCTCATGGAGCGGCTGCCTTTCGAAAACATCGTGTACTTCGGCGACACTGCGCGCGTGCCGTATGGGGTCAAATCAGTCGACACGATTGCGCATTACACGGTTCAGATCGCAGAATTTCTGTTGGCCAAAGAAGTCAAGTTACTCGTCATCGCATGCAACACCATGGCGGCGGTCGCGGCGCAAATCGTGCGTGACTTGTCGCGGGTGCCGGTACTCGACGTGATTGATGCGGGGGCCCTCGGCGCCGCGCAGGCGACACGTAACAAGCAGATCGGCATCCTCGGCACGCCAACCACCATCAATAGCAACGCCTACGCGCAAGCGATACACGGCTACGATCCGGATATACGCCTCTACTCGCAAGCCTGTCCTTTGTTTGTGCCCTTAGTGGAGGAAGGCTGGCTGGATCATCCGGTGACGCGGCTCACGGCGCAGGAATATTTGAAACCGGTGCTGGCGCAAGGGGTGGATACCCTAGTGTTAGGTTGCACACATTACCCGCTGCTCACGCCGCTATTGCAAGACGTGGCAGGGCCGAATGTGCGTCTGATAGATTCCGCACAGACCATGGCAGAGCGCGCTGCTACACTACTTAAAGAACAGCAATTTGGCAATCCGAGCCGGACGAAGGCGAGTTATGAGTATTTCGTCACCGATGTGCCAGTCAGATTCCAAACCATCGGTGAACGGTTTTTAGGGCGCACTTTGGCAAATGTGCATGTCGTTAAGTGGTGAATACGTCTAGAAAGGTAAAAATCATGGCCTGGTTTTCATTCAATTCCCTGAAACTCATCGTCATCGGTGCGTTGATTTCTGCCGGCTTGATCACGGCGGGCTGCCAAACCACGACCGCGGGGGGCGAAGTGGGGGTGGACCGCAGGCAGTTCCTGCTGGTTTCATCGGAGCAAGCGGAAGCTGGCGCGGCGCAGTTTTACGCCCAAGAAATGCAAAAATTTTCTTCGAAAGGCGCGCTCAACGTTAATCCCCAGCAAACGGCACGCGTGCGCGAGATCGCCTCGCGTCTGATCGCCCAGGTGGGTGCATTTCGCCCCGACGCGCGTAACTGGAAATGGGAAGTGAATGTCATCAACAGCAAGGAACTCAACGCCTATTGTGCGGCCGGCGGCAAAATCGCCGTGTACTCCGGCTTGATCGACTCCTTGCATCTCAGCGACGATGAAATCGCCGCGGTGATGGGCCACGAAATCGCGCATGCCTTGCGCGAGCACACACGCGAAGCGATGTCGGAGGCTGTCGCGCAGCAGGTGGGGGTCTCGGTACTTGCTTCGCTGGCCGGCCTGGGCCAAGGTGCAACGAGCTTGCTCTCCGCCGCGACCGACGTTGCTATCGGGCTGCCCTTCTCGCGCCAGAAAGAGCGTGAAGCAGATGAGATCGGCGTCGAACTCATGGCGCGTGCTGCTTACGATCCGCGTAGCGCGGTCACGGTATGGCGCAAAATGATTTCTGGCGGTGGCGGGCGTCCGCCAGAAATACTCAGCACACACCCCGACCCGGCAAACCGCATCAAGGATATCGAATCGCATCTGCCACGCGTTATCCCCCTGTATGAAGCCACGAAGCGGACGGGCAGAAAATAATACTTATTTGCCGCGAATCCAAAAACATTGGTGATCATTCGCGGTCGATTTTTTGCATTTCATGCCGCACAAAAAAAGAGGCCGGGTGGTTTAACCCACCCGGCAAACTCCGGATCATAGGAGAGAGTGTTCCCGATGCGCGACGCGAAGGCTCGCACCGCACATTAGTATTGACGCAATGCTTATGCCAATTCGGTCAAGGACCGGATTACACAAAAGCCATCATCGCGCGCGCAGTGTAGCGATTTGAAACCACACTGAATTTTTCTTGGCGCTGGACTTACCTCCCGACATTCGCTCTACTCAATAGCGCGCTCCAGTGATGACAAAAAGGGACATCCAGGTGACGCGGCACGGCAAGGGTTGCCGTAGGAATTAGCGCTTGTGAAAGACCAAGGTGCGATTGTTCACCGGCATGGCGTGGTCTTGTTGCAGCATGAGTCCATGCTCGAGCGCAGTCTCGCGCACCGCTTCAAAATTGCGCACGCCACTCAGTGGATCACGCGCCTTTAGCCACGCATCGAAACGGGCATTGCTCTCGGACGTAAATTGCCCGCCGTAGTTGAACGGACCATAGATGCAGAGCACGCCACCGGGCTGCAGCAACTGCCCCACCCCCTCCAGCAGACAGACCACTTCGGGCCAAGAAATAATGTGCAAGGTGTTGGCGGTAAATACCCCGTCCACCGGCGCAACAGACCATGGCGTATCGTTTACATCGAGCGCGATGGGCGGCCGCGCATTGCTAAGCAGCGCTTCATCGAGCCAAGCCTGAATGCCGGGGTGATGCACGGGCAGATCGCTCGTCTGCCAGGTGAGGTGCGGTAGATGTTGCGCAAAATGCACCGCGTGCTGGCCGGTGCCGCTGCCGATCTCGAGCACGCTGGTGGCCGCCGCGAACGCCTCGCGCAAGACGGCGAGTATCGGCTCACGGTTATTTTCGCTGGCTTCAGAGAAAGGTTTCATTGGGGATCTAAATTCAGTTTTCGTATTGTCGCTACCGCTTGCGGATTGTCGCGCCACACACTGGGATCCGCATCTACATACAACTCGATTTCAATGCCATCCGGATCTTGTATGTACAGCGATTGACTGACTTGGTGGTCGGATTGACCGAGCACTGGCACACCCTGTTGCGCGAGATGGTCGCGCAGGCCGCGCAACGCATCCAAATTATCGCCGACTTTGAATGCCACATGATAGAGGCCTACGCTTTGCGCGTCCGGCGCAGGCGCGTGCGAGCCCAATTCGAGCAAGGCTAAATCATGGTGATTGTTGCCTGCGGTAAAAAACACCATGTTGTGGCCATAGCGCGCCACTTCGCGCAAACCTAACACGTCGCGATAAAACGGCACGGAGACGGAAAGATCGCGCACTTTCAACACGACATGACCAAGCGCTTTTATAGGCATCGACATTAGGGGGAATGGAGAGATTATTCAACTCATTCTAATACGCGCTTACACAATCATGAATGACGCTATTTGGGGCGCCCAATAAAAACGCCAACCCGAAGGTTGGCGCAAATCCCCATATAAGACGATTTTTATTTTTAATTAATCTAGAGCAACCGCCATGCCAGTCTCATAACGTTCTGTTATTAATCATCATTTAATGCCGTGCTGCCAGCGTTGCCGTGACAGGTGTAAAACCAGGCGGTCTTGAATACTTCAAAACCAAGCAAAAAAATTGCTGCTCCACCCCATTCCCCTTATTTTTTCGCTGCCTGGACAAAAAGCTTGCTGTAAAAATATGCGAATAAAATAGAGGATGCTTAGTTATTCCCGCTTAGGGTGCGGCGCCACGCCCTGGCCGGAAATAGTTTTGATCCTCGTAATAGGCAGCCTTTTCATTCGCTGGGGTAAACCCAGGAAAACCCAACACCGGCACTGGGGCCAGATCGTGCGGCTTCATTAGTTTCTGAGGGTCGGCTATCAGCCTTGCGAGTTGTTCATCGATATCCGCGATTTGCCGCGCTGGTGCTTGGGTAAAAAACGCCGTCTCAACCGGCAACACGATCCCTTTGCCGGTCATGCCACGATAAGGCATCAGCGCTTTCTCCATCAGGCCGTGCCCAAACAGAAAGCAGCGCATATGCGCTTGCACGTCAGCTCGCCGGTCCCAGAACAGATTTTTCCATCGGAAGTTGTGCAGCAACTCGGACAAGGTTTCATCCGCCGAGACGATAATCACCCCGCTCTCGTCGAACTGCGTCAGCGCATCCTGCGCGGGTTGTCGCGGCGTTGTCCTGGATGGCAATCCCATGCGTGCTTCGAGCAGCGCGAAATGCCGCGCATTCAGCGCCGCCTTCGATTGGGGAAAGGCGGACCATACCATCAGATTTAAAACATCGTGCCAACATTCCGCGCGTGTTGACAATTCACCTGTTAGGTAAATACGCGGCTCATAACCCTGGCGCCAATCATTGGATTTCTCGGATGCTTGGGGCGCCACCCGCAAGCGAGCACCACTCGCCGTCATCACTGGCTGCGGCAGTTGATCCAGAAAGGCCTGGTAATCCGCCAAAGGAGGCCATGCTTGGCTCGGCCATTTCACCCGTGCCAGCACTGGATGGAGCGCCGCAAATAAAGGTGAGGTCTGGACGTGAGCCATGTCCCATACTACGGTCATGGTTGTGTAATTTCCAACTGACACTATAAAGAAAAGGGGAAGCTTAACCGCAAATTTAGGGGTATGCCCACATTATGGAGACAACCATGCAGCGCGACGCAATTATGCACTCGACCAACCCTCTGATTGAGGTCAAACGCTTTGGTCAAAGCATTTGGCTTGACAACCTCTCGCGCACTCTTCTGCGCGAAGGCGGCTTAAAGCGCCTCATTGAGGAAGACGGCATTTCCGGTGTGACATCCAATCCGGCGATTTTCCAGAAAGCTTTCGCCGAAAGCCCCTATTATAAAGAGGAAGTCGCCCAGCTCCGCCAAACCAGCGCAACCCTGGAACAACGCTTCGAAACGCTAGCGGTGCCCGACGTGCAAGCCGCGTGTGATTTACTCCGGCCCATATGGGAGCAAACGCATGGCGCCGACGGGTATGTAAGCCTGGAAGTCTCGCCCACCCTCGCAGCACTTGAGCAAGCCACGGTCGATGCGGGGAAACGCCTGCACCAAGCCGTCAACCGGCCTAATGTGCTGATAAAAGTACCCGCTACCCCGCAGGGCGTGCTCGCCTTTGAAGCGCTCACTGCGCATGGCATCAGCGTCAACGTGACACTCATTTTCTCGCTGCATCACTATATGCAAGTGGCTGAGGCCTATATTCGCGGACTCAAGCGTTGGTTAGATGGCGGCGGCGATCCGCAGCAAGTCAAATCGGTTGCCAGCGTTTTCCTCTCGCGCGTGGATACCTTGGTGGACAAGCGGCTGGATGCGATCGGCAGTCCCGAAGCGTTGGCCTTGCGCGGTACGAGTGCAGTTTCCATGTGCAAGCTTACGTATCAGCGCTACAAAGAGTTATTCCATGGTCCGCTGTTCGCCGAGCTCAAGGCCCGAGGCTGCCGCCCGCAAAACCCGCTGTGGGCCAGCACCGGTACCAAAAATACCAACTACAGCGATGTGCTATACGTGGATAGCCTGATCGGCCCGGAAACAGTGAATACCGTTCCAGACGCCACGCTGGGGCTCTTCCGCGACCACGGCAAAGCCGCCGCAACGGTGGAAACAGGCATCCAACAAGCGCAGCGTGATTACTTAGCGCTTGAGCACCTCGGCATCAATATGCGCGATGTAGGCGACGAGTTGCAAGTCGATGGCGTGAAACTGTTCGAGGAAGCGTTTGAGAAGCTGCTCGCCTCCCTAAAATAACACTCGCGTAGCGAGCCTTAGTCCCTCTCTCCCACTTGTGGGA
>JADMJT010000015.1:8167-12596 GCA_018781585.1 Burkholderiales bacterium
GGTGCATCCACGCAAAAACGGCCCGTTGGCCCGTCTTTGTTTTACGCGTACGATACGGCTTTTTCATCGGAGCCTTCCATGCGTAAAACCCTCATCCGCACCCTCACTGGCCTGTCTGCCCTGGGCCTCGCCGCACTTCCCCAACTCGCTTCCGCGCATGACGACGCATCGCCTAGCCATACCCATGGCCAAGTCGGCGTAGACCTCATCAAGACCGACCACAAAGTAGGCGATGGCACGGTCGCGGTCGCTGGCAATAAAGTCACGGTTCATTACACGGGCTGGCTCTATGACGCCGCGGCCAAAGACAACAAGGGCAAGAAATTTGATAGTTCGCGCGACCGCAACGACCCCTTCACTTTCGGATTGGGCGCAAGCCAAGTCATTCGCGGCTGGGACGAAGGCGTGGCCGGCATGAAAATCGGCGGCCAACGCACGCTGATCATTCCCCCGCAAATGGGCTACGGCAGCCGTGGCGCGGGCGGCGTGATTCCGCCGAATGCAACCTTGGTATTCGATGTGGAATTACTAGGGGTGAAATAACGCAGGGCGCGCGTGGTCTTAGCCGCGCGTTTTCTCGCGCACAAAATGAATAATCCCCGGCATCAGCGACAGCACAATGATGCCGAGAATCGCCAGCGTCAGATTATTCTTGATGATGGGAATATTGCCGAAGAAATAGCCCAGAAACACCAGTGAGTTGATCCAGGCGATCGCGCCCAAAATACTGAATAGCACAAAGCGCTTATAGGTCATATGGCCGATCCCGGCCACGAACGGCGCGAAGGTGCGGATAATGGGCAAGAAGCGCGCGAACAATACTGTCTTGCCGCCATGCTTCTCGTAAAACGCTTCGGTCTTATCCAAATAACGCCGATTGAGCCAGCGCGATTCCTGCGTGAACACGCGGGGGCCGATAAAGCGCCCTATCCAGTAATTGGTGTTGTCCCCCAAAAACGCCGCCGCCATCAGCAGTAAGATCACCGCCTGCACATCCAGCGCGCCGGTCGCTGCCAGCGCGCCCACCACGAACAGCAGCGAGTCACCCGGCAGAAACGGCGTCACCACAAAACCGGTTTCACAAAAAATAATCGCGAACAAAATAGCGTATACCCACACGCCGTATTGACCGATCAACAGCGTCAAGTGCTGATCGAGGTGCAGCAGAATATCGATGAATTGCGCGAGGAGTTCCATGCAGTAATCAGTTCGAACGGGGAACACAGTGCTAAAACCAGAAAAGTTTTATCTCCGTGTACTCCGTGACCTCCGTGGTGAATTCTTTTAATCCGTTAGCTACTTAGGGCAAGACTTCGGCTTCCGGCTTCTTCTCCGCTTTGACGAAATCTTCGCGCGACACGCCCAGCCACAACACGATCGGACTCGCCACGAGCACCGAGGAATAGATGCCGAAGACAATCCCGACGGTAAGCGCCAGCGCGAAGTAGTACAGGGTTTCACCACCGAAGAACAGCATGGACAGCACCATGAGTTCGGTCATGAAATGGGTGATGAAGGTGCGCGACATGGTGCGCGTAATGGCGTTGTCGATAATCTCGGGGACGGCGGCCTTGCGCATTTTGCGAAAATTTTCCCGGATTCTGTCAAACACCACGACGGATTCGTTCACCGAATAGCCCAGAATCGCCAAGGTGCCCGCAAGCACCGTGAGCGAAAATTCCCATTGGAAAAAAGCGAAAAAACCCAGAATGATGACGATATCGTGCATGTTGGCAATAATGGCCGCTACCGCAAAGCGCCACTCGAACCGCACCGCCAAGTAAGCCATGATGCCGAACACCACCGCCAATAAGGCCATTGCCCCGTTTTCGTAAAGTTCCTGGCCCACCTGCGGCCCGACGAACTCCACACGCTGGAGTTGTACGGAAGCGTCTGCTGTGCGAAGTTGTTGAAACACTTGCTCGCTCAGTTGGGCACTCGTCACCCCCAGTTTCACCGGTAGCCGAACCAGCACATCGCGCGATGTACCGAAGTTCTGCACACTCGCATCAGCATGGCCATGCGCCGCCAAATATTCACGGATTTTCTGAATCTCTGCCGCCTGCGTATAGCGTACTTCCAGCACCGTGCCGCCGGTGAACTCCACCCCGAGATGCAGCCCCTTGGTGGCCAGTGCCGCAACCGCTGCAATGAACATCAGCAAAGAAATGATAGTCGTCACGCGCGCATAGCGCATGAATGGAATGTCGTGCTTTATTTTGAATAATTCCATAATGAATCCTTTGTGCGCCGCTTAGCCGATGGAGAGACTGTCGAGCTTCTTCGCTCGGCCATAAGTCAGATTGACGATGCCGCGCGAAACGGTCACTGCGCTGAACATCGAGGTCAGAATGCCGATACACAACACGACCGCGAAACCGCGCACCGGACCGGAGCCGAGCCAGAATAAGAAAAAACCGGCAATCAATGTGGTGATATTAGAATCGAAAATCGTGTCCCAGGCGCGGTCGTAACCGGCATGAATCGCCATCTGCGGTGAATTGCCGTTGCGCAACTCCTCGCGCACGCGCTCGAAGATCAGCACGTTGGCATCGATCGCCATACCCACGGTGAGCGCGATGCCGGCGATGCCGGGCAAGGTCAGCGTGGCCTGCAACAAGGATAGGATGCCGATCAGGAACAACACGTTCACCGCCAGCGCGAAGCTCGCTATAAATCCGAAAACGCGATAGTAGACCATCATGAACAGCACAATCAGCGCAAAACCAATCAGGGTGGAATTAAAGCCGCGCGAAATATTGTCGGCGCCCAGGCTCGGGCCGACGGTACGTTCCTCGATGATTTCCATCGGCGCCGCCAGCGCACCCGCACGCAGCAGGAGGGCGATGTCGTTCGATTCTTCAGCGCTACGCATGCCGGTGATTTGCACACGGCCGCCGGCAATTTCGGTGATGATATTGGGCGCGGTAATCACCTCTTCCTGGCCCTTTTCGATCAACACAATCGCCATGCGTTTGCCGACATTTTCCCGTGTCAGTTGTTGGAAAATGCGCGCGCCGCGGCTATCCAGCGTCATGTGGACCGCTGCACGACTGTTTTCATCAAAGCCGGGGCTAGCATCGGTGATGTAATCGCCGGTCAGCGCCACTTGCTTGCGTACCAGCACTTTACGTCCATCGCGCTCAGTGTGCAGCGCCGCACCCAAAGGAGGCTGACCCTGTTCCGCCGCGGCGATCTCGGCGTCGCTGAAATCCGCCATGCGAATTTCCAAGGTCGCGGTACGGCCCAGAATTTGTTTGGCGTGCGCCGTGTCTTGAATCCCCGGTAATTGCACCACAATACGATCACTGCCCTGCTGCTGAATGATTGGCTCCGCCACGCCCAACTCGTTCACCCGGTTGCGCAAGGTGGTCAGGTTTTGTTTGAGATCGAGATCCTGGCGACGGGTGAGCGCTTCCGGCCGCATGGATGCGATCAACACAAATTCGTTGCCCTCTTGCACCTCTTTCACAAACAGATCCGAGACACGATCCGCGATGATGTCCTTCGCCTTATCACGGGCGGCGCTGTCGGCAAATTTAACCCGCACTTCGCCACCCTGGCGCGTCACGCTGCTGTATTGCACTTTTTTCTCGCGCAAGCTGCTGCGCACATCACTTGCGTGACGCTCCATTGCCTTATTGAAGGCGGCCTTGGTATCGAGTTGCAGCAAGAAATGCACGCCGCCACGCAAGTCCAAGCCCAGGTACATGGGCAGCGCGCCCAAGGAGGAGAGCCAAGCCGGTGAACGCGGTAATAAGTTCTGCGCCACGACGTATTCTTGACCCAGCTGCTCACGTAACGCGGTACTGCCTTTTGTCTGCACGTCTTCGTCTGCGAACCGTACCGTGACGTTTTTTCCCTCCAACTTCACGCCGCGATAAGCAATTTTTCCCAGATTCAGAATGCTCTCCACCCGCTGCACCGTGGCCGGCTCAATCTTGACCGAGGGCTTGTTGGCCGATATCTGCACAGCAGGTTCGTTGCCGTAGAAATTCGGCAGGGTGTAGAGCAAGCCCAACAAGAGGCTCACCCCAATCACGATATATTTCCAGAGTGGGTAGCGATTCATAAATTTACGCAGCGTAAAGGGGAATGAGTGGAGCGGCTAAGTATTGCTTTTCATCGTGCCTTTCGGCAACAGCGTTTGAACCGTGGCTTTTTGCACTTGGATCACGACGTTGTCGGCGATCTCCAGGCTCATGTATTGATCGCTGACTTTAGTGATCTTGCCCAGCACGCCACCGGTGGTGATGACTTCGTCGCCTTTTTGCAGCGCCTCGATCATCTTTTTCTGTTCCTTGGCGCGCTTCATTTGCGGTCGGATCAGCATGAAGTAGAACAACACAAAAATTACCACAAACGGCAACAGCCCCATGATCGGGTCTTGCGCCCCTGCCGCAGGCGCGGCGTATGCATTACTGATCAT
>JADMJT010000015.1:12696-15043 GCA_018781585.1 Burkholderiales bacterium
GCCGCCTTGGTTTGGGCGGTCTTAAAAATGCCGTGAATTCTAGCACGAACCCGCCCTGGCTAACCGGAATTCGGCCACATGCTCCGTTAGCCGGCCGGCCTCGATCGCAGTGCGTAGCTCGCGCATCATCTGCTGGTAATAATGCAGGTTGTGTATGGTATTCAAGGTCGCACCCAGTATTTCTTGCGACTTATCCAGATGATGCAAATACGCGCGGGTGAAATTGCGGCAGGTATAACACATGCAAGTTTCATCCAAGGGCTGCGTCTCGGTACGGTAGCGGCTGTTGCGGATGCGCACATCGCCGAAGCGGGTGAACAAATGACCATTGCGCGCATTGCGCGTCGGCATTACGCAATCGAACATGTCGATGCCGGCGATCACCGCCTCCACGATGTCTTCCGGCGTGCCCACGCCCATCAGATAGCGTGGCTTGTCTTGCGGTAACAGCGGCGCGATGTGATTGAGCGTTTTTCGCATTTCTTCTTTCGGCTCGCCCACCGACAGACCGCCGATGGCATAACCATCAAACCCAATCGCTTCCAAGCCGCGCAAGGATTGCACGCGCAATTCCGGATACATGCCGCCCTGCACGATGCCGAACAAAGCATTGGGGTTGTCGCCGTGCGCCGCTTTGGAGCGCGCCGCCCAGCGCAGCGAGAGCAGCATGGATTCTTCCGCCGTCGCATACTCCGCCGGATACGGGGTGCACTCATCGAAAATCATTACGATGTCGGCATTCAGCACGCGCTGAATCCGCATCGATTCCTCCGGCGATAAAAAGCACGGATCGCCGTTGATGGGCGAGCGAAATTTCACGCCCTCCTCGCTGATTTTGCGCAATTCATTCAGGCTGAACACCTGAAACCCGCCGGAGTCGGTCAGAATCGGGCCATCCCAGCCCATGAAGCGATGCAAGCCGCCGTGCGTCTCGATCACCTCCAAACCCGGTCGCAGCCAGAGATGAAACGTATTGCCGAGCACAATTTGCGCGCCGATGTCTTTGAGATCGGTGGGACGCATCGCCTTCACCGTGCCGTAGGTACCCACCGGCATAAAGGCCGGTGTATCCAAGACGCCATGCGCCAGAGTGAGGCGCGCACGGCGCGCCGGGCCATCGGTATTGAGTAGTTCAAATTTCATGTTTGCTCGCGCTCGATCAACATCGCATCGCCATAGCTGAAGAAGCGGTAGCGCGCCTCCACCGCATGCCGATAGGCCAGCTTCAGGTTCAGCATGCCGCCGAAGGCGCACACCAGCATGAAGAGCGTGGATTTGGGTAGATGAAAATTGGTCAGCAGCCGCTCTACGACTCGAAAGCGATAGCCGGGAATAATAAAAATATTGGTGTCGCCATAACCTGCTTGCAGGGTGCCGCCCCCTGCCGCCGATTCCAGTGCGCGCAACGAGGTCGTGCCCACCGCCAGCACGCGCCCGCCCTGCGCTTTGGTTTGGGCAATGGCGTCCACCGTCTCTTGCGGCACGTGATACCACTCGCTGTGCATGCGATGCTCTTGCACCTCTTCCACCCGCACCGGCTGAAATGTGCCCGCACCGACATGCAGCGTGACATAAGCCATGTTCACCCCCTTCGCGCGCAGCTCATTCAACATCGCTTCATCGAAATGCAAACCGGCGGTCGGCGCCGCCACCGCACCGGGCTTACGCGCATAGATGGTCTGATAGCGCGCCTCGTCTTCCGCGCTGGGCGGGCGGGTGATATAGGGTGGCAAGGGCAGGCTGCCGTGTTTTTCCAGCCATGCCAGCAGAGGCGACTCCGCCTCCAACCGCACCTTATACATCTCGCCTACCCGCTCCAACACGGTGAAGGCCGCGTCCGCCATGATCGTGATGGTTGAGCCGGGTTTGGGCGCTTTGCTGGCGCGTATCTGCGCCACGGCATGCTTTTCATCCAACACACGCTCTAACAACATCTCGACCTGACCACCCGTGTCTTTGATACCTAAAATTCGCGCCTTGATCACGCGCGTGTCGTTGAAAACCATCAAGTCATACGGCTGCACCAGCTCCGGCAACGCGCTGAACAGCCGGTCCCGCAGCGCACCGTCGCGCCCATCCAGCGTGAGCAGCCGGCTCGCGCGCCGCACTTCGGACGGAAATTGCGCGATCAACTCTTGCGGCAGGCGAAAATCGAAGTCTTGAGTTTTCATGAAAAGCCGCGAAAACGGCATGAATGGAAGCCCGGGATTATAGCCGAACTTGATACGCGGCTAGTTTCTGAGGATAATGCCGGGCTCTTGCCGGGATGGCGGAATTGGTAGACGCACGGGACTCAAAATCCCGCGGTGGTAACACCATGGGGGTTCGATTCCCCCTCCCGGCACCA